>JAZKZC010000001.1:0-6211 GCA_045612465.1 Eubacteriales bacterium
ATTATTTCACCGTGAGCGAAAGCGACCGATTTCATTACCGATATGAGTCTTCAAAGTCATACAATTAATGTTCTGCTCAAGCGTAAAACTTAAGCAGGACATTAATTATTTTATTCTTCGGTTGCTTCAACGTCTGTATCGGCAATTTCAGTCTTTTCTTCTTCCTTTTCTTCGGGAAGCTTCTGACCTAAAATGGAAGGGAGCTGCATTCCTGCCATTGCGAATACTTCATCAAGCGGAGGAACTGATTTCATCATACCCGAAATAAAGTTTGCGGTAGATGTCTTTCCGTCACCGTTCTGTCCGCCGTCCCATACCGTCACCTTGTCTATCTTGATGTTCTTAACGGCATCGACCTGAACACGCATGAGGTCTTCGAGTTTATCTGCAATAAGAAGCTTGAGTGCGGCTTCCGTATCTCCGCCTGCTGATTTTACGATCTCAGCAAAACCTGCCGCCTGCTTTTTGAGTATTTCCTCGGCACCTCTTGCCTGCGCTTCCATTTTAGCGTAGATAGCGTCGGCTTCACCCTGCGCCTTGCGGCGTATCTGCTCGGCTTCTGCTTCTGCGGCAAGCTCCATTTCACGCTTTTTGGCTTCCGCTTTTACGATAATGTCGGCTTCAAGCGTTGCCTGTTCCTTGTCACGTCTTGCCTTTTCAGCCGCTTGCTCAGCCGCATAGGATTCTTCGAGCGCTTTAGCCGCCTGCGTTTTTTCCGCCGTCGTTGCAATTTTCAGAGCTTCGGCTTCCTTTTCTTTAAGAGCCGCTTCGGACATTGCAATCTTCATCTTGGCTTCGTTTTCACCCTCTATGGCAAGTGAATCAGCCTTGGAAACTTCAATTCTCTGTTCCTTTTTGGCGTTTGCTTCGCCGATAGAACCCTCTCTGTCCTGCTCGGCAACGCTTTTTTTCGCATCGTTGATGGCTTTAGCCGCCGCTTCCTTACCGAGAGCCGCAATATATCCCGACTCGTCGCTGATGTCCGTAACGTTTACGTTGATAAGTCTTAAACCGATCTTTTTAAGCTCTGTTTCAACGTTGTCGCTGACAGCCGCCAAAAACTTGTCACGGTTTGTATTGATCTCCTCAATGTCCATCGTAGCGATGATAAGTCTTAACTGACCGAAGATGATATCTTTTGAAAGCTCCTGAATTTCGGAAAGCTGTAAGCCGAGGAGGCGTTCAGCCGCATTCTGCATAACACCGGGCTCCGTTGAAATACCTACGGTAAATCTTGAGGGAACGTCTATACGGATATTCTGCTTTGAAAGTGCGTTTTTAAGGTCTACCTGAATCGAAATGGGCGTCAGGTCGAGATACGCATACGACTGGAATACGGGAATAACGAATTCCGCACCGCCGTGGATACATTTTGCGCTTCTGTTCGTGCCGTCCTTGTTCTTACCGATAGAACCGTAAACGACCATTATCTTGTCAGACGGACATTTTCTGTATCTGGAGCATATCCAGATGATGAACGAAAGTACGATAAGTACAACCGCACAAATTAGGTAAATTACTTCTGAAGTCATAATTTTTCTCCTTTAAAATTTATTTACGTTTAACGATGAGGTCTGTCTGCCCGCTTGTTCCGACCACGATTATCTCACAGCCTGTCGGTATAGACTCACTTTCATCGGTAACTGCGTTTCTTTCAACGTACGAACCCTGAAGCATAATATGTACCTTGCCTTCGCCCGTGCGTGACGGAGGAATTGTAAGATGCACCCTGCCTGCGGTTCCGAGTGCGTTGCGGTTATCTGATGTGCCGTCGCTTTTCAGCTTCATAACAGTCTTGAATAAATAAGCGATAAAAAGCATCATTGCCGCACCGCTTATAAATGCCACAGGAAGCGTTATTGCCAAATGTATCCCCGATGCCTGCATAGCGACGCCTACCCAACCGAATACAACGAAAAATGCGATGATGCCGCGCAGGGAGAATATGTGCAAAAGCTCAACGCCCGAAGCGTCGTCAATGTCGCCGTGCGTGCCGAAAACCCCGTCGCCCGTTTCCATGTCGGGGGTGTCAATGTCAATATCGGTATCGTTTTCGATGCCCAAAAACAAAAGAACTGTCTGGATTATAAGCACCAGCGTTGAGGGAAGTGCAATACAGTAAAATATTTGCGATGACAGACTTAATGTGTTCCACCAATCGGTAAGCATATAAGTTTTCCTTTCTTGAATGAGGTGTTATAATTAAAAAACGGAAGAAAGAATCTCCCTTGCGGTGTCTTTCAGCTTTGAGGATTCGTGCGCATAGTACATTATAAGCAGAATTTTTATAAGCTTCTTGCGGTCGCCTGCGCTTTTTTCTTCAAAATCCTCTGCTGCAAGCTCGGCTCGCCTTTGAATATCGTCTTTGCTGAAAAGACCGATACCGTCTTCTGCTGTCATATTCACATATCTGTGATAAAGCTCCGCATCGCCTATGAGGTCATCGGTCTTATCGTCAGGCTCACCTGCGATAATGTCGATAAGACTGCATATCGATTCAAGATGTAAGCTTTCACGAAGCATATTTATTATTAAGATCCTCGCAAGCTGTTCGCTTGAATAAAGCTTTTTGACGGGCGATGACAAGAATCTGCGTTTTACCCAGTTCTGAATGACGTGCGGTTCAAGTCCCGTCATGTTGGAAATTTGTGACATTGTGATACCGCCTGCGGCAAAGATGCCCTCAAACAGAATTTTCGAGCTGTTTTTTTGTATACAAAGTGTTTCTATCGTTGTTCCCGGGTACGTTGCCACGTCATCACCTCCGCCCTCATTTCTTGGGATTATTATATCACACGGTCACGTGATTGTCAAGAGGGTTCACGTGATTTTTTTTCGAAACATACCGCAGGCTTGAAAAACTGTCCCTTGTATGATATAATAATCAAAATATCGATTATTAAGGAGTTATTCCGTGTATAAAACAGTTAAAATAACGGTTGACAGAACTATGGGTTCTGCACATCCGATGTATCCCGATTTGATATATCCCGTCAATTACGGATATATTGACGGTGTTAAGGCACCCGACGGGGAAGAACAGGACGTTTATATTTTAGGCGTTGACGAACCGCTTGAAGAATTTATCGGGGAAATAATTGCCGTGATACACCGCGAGGATGACGTGGAAGAAAAATGGGTGGCAGTACCGCACGGCACGGTGTTTACTGCCGAAGAAATAAAACAACAAACGTATTTTCAAGAAAAATATTTTAAATCGACTGTAATATTATTGTAGGTGGTATAATATGAAAAAGTATCCTTTGAATGAAACCGATAAAAAACTTATAAATACGGCGCTGGAGGTTCTTGAAAAGAATTTCGACGACGGGGTATACAACCACACCGTCGGCTGTGCGCTCCTTTGCAAAAACGGCAAATTATACAGCGGTGTCAACTGTGACGGTATTCACGGCTCATGTGCTGAATATATCACGGTCGGTATCGCAATATCGGCAGGCGAGCGTGAGTTTGACACGATAGTTGCCGTTCACGACAAGCAGAAGGACTACGTTATCTCTCCCTGCGGTAATTGCCGTCAGATGCTTTACGATTACTGCCCCGATATAAAAGTTATCGTAAAGGATGACGAAGACAATCTTGTAAAGGTGAGTGTGCGCGACCTTCTCCCGTTTGCCTGGCAACCCGTTGAGTGTGTGTGATTTGTTGTGCATATATTTAGAATTTGCTTTGGTGTATACTGTATTTTGTGCAAGTTATTATTAATATTTCGTAACAAATCCATATTACTTATTGAAATAAAAGGTGTATTTTGATATAATAAATCGAATAAATATAATAAATGGAGAACTCTATGAAAGATCAAAAGGAATTTAAACCGTACATTCCCGCGGAAAAGATCACACCTGAGTTTACCTTAACGTCGATCATAATGGGTATTTTGCTTGCTATCATATTCGGTGCGGCAAATGCTTACCTCGGTCTTCGTGTCGGTATGACGGTGTCAGCATCTATTCCTGCGGCGGTTATCGCAATGGGCGTTATCCGTGTGATAATGCGCAAAAACTCTATTCTTGAAAGCAATATTGTACAAACTATCGGCTCTGCGGGCGAATCCGTTGCCGCAGGCGCTATATTCACACTCCCTGCGCTGTTCCTGTGGGCCGCAGAGGGAACAATGGAAAAGCCGAGTATTGTCGAAATAACACTCATCGCCCTCATCGGCGGACTTTTGGGTGTATTCTTTATGATACCGCTTCGTAACGCACTTATCGTTAAGGAGCACGGTGTGCTTCCGTATCCCGAGGGAACGGCTTGCGCCGAAGTTCTCCTTGCGGGTGAAGAGGGCGGCGCTAATGCGTCCACAGTCTTTGCAGGTATGGGTATTGCGGCGGCATTCAAGTTCATCATTGACGGACTTAAGTTTTGCGCAGGTGAGATCACGTTTGCTATCAAAGGCTTTTCGGGCGCTATCGGCACACAGATATACCCCGCTGTAATGAGCGTCGGTTATATATGCGGTCCGAAAATATCCGCATATATGCTGTCGGGCGGTATACTCAGCTGGCTTGTTATCATTCCTATGATAGTTATGTTTGGTGAAAGCACAGTAATATATCCCGGTACGCAGACGGTCGGTGAGATTTTCGCCGCAGGCGGTGCGGCAGGCATCTGGAGCACTTATGTGCGCTATATCGGCGCAGGCGCTCTGGCGGCAGGCGGTGTAATCAGCCTTATCAAATCGCTTCCTATAATCGTTTCCACCTTTGCGGGCGCGATGAAGTCAATGAAAAACAGCGGCGCTTCCGCAGGTGCGCTCAGAACGGACAAGGATATCAGCATCAAGATCGTATTTATCGCTGTTCTTGCGCTTGCTCTTGTTATGTGGCTCGTTCCCGCTGTTCCCGTTTCACTTTTGGGCGCAGTTATAGTAGTTATCATCGGTTTCTTCCCGTATGGTAGGACTTGTCGGAAGCAGTAACAACCCTGTTTCGGGTATGGCTATTGCAACGCTTCTTATTGCTACGATCATTCTTAAAATGACGGGCATGAACGGTGCTGCAGGTATGTGCAGCGCTATTGCAATAGGCTCTATCATTTGTATCGTTGCGGCGATCTCGGGCGATACGTCACAAGACCTTAAAACAGGTTATCTTCTCGGCGCAACACCCAAAAAACAGCAGATAGGTGAGATTATCGGTGTTATTGCATCGGCGCTTGCTATCGGCGGTACGCTTTACCTGCTTGACAGCGCATGGGGCTTCGGTACAGATGCGCTTGCAGCTCCTCAGGCGACACTTATGAAGATGATCGTCGAGGGTGTTATGGAAGGCAATCTGCCTTGGGGACTCGTGTTCATCGGTGCATTTATCGGTATTGCCGTTGAAATTATCGGTATTCCCGTGCTTCCTTTTGCAATCGGTGTATACCTTCCCATCCACCTTTCCGTTTGCATTATGGCAGGCGGTGTCGTAAGACTTATATTTGACAAGATGAAGAAGGACGAAGAAAAGAAGGGCGCTATCATCAGCGACGGTATTCTTTTCTGCTCGGGTATGATCGCAGGCGAGGGCCTTGTAGGTATTATCCTTGCGGTGCTTGCAATAATAGGCATTGACGGTAAAATAGACATTTCGGGCAAGCTTGGATTTTCTGAGCCTGTCGGTAACATCGTAAGCCTCGTTGTATTCGGTCTTATCATTTTAAGTGTTTTGAAGTTTTCACTTCTCAAAAAGCGTAAATAATGAAGAAAAAGAAACAAGAGGGAAATTATCTTGACAGAATACCCAAAAGAAAAACGGGTATGGACTTCACGGAAGAAGACGGTATCGTAACGCTCAATATAGAAAATAAAGGTGTGTTCAATAAAATAGCGCAAAAGCTTTTCAAAAAGCCGAAAATAAGCTATATACACCTCGATGAATTCGGAAGCTTCGTCTGGTTGATTTCAGACGGACGTGACGACATCACATCGCTCGGCGAAAGGGTAAAAGAAAAATTTGCAGAAAAGGCAGAACCGCTTTATCCCCGACTTGCAAAATATTTTCAGATACTCGACAGCTACAAATTCATCGAGTGGGTAGATACCGAAAGCAAAAAGTAAAAATAACAGCCGATTCATTTGTGATATAATCCCCTTAGAGTAGACACTTGAAAAAACAAAAAGTTTTCAAGACTACAATAAGGGGGTTATTTTTATGCAAAGAAGATCGCACAAAAACAAAGTATATAGTGCGGAGTTGAAGATACA
>JAZKZC010000002.1:0-4111 GCA_045612465.1 Eubacteriales bacterium
GGAGAGTTTGACGAAAAAATAAATGCACTTTACAGGATAACGACAGCCGATACGTACGGCTATGCCGTTGACGTTACAGCCAAAGGCTACGGCTCCGACGGCATCAATATGATGGTCGGAATAGGCGCCGACGGAAAGATAATATCCGTCGTCATCGTTTCGGCAACATCGGAAACGCCCGGACTCGGTCAGAACATCACAAAACCGCAGTACACAGACGGTTTTAAGGGACTTTCCCTCGGTGAAAAGGCTGATATAATTTCGGGTGCGACAATTTCCTCAAACGGTGTGCAGTCGGGAATCGACGCGTGCCTTGAGGCAGTAGCAAAAATAAACGGACAGGGAGGCGGAGCAAATGAATAAAATAATAAAACAATTCAAGGATGCCGCCATACTGAATAACCCCACATTCATTCAGGTGCTCGGTATGTGTCCGACTCTTGCAACGACGACGAGCGCAAAAAATGCCCTCGGTATGGGACTTGCGGCGACTGCGGTGTTGATACTGTCAAATGTTATAATATCCCTTTTAAGGAAAATAATACCAAGTCAGGTGCGTATCGCATCGTACATAGTAATCATTTCGGGCGCTGTAACGGCGATTGAGCTGTTGATGAAAGCGTATCTGGTTGACCTTTACGACTCACTCGGAATATTCATTCCGCTTATCGTCGTAAACTGCATAATTCTGGCGAGAGCCGAAGCGTTTGCCTCGAAAAATACCGTATTTTCATCGTTTATCGACGGTATTGCCACAGGTCTTGGCTTCACGGGCGCGCTGTTTATCGTGGGTTGCATAAGAGAATTGCTCGGCGCAGGCTCGATATTCGGCATCGTACTGCTCCCCGAGGCGCTTCACGCGACTATATTTATAATGGCTCCCGGTGCGTTCCTGACGCTCGGCGCGGTGATAGCGGCGGTACAAAAAATCAAAAAAACGCTTGAAAATAAGAAAAAATCAGAAAAAAACATAGAAGATGACGGTGAGGAGGTAATTATCTGATGGCTGAAATACTTATGATAATGCTTGCGGCGATACTTACCGAAAACTTCATTTTCATCAAGTTTATGGGTATCTGCCCGTTTTTGGGCGTGTCGGACAAAATCGACAAATCGCTCGGTATGGGCTTTGCGGTCATATTCGTTATGACGCTTTCCTCTGCGGTAACGTGGGTGGTTTACCACTTTATGCTCGTTCCGCTCGGACTTGAATATCTGCAAACGATTGCATTTATCCTTGTAATTGCATCACTTGTGCAGTTTATCGAAATGTTTTTGAAGAAAAACGTGCCTGCACTTTATTCGTCGCTCGGTATCTTTTTACCTCTTATCACAACAAACTGTGCTGTTTTGGGCGCGGCGCTTCTCAATATTTCAAACGGTTATTCGTTTATTGAGTCGGTCGTGTTCGGCTTTTCAGCCGCCGTCGGCTTTACGCTTGCCGTGCTTATATTCGCAGGCATACGAGAAAAGCTGAAATACGCAGACGTTCCCGAAGCGTTCAAGGGTACGCCGATTGCGCTTATTACGGCAGGACTTATCGCCATGGTATTTTCCGGATTTTCGGGAATAAGCTTTACATAAGGAGGTAAAAAATGAATATTTTATACGCTTTCTTATGTTTTGTGGGACTTGGCGCACTGTTCGGTGTGCTGTTGTCGGTGGCTTCAAGGGTATTTGAAGTAAAAACGGACCCGCGTGTTGACCAAATCAAAGAATGTCTGCCCGGCGCTAACTGCGGCGGATGCGGATTTTCGGGTTGCGGTGACCTTGCCGAAAAAATCGTAAGCGGTGAGGCAAAGCCGAACGCTTGTCCCGTCGGAGGCAAAGAAACCGCCGAGAAAATAGCCGAAATTATGGGCGTTGAAGCCGAAGCGCCTGTGAGAATGAGGGCGCAGGTTATGTGCTCGGGCGTTCACGGCTTGGTTGTAAAGAAGTATATTTACGAGGGCGAGGCAGACTGCAGCGCCGCGGCAAAGCTCGGATGCGGTGACAAAATGTGCCCCAACGGCTGTGTCGGACTCGGCTCGTGCGTGAAGCATTGCCGATTCGATGCAATTAAAATCAAAAACGGCGTTGCCGTAGTTGACTATGAAAAATGCGCAGGATGCGGTGTTTGCGCCGCGTTTTGCCCGAAAAACCTCATAAAGCTGGTGCCGTTCGAGGCAAAATACCACGTCGGATGCTCCTCTCTTGATAAAGGCGCAGTTACAAGAACTTACTGCGATGCAGGCTGTATCGGCTGTAAGCTGTGCGAAAAAGCGTGTGAATCGGGTGCTATTACCGTTTCCGACAACGTAGCGAAGATAGATTATACAAAATGCACAGATTGCGGCAAATGCGCCGAGAAGTGCCCGAAAAAGATAATCAAAAAGGGTAAAAAATAATGGGAAAGATAATTTCATTTGCCAACCAGAAGGGCGGTGTCGGTAAATCGACGTCGGCAATAAACATTGCATCCGCTCTCGGTCAGATGGGCAAGAAAACACTTCTTGTTGACCTTGATCCGCAGGGAAATACGACAAGCGGTGTCGGACTTAACAAAAAGCAGATAAAGACTTCATCTTACGACGTACTGATAGCGCGCGCAGAGGTGCAAAACGCAGTTACAAAAACTGCTTTTACAAATCTTGATATTTTACCGTCAAACATAACTCTCGCAGGTGCTGAATTTGAGCTTGTTGACATTGAAAACCGTGAAAGCCGTTTGAAAACGGCGCTTGAAAAGGTGAAGGACAGCTACGATTACATAATAATCGACTGTCCGCCGTCGCTCGGTCTTCTGACGCTCAACGCGCTCGGCGCATCAAACGGAGTTATCGTTCCGATGCTGTGCGAATATTTCTCTCTTGAGGGGCTCACACAGCTTATGATAACGATTCGCGAGGTCAAAAAGCGTTTCAATCCCACTCTCGACCTGACGGGAATCCTTATAACAATGTATAACGGCAGACTTAACCTTTCGGCGGAGGTTTTGCACGAGCTTAAAAAGTTCTATTCCGATAAGCTTTTCAAAACGATGATACCGAGAAGCGTGCGCTTATCCGAAGCGCCCAGCTACGGCGAGCCTATACAGTATTACGACGGCAGAAGCAAATGTGCCGAAGCGTATAACGAGGTTACCCGTGAGCTTGTAATGAGAATTTAATGTTCCACGTGGAACAAATGGGGGTGCAGTGCACCCCTTTTTAATATTATCCGCTGTGCGGATGATATTAAAAGACGGCGCAAAAATATGGCGCATTTGTTCCACATGGAACAAATGAAAGGGTGCAGTGTACCCTTTTTTAATACCGTCCGCGCAGTGGGCGGTATTAAAATTTGCGCGACAACATAGCGCAATTTGTTCCACATGGGACAAAATAAGGGGTGCGAAGCGCCCCTTTTTTTTAATATTATCCGCTGTGCGGATGATATTAAAAGACGGCGCAAAAATATGGCGCATTTGTTCCACATGGGACAAAATAAAGGGTGCGAAGCGCCCCTTTTAAATTTATTTTGTTAATATGATTCAACGTGATAACTGCACCCCGCCTGCGCCCCCCACAGTCCGAAGGACTGCCCCGCAGGCAAGGGGTGCATATTTCATATCGGAAATATATTTTACTCCATTCGAGGTGGTGTTGTAGGGCGGGGGGTTTACTCCCGCCGTTTCTTGTAGTTGACGAGGTCAACTACTGCTTGCGGTGGATGAGGTTTAATCCCGTTTTTGTTTATTTCATTCGGGTCGTCGAGGCGCCGACCCCTACAAATTAATGGGTTCGTTTTCATTAACTTCAACGTGACACCTGCACCCCGCCTGCGCCCCCACAGTCCGCAGGACTGCCCCGCAGGCAAGGGGTCCATATTTCCTAACGGAAATATATTTTACTCCATTCGAGGTGGTACCGTAGGGGATGGCGCCCTCGACATCCCGCTTCAATCCCATTTTCGCTCATTTCATTCGGGGGTTGTTAACGGTGCGCCTGCCCAATCCCATGTAGTTCGCAACGAGTTGCGAACTACCGTAGTTGGCTTTGCCAACTACATGGCTATGCCTGCCGCCCACGGGCGAGGTGTATCGGAACGATACACCGGCAGTTGACTTCGTCAACTGCAAGGTGCACATATT
>JAZKZC010000003.1:0-30777 GCA_045612465.1 Eubacteriales bacterium
TCAATCACAGATCAATATTTAAGCTGTATTATTTCTTTCCGTTCATAACGTCGGAAATGATATTTATTACTCTGCCGTAGCAGCCGCCGCAGCCCGTTGAGCAGTGCGTTGTGTTCTTGACGTTTTCAAAAAGCGCCAAGAGGCTGTCGAGGGATTTTGAGCCGTGAACAGCATCAAGAATATCAAAATACTTTACGTTATTGCAATGGCACACCGTATAGTTTTCGTCCGTGTCAGTATTTACGGGCGGAAGATCGCACACGGGTTCTATCTTATTTTCAGCCATCCAGAGGCTGTGGAGATTACAGTAAGCATAAACAGCTTCAACCTCATCGTTTTCGCAGATCGAGAAGCAAGCCGCAGGCTTTTGCTCAGGGCTGAGCGCCTTTCTCTGATTGCCCATTTTTGTCTGTATGGATATCCATTCTATGTAGTGGTCAGGGGTCATCGGATGCTCGACATCCCCCACCACAACGTATACTTTATTTCCGTCAACCGTGAAAACGGGCACGTGCTTTTCAACGGATGCATCAACCTCACCCGGTACAAGCTCACCCATTCTTTCACCGCAACACATCATAGGCACGCCTGTGTCCTTTACGACACCGACGATATTTCCGCAATGCGCACATCTTAAAAATCTCTGTTTCATATCACACCTCACGCCTCGCTGAAGCTGTCCTTGCCGACACCGCAAAGGGGGCATACAAAATCGTCGGGAAGGTCTTCGAACTTTGTGCCGGGCTCAATTCCGTTTTCGGGAGAGCCTGCTTCTTCATCATATTCCCATCCGCATACATCACATACATACTTTTTCATGGTTTTTTCTCCTTTATATCATTTTATAGGTTCAAAATCAGCGGCGCCGTGCTTACAAAGCGGGCATACGAAATCATCGGGAAGCGTATCTCCCTCGTAAACGTAACCGCATATTTTACATACATATCCTTTTTTGCCCTCTGTCTTGGGCTTGGGCTTTACGTTATTCTGATAATACGTGTAGGTCATTGTTTCTCTGTCGGATATTACTCTTGACTCAACAACGGAGCATATAAACATTCCGTGCGTGTCAAGGTCGATATACTGCTCAACTTTAAGCGACATAAACGCATTAATATATCTCGGCAGTACAACAAGGCCGTTGTCCGAGCGAAGCGGCTCGCAGTTTGCAAATTTATCGACGTTTCTTCCGCTTTGGAAGCCGAATGTTTCAAACACCTTGAACGGCGCATCTACCGTCAGGCAGTTTATATTCATAACACCCGTCTGCATAATTACGTGGTGCGAATAGTTATCCTTGTTTATCGTCACCGCCACACGGTTGGGAGTGTTTGTAACCTGCGTTACCGTATTTACGATAAGTCCGTTATCCTTTTTGCCGTCGTTTGAGGTAACAACGTAAAGACCGTATCCGATATTGAACAGCGCCGTCGGATCGTTTTTGTCAGCCTTGTCGCCCAAAAGTGCGGAATATTCACGGCAAAGCTCACCTGCAAGGTCTTCAAGCTGTTTTTTGCTGTCGGCATTGAGGGAGGACATTATCTTCACAGTCGTGTCGGTATATATCAGATTTTTGCTGTTTTCAAGCATTTTCTTCATAACCTTTGCCGCAAGAGGCGCCCAGCTTCCGTTTTCGATGAACGCAACCGTTCTGCTTTGGAAATTACGCTCCGTCAGGTGGTTTATGAACTCACGCATAAACGGGAATATTTCAGCGTTATAAGTTGTTGTGGCAAGCACGAGCTTGCTGTACTTGAACGCATCCGCAACAGCAGATGCCATATCGCATCTTGCAAGGTCGTAAACGACAGTTTTGGGACAGCCGAGCGAATTGAGCTTATCCGCAAGCTGCATTACAGCCTTTTTTGTGTTGCCGTATACGGAGGTGTAGGCAATCACGATTCCCTCCTCCTCGGCACGGTAGCTTGACCAGGTATTGTAAAGCTCGATATACTTACCGAGATTTTCCGTTAAAACGGGGCCGTGCAGGGGGCATATTATTTCAATGTCAAGCGAGGACGCTTTTTTCAGAAGCGCCTGCACCTGTGCGCCGTACTTGCCGACGATGCCGATGTAATAACGTCTTGCCTCGTCCTCCCACGCCTCGTTTGCATCAAGCGCGCCGAACTTACCGAAGCCGTCTGCTGAAAACAGCACCTTATCATACGCATCGTATGTTACAATGACCTCGGGCCAATGCACCATCGGCGCTGTCACGAATGTGAGCGTGTGCTTACCGAGGCAAAGCGTGTCCCCCTCGCCCACAACATACTGTCTTTCCTCAAAATCCGTGCCGAAAAATCCTTTCATCATTACAAATGCCTTTGCAGATGAAACTATCTTTGCATCGGGGTATGCCTTGATGAAATTCATTATGTTGGCGGAGTGGTCAGGCTCCATATGCTGTACGATAAGAAATTCGGGTGTTTTTTCTCCCAAAGCATTCTGTATATTATCGAGCCATTCGTGCGTGAATTGGGCATCGACCGTATCAACAACAGCCGTTATTTCGTCAAGTATAACGTAAGAATTATACGATATTCCCGACGGTATTTTATACTGACCTTCAAAAAGGTCTGTCTTTCGGTCGTTTACACCGACATATTTTATATCATTCGTTATTTTCATACATAAACCTCGTAAGTGTTTGATATATTTTTCCCGAAAAGTATAAAAATAAACTTATACTTTTTCATTATACTACCAAATTTTTTTGTAAATTTCAACCTGTAACACAAAAAATATATTAAAAATTTGATAAACAGCCGTTTATCAAATACAGAGCAATTTAAAAAGCGGAGAATATTTCTATACTCTCCGCCTTTTTGACAAGTGTTATTTAATTTGCCGTTTCTCGTGCGAAGCACATATCGAGTCTGCAAAGACATATCGAGCACGAAGGGCATATCGAGTACGCGGGCGAATATCGACACGTGTGCCGTTATTTTACATCAAACAAATCCCAAGGGAAAATATCGTGCGGGGCACTTACTGCTTTTATTTTCTTCTTCGTAAACGGATGAACGAATGAAAGGCTGTGCGACCAAAGGGCGATAAACGGGCATTTTTCACCGCTTCCGTATTTTCCGTCACCGCACAATGGATAACCTCGTGAGGCAAACTGCACACGCACCTGGTGCGTTCTGCCCGTCAAAAGCGTAACGGAAATGAGCGTGTGTCCGTCATCGCTTACAGCGAGCTTTTTCCATATAAGTCTTGCTTGTTTGACGCCCTTGCGGACAGAATCCGTAACAAACGATTTGTTTTTCTGCTTGTCGTGGAACAAAAGGTCACAAAGCTCGCCCTCGTCAAAGTCAGGCTCACGTGATAAAACGGCAAGATAAGTTTTCGCCATTCCGTCATTGCCGTCTGCGTCGTGCGACTGCACAAGCGCCGACAGTTTTCCTGCGCTTTGCGCATTTTTACCGTAGACCATAACACCGCCTGTCGGAATGTCGAGTCTGTGAATGAGCTTCACATCACGGTACTTTTCCGAAAGCTGTGTCAAAACGTCACAAAGTCCCGACATATCGGGCTGTGACGGAGTGCCTGCGGGCTTTTCGCACAAAAGCAGGTGCTTATCCTCATAAATAATTTTAATATCCATATTTTAACCTAAAAGAACATCAAACACGAGCATCACGCAAAAGCCGAGTAAAAGCGTATACGTTGCGCCCGTTTCACATCCGTGAGCGTGTGTTTCGGGTATCATTTCGTCGCTTATGACATAAAGCATCGTACCGCCCGCAAACGCAAGCGCAAAGGGCAATACAGAAGCGGAAATGCTTACCGCAAAATAACCCAAAAACGTTCCCACGACCTCAACAGCGCCTGTCAGAAGCGCAATACCGAGTGTCCTTTTTGTGTTTATCCCCGATGCTAACATCGGCGCAATTATGACCATACCCTCGGGTATGTTCTGAAGCGCAATACCGCCCGCCACAGTCAACGCCTGCGATATGTCGCCCGTGCCGAAGCCGACACCTGCGGCAATACCCTCGGGCAGATTGTGTATCGCTATGGCAATTACAAAAAGCAGTACCTTGCTCAGCTGTTCTGTTTTGTCGGGATGTGCTTCTATGTCAACACCCGTCATTTTATGTAAGTGCGGAACTATCTTATCAATGAGATTAAGACAAAATGCACCCGAGAAAATACCGATGACGGTTATTAAAAGCGAGAACCTGCCTCCGTGCTCAAGCGACGGAATGATAAGTCCGAGCACCGCCGCCGACAGCATTACTCCTGCGGCAAACGAAAGAATGATATCATTGAATTTATGCGATGTTTTTTTGAAAATAAGCCCTATGAGTGCGCCGACGGCGGTCGAGCCTCCGACACCGAGAGCTGTTAAAAGTACGTAATTCATATAATCTCTCCGTTGCAGTCCTTACGGCGCTTTATGCTCCGTAAGCACGGTTTCTTCATCGTAGAACGTCCAGTTGTTTTTATCCCACAAATTGTCCTTGACACTTGCCCAGCGTGCAGGCAAAAACGTATTGCCGTTATTTTTACCCGTAGAGTATGTGTCGGATACGATGATAAACTGCTCGTGAGCTGTTTTTTCGTCACTCGTTATCTTGTTTCCCGTAAACGGATTCACGGGGTTTTCGATAAGTCCGTCTGTTGCGATGACAGGTACATCGGCATTCGTCATAAACTCCTCCGACACGGTAAACTCACGGCTGTCGAAGTCCTTTACCATAAACAGGGGATAGTAAAATTCTGCATCTATCTCGCCGTACTGAAGCTCATCTATCTGTTTTAAATTTCGTCCGTGGTCGGCAACGATGATTATTTTCGTGTTATCATAAACGCCCTGCGCTTTAAGGTGGTCAAGCCACTTGCCGAGGCGGAGCATTGATGCCATATTTATGTGGTAATGACTCATTTCAAATGTGCTGTCAACGGTCATTTCAATGCCGTCAACCGTAAATCTGTCCTTGTGCGCTTCATCGTATTCGGTGTTATCGACCTCCATCTGAGGAACGTAATCGGGCGTTTGCAAAAGCGCAGGCTCGTGCGTGGAATCGTTTGTCATAAACAAAAACGTGTTTTTTGCTTCATCTGTGACATTCGTCATTCCTATCATATTTTCAAGAACCTCATACGACTGCATAAACGGCGCATAAAGTCCCTCTGCCGTTGACATATCGTGTATGGTCTGGCTTGTGGTGTTGCCCTGCTCAAAATCGGACTCGACCTGATTGTAAAGTCCGTCACCGTATACAGACGGCTGGAAGAACAAGGGCATACATTTCATAAAGCTGAGGCAGAAGAAATTACGGTGATTGTCTTCTATGACCTTTTCCTTTTGCGAAAGCGCACCGAATCTGCCCTTTGTGATATAGGCATCGATTTCGGGATATTCCTCAAACACGGTAAGGTCGGGAATCCACTTGTAATTTGCGTAAACAGGGTCAAATACCGTTACGTCGTAGCCGTTTTTATCAAACAGCACGGGCATAACCTTCAAAGCCTCGTTGTGCTTTGAAACAAGGGTTTCTTTATCTCTCTTATTAAGCTCAACGGGAGTATACTCGTAGCCGCCGAGCAAAGCGGGAGTTGCAAAGTTCGTATAACCGCCGAATGAAATCGTGTTTTTGTAGTATGTGAAGCCCGCAAACATCTCACGAAGCTCAGGCTTTTCGGCGAACATATACGGCACGTACTGTCCCATTGCACGGTCAAGCATAATTACGATGACGTTTTTGCCGTTTTTGGAAAGCGTGAAATCGGGGACAGAATCATTGTCAGCCGATACTTCATTTACAGAAGTGTTTATTGCCGACACGTTGACCGCCGACATACCGCCGACAGCAATAATGGCTGTTAAAAGCACACTTGATGTTATACGCTTGAATTTGATACAGCAGAAAATGAGAAGTGCGCACAAAGCAGCGATCACAAGCACGTTTATCCATTGCTCCAATATTTCAAAGCTGACACCGTTTTCGTACTGAAGCGTGGGGGAAATAACACCAATCTCTGTGCCGAAGAACATATAGTTCACAACGGTAACACCCGAAAGCACCCACATCAGTCTTTCAAATACTACCTTTCCTTTGGGGCTTGCAAGCCAATAGAACACCCCGAACCAAACGAGGAAGAAGCCGCCTGCCATACAAGCGGTGCTGACGATATACCAAAGAGGATTATGGAAATGCGTGGCATCGATATACTCCTGCGCAGAGGAAGAAATAAACGCAGACGGTATGAGCACACCCAAAAGCACCGTCAGAAACACACCGCCGAGAACAAATGCAAGTCGGTTGGGTGTATACTGTTTTTCCGTCGTCTTGATGTTAACGTGCGTTTTGATAACGTGAAGCAAGATCGGAAGCTGGAGCAAAAATGCAATCACAAGCAAAGCATCTTTAAGCGCCGTTCTTTCGGCGTTCACCGTGAAATACGACACAAGGCTCGCCGCACCGATAACGGAAAGACCGATGCGCAAAACCCTTTGAGGATTTTTTATCTTGTAGAAGATATTTTTTACAAGTGAGAAAAGATTGTTGAGTGTCCAGTAGAATACAAGGCATGCAGGCGATGTATAAAGGAACACAAGGAAAAATCCCGCCATAGCATAAAGCTGTATTTTTGTTTTAAGCGGAAAGCCTTTTAAATAAATTGCGCTTGAAATGACGTTTATCAGCGTCATAAGCACAGGCAGGACGTTTATTGCAAGTCCGCCGATAACAAGCATACCGTCGGGCGCGCCGAGGTTTTTGATAGGGCCGAAGGAAACACCGTCAAGCACCGTAAGTCCCGACAGGAACTGATACGCTGCCATAAAAAACGGTATTTCAAGTAACAGCGAAACAGAACCGTTAAGAGCGTTTGTCGGCTTGTAGTTATTCTGTCTGTAATACGTCTGCAGCATCATCATTCTCTCATCACCCGAGAATGTTTTTTTGATGTGCGCAACACCCTTTGCAAGCTTTGCTTCGATGTCACGTGAACGCTCCTGCATTTCATCCGCCCGTCTGTACAGGGGCAGGACAAGAATGTTCATCATAAGACTCAGAAATATTATGGCGATACCCGGATTGCCTATAATGTTGTTTGCGTTTCTGAAAATTATTTCAAATATCAGCTTCAGCGGGCCTAAAAACACCGTTTCAACCATTGACCAGAATGACATTATTTTTTCTCCTCCCCTTTCTTTGTAAGTTCATTCAATTTTTGTTCTATGTAATCCGCCGCGCGTACGGCACCCTCACCGAAATGCTCCCACGTTTCCGCCTTTACCTGCCGTCTTCCCTCTGCATATCGGGGATCTTCAAGGCAGGCATCTATCACGTTTTTAAGGTCGCCCATATTTTCTTCCGTCAGTCTTTGACCGATTCTGGGAAGTGCCGACGCTGTCCAAAGGGGCTTATCAAGCCACCACGCATCGTACGGACTCAGATCGAAATCGGGATCGGTATATATAACAGGCTTGTCGTAAACAAGCGTAAAGTCGAATATAACACCCGAAAAGTCGGAGATAAGTATATCGGAGCGTGAAAGTACGTTGAAGTTATCCGTATCTCTGTTCCAGCTCAGTCTGTCGCTGTCGGGATACTCTGCCATCAGCTTATCGAGCATCTCCTTTTCCGAGGTGAACGACTGCGGGTGAGGACGGACAATTACGTTATATCCCGTATTCAGAAGCACGTCGAGTATTTTTCCGCCGTACACGCTTAAAATGGCGCTTTTGCCCCAAGACGGCGCTAAAAGCACGGTGCGTTTTTCGTCCTTACGCTCAGCGCTTCCCTCTTTTTGCAGTCTTTTTGCCATTTCGTCCATATAGGGGATACCTACCTTTACAAGCTCCTTTTCGGGAAGACCTCTCAGCTTTTCAAGCGCACGGACGTCCTCTGCCTGATATTCGCCCGACAAAAGCACGGCGTCATAATAGTCTATGCCGAACATTCGGTAAAGTGTTATTTCGCTTGCCGCATGCGGAATATGCACATAAAAGTCTGCAAGCTTTGATTTTTTCCATTGATACACCTCAAGACCGGGAGTTGTGGAAAGCACTATCGAAGCGTTCAAAAAATTCAGCTTCATAAACGCACGGCTTTCGCTTCCGATAAATTCAGCCTTTATATGCTCAAATTTATTTTCAAGAGCGCGGTCGTCCTCCGACATCGTCATATAGACGGTATTTATCCCTCTTTTGTCAAGCTCACGGCATACAGGCTCAAATATAGACCAGTATCTTTTGTTGTCCGAGAATATGACAACGGGTATCTTGTTCATATCCATCTTTGCGCTTCCTCCTCCGAGGCGGAAACGAAACTTGATAAAAAACATTCTCAAAGAAAAGATACTTGCGCCTATAACGCCTATAAGTATCGTAAAAAGCATACTCCCCGTGCCGGGGTCAATATACAGCAGCATAATTATCTCCGTTTTCAAATTTAATGCTATTCATCAAAGACGAATAGCATTTTTTGTTTTTTTATGAAAGGGCGGACGTTCCCGACCGCCCGGTTTGAATCAAATTCAATTTGAAATTTTATTCGCCTTTTTTGAATATTTCCTTGAAATCGGCGGCGGCAAATATACCGCAGATAAGGACAACAGCGGTGCATATTATCTGAAGAACACTGAATGTCGGCATCTCACCACCGAAGATAACAAGTACAAGGGGAATAACCGCTATCCATGCGCAGTACGTTACGTTGAGCGCCATAGCCTTCGATGCGCCTATCTGTGAGATCGCCTTGTAGTAGTAAAGATAGGAAAGAGTTGCGAAAAGTCCCGCTATAACTATCGTGGGTATAAGCCATTTTGTATCGGGTGTGAAAAGGTTTGCCGTAAAGCCCCAACCCTTGACAACGGGAAGAATGATGACGGCATAGGTAAGCGCCGACGTTGTCTGACGTATCTGCAATGCGTATTCGTCCTTAACCTCGGGGTCTGTAAGGCACTTTGCAAGAATGACCGCCTCAATGCCCCAGCCGAATGCGCACATTGCCGCACCCAAAAGGCCGAGCCAGAAGTTTTCAATATTAAGCTCGGGCGAGTAGCTCAGACCGTAAACACCCAGAAGCGTGAATATAAGGAACACCCACTGATACCACTTCATCTTCTCTTTAAGGAAGATGTAAGCAAGTATTGCGCCTATTGCGGGGAACACAGCGCTTGCAACAGCGCCGACCGATGCGCCCATATAAGTAAGCGCCATAACGTAGCCTGTCATACCTACAGGACCGCCGATGACTGCGGCAAGGACTACCCATTTACCGCTTTTCGTCTTTGTCAAAGCGTGCCATACGTTTTTAAGATTTCCTCTGACACCGTTGTATGCTGTCGCCCAGACAGCAGATGAAGCATCGTGAATGAATGTGCTGATAAAAGTAACAAACAGAAGCGACTCTGCCGAAAACGCTTCCATTCCCGTTGCGAGTGTAAGAATGTAAGAGGCAATTGCCCAGGTAATACCTGCAATAATTCCCGCTGTCATTATTTGTTTCCTCCCTTGATGCTCATATATTCTTTTATGAAGCCTTTAAGACGTGTGTATCTTTCCGTTGCCCAGTCCTCCATAGGCTCACCGTCGTAAGGCACTCTCGTTTTCGCCCACAGAGTCCACAGATAGTCAACGTAAATTTTGCTTGCCAAAAAGTGCTTTTTGTCCTTTTCGTCGGGTGTTCTGCCGAGGTATGCCGTCAAAAGCTTTTCGTCGCACTCACTGTCGAAGCCTGCTTCGATGGAAACGTCTGCAACGTCCCACATACCGTCGTTCATTCCAGCATACTCCCAGTCGATGAGGTACATACGCTCACCGCCAAGCACCCAGTTTTCGCAAAGCGGGTCATTGTGGCACGGCACTTTTTCAGCGCATATCAGCGCATCTATCTCCGTTTTCACGTCCATAACGTGCTTTTTCATCTCGGCATAATCGTCATACATCGGTACGTTTTTGTCGACAATTATCTTTTCGTAACCGCTTGCCATTTCAAACACCTCAAACGGTACGCCCGTGTTAACACCCGATGTATGCACCTTCTTGAATATTTCTGCCATACGCTTTATGTTTTCGCCGTTTTTAAGCGTTTTCGCTGACATCGTGACAGCGTCTTTTATGTATCTTGTCACCTTTGAGCCGTCATCGCCGAAATAAAGCAGCTCAGCATCAACGCCAAGCTCACACGCAAGGCGTGTGCTTACCATTTCGTCACGGCGGTTGATAAGCTCCTCTGTTCCCTCTCCGGGAATACGCACGACATAATCATCGCCGTTTACCGTAACCTTATACGTGCGGTTTGTAAGTCCACCCATACGGGAAATTGCGCTGTAATCATCGGTTTTAAGCACCGTCTGAAGCAGTTGCTTCACGGCTGTGTGTTCTGTTTTATCCACTTTCATTCCTCCAATAATATTTCTTCGCTGTATGAGTATTTGTATTTTTTGCCTCGGCAGACAAACGTAAAGCCTCCTGCGGCATTCGTACCGTCCTTATATGATAAGACGTATTTTATATCGCTTTCGTTACACCCAAGCGGCAAACAAATGCTTTTTATGATGTTTGAGCGTGTGTCATCTACGTACGTTTCATCAAACTCACGAAGCTCGTCAAGCGTGTCAAACTCAAAAATAACACCGTCCTTGTACTTTCTTATCTTCATTTCAAGGCTGTCAATGTTATTTATATAAATGCTCTCCCACAAAAGGTCTGCTGTTTCGGGCTTGTCGTAATCAGCAAGCAGAATTTTGAGGAATTTCATTGTGAACTCCTCACACCAGAACACGTGGCCGAGCATATACCAGGCATTCTCGCCGCCTATTTTGACGTCGCGGATGATGTCGTTTTCATCATACTCCATACACCATTCCTTTGTTGCCCCGTCGGCATATACCGCCGAGTAGTAACAGTCGGACACTTCTTTTTCAAACGGATTTTCGGAAAAGTAATTATCCGCCGAGCAAATATATGAGTTTTTCAGTATATCCTTAACGGCATAAATGCTTGCGTTGTTGTTTCTCGTCAGAAAATCGGGATTATGCACGAGCTTAACGGAGAATTTTTCTTCAAGATACGAAAACATCTCCGCCTTGTAGCCTGTGACGATGTATATTTCATCAATGCCCGCTTCTTTAAGCTGACGTATCTGACGTTCTATAAGAACCTCGCCCTTGACGGTGATAAGCGCCTTGGGCATTTCGTATGAAAGCGGCGCAAAACGGCTTGAAGTTCCTGCCGCCATAATTACCGCATTATCAACAATATGCATTTTTTGTCCCCTTTTTCACATAAAAAAACAATAATCGACATTCGGTATTATAGCACTAACTATTTACGTTGTCAACATTATTATATATATAAATAAATAATAAAATATGGCGGGATTATCTCCCGCCATACATTTAGGATTATTCCGTAATTTTTCTTGCCACGTACACACCGCTTGCGCTTGCGTGCGAAAGTGAATGTGTAATACCGCTTCCGTCACCGATAACGTAAAGTCCGTTATACTTCGTCTGGAGGTTTTTATCAACAGATACTTCCATATTATAGAACTTGACCTCAACTCCGTAAAGAAGCGTGTCGTCGTTTGCGGTACCGGGCGCGATTTCATCAAGCGCGTATATCATCTCGATTATACCGTCAAGTATACGCTTGGGAAGCACGAGGCTGAGATCTCCCGGTGTTGCATTGAGTGTGGGAGTTACGAAAGATTCTTCAATTCTGCCCGGTGTTGAACGCTGACCTCTTATAAGGTCGCCGAATCTCTGCATAATTACACCGCCGCCGAGCATATTGCTGAGTCTTGCGATAGATTCCGCATATCCGTTTGAATCCTTGAACGGTTCGGAAAAATGCTTTGCAACAAGCAGCGCAAAGTTCGTATTATCCGTCTGTCTTGCGGGGTCCTCATAGCTGTGGCCGTTGACGGTGATTATTCCGTTTGTATTTTCGTTAACGACCGCGCCGCGCGGATTCATACAGAATGTGCGCACTTTATCGCCGTACTTGCTCGTTCTGTAAACTATCTTGCTTTCATAAAGCTCGTCTGTCAGGTGTGAAAACACCTCTGCGGGAAGCTCAACTCTTACACCTATATCGACACGGTTTGAATTGACCTCAATATCAAGGTCACGGCAAACGCTTTCCATCCATTTGCTTCCGCTTCGTCCGACGGAAACAACGCAGTATTTACACGTATATTCGCCGTCCTTGCAAAGTATCTTATATCCGCCGTCGATAACGCTCAGCTTTTCAACGGGTGTATCGAAAAAGAACGTAACCTTTTCTTTAAGATACGCGTACATATTTTCAAGCACGATGTAGTTTATGTCAGTGCCCAGATGGCGCACGGAAGCGTCAAGCAGGTGTAAATCGTTCTGCACGCAAAGCTTCTTGAACTTCGTGCCGGTGGTTGAATAGAGCTTTGTGCCCTCTCCGCCGTACTGCATATTTATATCGTCAACGTACTTCATAAGCTCAAGGGCATGCTTTTTGCCTATATATTCGTAAAGCGTACCGCCGAAATCGTTTGTTATATTGTATTTACCGTCGGAAAATGCGCCTGCGCCGCCGAAGCCGCTCATAATCGAGCATGTCTTACAGCCTATACAGCTTTTTATCTTATCTCCGTCAATGGGGCATTTGCGCTTATCGAGTGCGTGTCCTGCCTCAAAAACGGCAACCTTCAGCGAAGGGGATTTTTTCACAAGCTCATAAGCCGAGAATATACCGCCCGGCCCCGCGCCTATTATTATTACGTCGTATGTCATTATATTTCCTTTCGTCCTGAATGAAAGTATCTCATCTTCAATCATTATTATACCGTATTTTTCAAAAAAGTCAACAACGCTGTTCCGAAAAACGGAACAGCTTTGAAAATCGCTCTTTTATCAAGGAAGATATTTCTCGGGGTCAACCTGCTTACCGCCGACGATCACCTCAAAATGCAAGTGGTCACCCGTGGAAAATCCCGTTGAACCTACCTCACCTATCTTCTGGCCCTGATACACTCTGTCGCCCTCTGACACGATGCATTTCGACATATGCGCATAAAGCGTCTTCGTGCCGTTATCGTGCTGTATAACAACGTGTATACCGTAGCTTCTGTGAGTGTATGCGGCAATAACACGGCCGCCGTCTGCCGCCATTATCGTTACGCCCCTGTCTGCAGCGAGGTCAAGCGCCGCGTGGTGATTGCCCGTTGCGCCGAAATCTCTGTATCCGAAATGGCTGGAGATAATGTACGTACCCTTTTTAAGAGGCCATATAAAGTTACCCGTCGATGCTGTTTTCGGCTTTTCCTTGACGCCCATGTAAACGACCTTGTCAACGGGTTCTTCCGTCACTGTCTGTTCTACGGGTGTACGTGAAATTTCCTTACCGTTTTCGTATTTAATTTCATATATTACAGTCTTTGAGCCGTTTTTACCGTCATTTTTCTTTATGTAAACGCCTTCGTAGTGTTTTTCGCTTTCCTCGTACACAGTTTCAAACGGTATATCCTCAACAACGGTGATATACTTCGTCTGAGCCATACCGTCGAGATTTGTGGTTATGTCAGCGGAGCTGTTTGAGTCCGAAATATTCGGCGCAAACGATTTGTCCGCATCATCCTGCAAAAAGACGTCAAGCACGTCATCGGCGTAATCTTCGGTATAAGAAAGTCCTCCCGAAAGCTGTGCCAAAATTCTGTCGGCGCTGTGGGCATACTCGCCCGCGCAGTATATCTTTTTCATTTCAACCGTTGACGTGATACGCACGCCGTCGCCGCCCTGCGCTTTTATAGCGGATTCAACCGTCTTCACGACTGTTTTGAGCGTATCCGCGCTTTCGTTTGCCGCCGCAAACTTACCGTCAACGTACAAACCGTACATTTCACTGTATCCGTCTGTTGCGACTGCATATACCTTTTCATATATCTGCTTTTGCGAAAGAGGCTGCGCATCTCTTTCAAGGCTTACCTCAAACGTAATGTTCGGCGCCTTTGCGGGGGGATACGTCACAAGGCTTGCATCGTTCGATGCCTGCATAACGGGAGCAAACACGTCGGCTGAATTTACAACACCTATGCGTTCACCGTCAGCATATGCAACCGTCACCGCATTGAACGTGCACATATAGCACATATATGCCATACACACACAGCCGAACAGCGTGACAGCTGTTATTTTTACGGCTTTCATCGGATTCGCAAGTATATCTGCGAACACCCTTTCCGCCGTCTGTCTTATCTTCTTCATTGAATTCTCCGTTAAAATGTGTTATCTGTTGATATTTTTCACACGCACCTTTCATTTTACAACTTTTTTTTAAACAAATCAAGTTTTTCCGCCCATTATTGCATCATTTCGTCATTGTGGATATAAACAAAAATATCGTGGTATTTTTGTACATATTGCATAATTTCTACATTAATCATCACTTTAGCGATTTCTTTTTTTGCTTTTTTGTGAATAAGTGTTGATTTTTTTTGAATAATGATGTAAAATGGTCATATATTGACAAAGGGGGTAATAAATTGTATAAAAAACAAAATACAGCCGTATTTTCCATGTATCTTTTCATCCTTTGTCAGATGGTTTTATCGCTTCTTATCAAAGAGGATTCCGCATTTTTTTCACTTATTGCGTACGCGGTGTCAATGGCAGTACCGATACTGTTTTTATCGTCTTCGGAAAGCTCAGATGTCGGGAATGATTTCCGTCTGCCGAAAAAGCCTTTTTCGTGCGCCGTCTTTGCCGTGTGCGTCATATACCTCGGCAATCTCGTTTCATTTGCCCTGTCAAACGCGTTCGCTGCTTTCGGTTACGGCATATCGGCTGACTTCCCCGTTTACGGTGATGCGCCGTCGGTTATACTGTCGTTTATACAGCTCGTTATTTTACCGCCCTTGCTCGAGGAGATACTGATGAGGAAATACGTCCTCGGTATGCTTTTGCCGTACGGCAAAAGCTGTGCGGTGCTGTTTTCCTCTTTCGCGTTCGCGCTTTTTCATATGAATCTGATGCAGATGCCGTTTGCGCTTTTGTGCGGTGTTTTGTTCGGGTATTTCACGGTAAAAACAGGCTCTATTACGTTTGCCGTGCTTATACACTTCCTTAACAATCTTTCGGCATTTGCTCTGTCGTATCTTGAAATAGAAACGGCGGGAGCTCCGTTTTTGCTTGCGGGCTTGTTTTTCATTCCGCTCGGCATCACAGTCGGTGTGAATCTTTACAAAAACGGATATTTCAAGGAAAGACCGTCTTTTTTCAAGGTATCGTTTTCGTCCGCGGCTTATGCCGCCGTTTGCTTGCTGTTTGCGATACTTGCAATTAAACCGCTTTGAGTGAGGTAATTATGGCTTATACCTATGAAGAAATATCATTTTTTATGAAAAATGCCCTTTCCGAGGCGGAAAAGGCACTTGATAAAAACGAGGTTCCCGTCGGGGCAGTCATCGTTAAAAACGGGCAGATAATCGCGCGCGGACACAACACGAGAGAAAGCGAAAAAAACGCGCTTCACCACGCGGAAATTTCCGCCGTTGACAACGCCTGCAAAGCGCTTGGCGGCTGGCGGCTGTGCGGATGCGATATGTTCGTGACACTTGAACCGTGCGTTATGTGCGCAGGCGCAATAATCAACGCAAGACTTGACCGCGTGTTTTACGGTGCGCCCGACACAAAGGCAGGCGCGTTCGGCTCCGTTGCCGACCTGAACGCTTTTCCGTTCAATCATCACCCCGAGGTGATAGGGGGTATAATGGAAAAAGAAGCGATGTCGCTTCTTTCCGAGTTTTTTCAAAAATTGAGGGATAAACAGCGTTAAAATTCCTGAATATTAAAGCCGTTATTCCTGATAAATTCATTCATCGTGCGTACTCTTTCGGGAGCGTAATCGTAGACGCGGTGGCCGTCAAAGCCGACCGTGAGCCTGATTCCCGAATCACGCACGATTTTTTGTATTTCCGTATCGTTCAAAAAATCAAGCACGTACTGATGCTCATTGAAGCCGTGGATGCTGTCGTAATTGACGTTCATTTCCCAGAAGATGTCCGCATCGGCAAATTTTTTCAGAAATTCCGTGGGATCGCAGCCTTTATTTTTCGCCATACCGATAAGGTCTGTGTGGGCAATACCCGTTTTGCACGAAAATCTCTTGGCATATTCAAATATCCCCTCGCCCACGGTGCTTACGTCACGGTCGATATGCTCAATAAGACAGTATTCAAATTCGGGCAGAAGCGCTTCGGGGTCATACAAACCGAGTCCGGGCACGGTTGCTATTTCAATTCCGCACATAAGCTTTATTCTGTCCTTGTATTTTTCTTTCATTTCGCCGATTATCCGACAGTATTCCTCGCGTCTGTCGCCGATTCCGTAGCAATGGTCGCAAATGCCGAACACCTCGATGCCTCCGTTTATCGCCGCTTCGATTATATCCTCGTGCTTGTCCGCTCCGCACGCGCTGAAATACGTATGTGAATGTATATCCGTTATCTTCATAATTACCGCCTTTCCATCGGTAAAATTATATACCCGATGCTGTTTTTTGTCAAGCGTATGTTATTGACTTTTGTCATAATTTGTGGTACAGTTTTAACTGAAAGAGAGGTTTTTTAAATGAGTACATCACTTTATCAGATACATTCCGCAACACCCATTCAGATGATGTCTTACGTCATCAGAACCGAAAACGGCAAGCTTATCGTCATCGACGGCGGAAATACGGAGGATGCGTATTCCCTGCTTGATTTCCTTTATTCGCTGACAAACGGCGAAAAGCCGACGGTTGATTGCTGGTTCATCACGCACAGCCATACCGACCACGCGGATGCGCTCGGTGAGATAATGCGAAACAATACAGACAAGGTTGAAGTTAAAAAGATCGTTTGGCATCTCATTGACGATGACTTTTTCAACAAAGTGCAGGCTCCCGCATACGCGAAGGAAAGCACGGATATTATCTCAAACGCGCTCGGCGGTGCGGTGCATACCGCAGAGGTCGGCGAAAAATTCACCGTTGACAACGTTGAATTTGAGATAATCCACGTAAGCGAGGACAGGTTTGAGCACGACCTTATAAATAACACTTCAATGGCTTTCATAATGAGAGCCGAGGGACAAAAGGTGCTGTTTTTGGGCGACCTCGGTGAGCTTGCGGGGTGCCGTGTGCTTGAAATGCACTCGCCCGAAACACTCGAATGTGACATCGTGCAGATGGCGCACCACGGTCAGGACGGTGTGAATTTCGATTTTTACAAGGCGGTAAAGCCGAAAATGTGCCTTTGGACAACACCCAAATGGCTGTGGGATAACGATGCGGGCGGTGGATACAATACGCACACATTCAAAACGGTAATCACGCAGGGCTGGATGAATGAGCTCGGTGTAAAGCACCACGTAAAAGAGTACGAAGGCACAAAAGAGATAGTCCTTCCGTTTGATTTTGGCAATAAATAACACACTATAGTGCAAAAAACAGTGCAAAAATTATAAAAAAACACATATTTTGCCTTATTTTACTGTTGACAAAACAAATAGTTTTTATTATAATATTGGGTGAGGTATATTACGTATCTCACCCATTGATTTGAAATTTTACAGAAAAGGAGGTAATTGTTGGAATCATGACAACAACAGCTATAATCGTTGCCGTTGTTTGTTCCGTTGTATTCCTTGCTCTCGGTATCGTTATAGGTATAGTTTACCGCAAGAAAGTTGCTGAAGCGGCTATAGGCTCTGCAGAAGAAAAGGCAAAGCAGATAATCGACGAAGCGGCAAAAACTGCCGAAACGAAGAAGAAAGAAGCTTTGATTGAAGCGAAAGAAGAAATTCTCCGCCAGAAAACAGAAGCCGACCGCGACATCAAGGAACGCAGAAAAGAAGTTTCCCGTCTTGAATCGAGAGCTGTCGCTAAAGAGGAAGCACTTGACAAAAAGTACGAATCGCTCGAAAAGAAGGAAGAAACACTTAACAAGAAGATCCGTGAAAATTCGGAGCTGACGGATGAGATCGAGAAGATCAAGCTGGCTCAGAAAGAAAAGCTTGAACAGATCGCAGGTCTCACAGCGGAAGAAGCAAAGGCAGAATTACTTGAAAAGATCGAAGCGGAAGTACGACACGAGGAAGCCGCGAAGATCAGAGAAATCGAAGCGCAGTTCAAGGAAGAAGCGGAAACGAAGGCAAAGAACATCATTTCCCTTGCTATCCAGAAATGTGCGGCAGATCATGTTGCGGAGGCTACCGTTTCGGTAGTTGCGCTTCCCAACGATGAAATGAAGGGCAGAATCATCGGCCGTGAGGGCAGAAACATCAGAACGATTGAAACTCTCACAGGTGTTGACCTCATTATTGACGACACACCCGAAGCTATAACCCTTTCAAGCTTTGACCCCGTAAGACGTGAAGTTGCCCGTCTTACACTTGAAAAGCTTATTTCAGACGGCAGAATCCATCCCACGAGGATCGAAGAAACCGTTGAAAAATCAAAACGTGAGGTGGACGTTGCAATTAAGCAGGCGGGTGAGCGTGCAGTATTTGAAACGGGCATTCACGGCATTAATTCCGAGCTTGTAAGACTTCTCGGAAGACTTAAGTACCGTACAAGCTACGGTCAGAACGTACTGAATCACTCTATGGAGGTTGCTTACCTTGCGGGTATAATGGCATCGGAGCTCGGTGTTGACGTTAACCTTGCAAAGCGTGCGGGACTTTTGCACGACATCGGTAAGGCGATGACACAGGAAATCGAAGGCTCACACGTTCAGATCGGTGTTGACATCGCAAGAAAGTATAAAGAAAACAAAGAGATCGTTCACGCAATCGAAGCGCATCACGGTGACGTTGAAGCGCAGACTATCATCGCCGTACTCGTTCAGGCAGCGGATGCAATTTCAGCGGCTCGCCCCGGCGCAAGACGTGAAGACCTCGAAAACTACATCAAGCGTCTGCAGAAGCTTGTAGAAATTTCAAAGAGCTTCGGCGGGGTTGACAAATCCTATGCAATTCAGGCGGGACGTGAGATCCGCATAATGGTCAAACCCGAAGAGGTTAATGACGAGCAGATGATCGTGGTCGCAAGACAGATCGTCAAGAAAATTGAAAGTGAGCTTGAGTATCCGGGTCAGATAAAGATCCACATGATACGCGAAAGCCGTGCGGTGGACTACGCAAAATAAGTCCTCACAGCCTTCGGGCTTTAATAAATATATTTTAACATAAAACTAAAACGAGTAATATCATTGCTGTTTGGCATGTTTAATCTGATATATTTATTGAATAAAAAACTGACACTCTCACGTGTCAGTTTTTTTAATGTATTTTATAGGGGATGACGCCCTCGGCATCCCGTATGAAATGAACGCAAATGGATTTGAAACATAAAAAGAATTTTTGTTTTCAATCAATGAATATCTTTAAATAAAAGTCCCCGACAGACGTAAAATCTATCGGGGATTATCTCATTCATCCTGAACGGTTTGAGAATATACTACCGCATGCGGAACGTCTACGTTGTCCTGTCTGAAAATGCGCCATTGTTCACGGTCATTACCATAATGGGGATGGGAATGTGAAATAAACATTTGTATACACACATCATTTTCAAGCCATATAAATAAGTCATTTGTATCTGTAAGCTGAGTTTTGATAACCTTTTTGTTTATTATCGCATCTATGTGACAAGCTAAATTATACCACATATCATTATGCTTTTCGTTTTCACCATCCCAATTCTGATAATCCGACGTCGTCAACAAAATCTTTCCCCCAAAGATAATTCTTGTAAAGCACTGCGAATGTATGCTGATGTCGCCAAAACAAAGCATTATCATCTCACAAGCCAAATTCAAATTATCAAGCTTTCTTCCGTCAAGCTCTTTTAAATAGTCTTTGATTTTTTCTATATTCACTTTATTCCTCTTTGTATGAAAGTATATTCTATACTCAATATATCACGATTATGTCAAAACGTAATATTAACAGCTGTTTTAAGCAATAAAAAAACACAAGCGTCCCTATCCTACGATGATTGGGCGTATTTTTACTGAATTCAGGGGGATGACAACGGCGCGTATGCCCGCCGCCCCCCCTCGGCAGGAAGGCGTTACAGCAGTACGCCAAGCCTGCCGCCACGGGCATATACGCGCATATTTCCTGCGGAAATATATTTATTAATGAAATGCCTGACATCATTAAATGTCACTTTGTGACTCAAAATGCTGTTCTACAAACAGCATTAAAAAAATAAAGGAATGCTTACGCATTCCCTTATGTTTTTAAGTTTTGATTACTGGGGAATTGTAGCCCAGTCCTTCATGAACTTTTCAAGACCGCTCTTTGTGAGGGGGTGGTCAACCATCTGCATGATAACCTTGAAAGGAACTGTTGCAACGTCTGCACCTGCCTTAGCAAGCTCGATAACGTGAACAGGGTGACGAGTAGAAGCAGCAACGATCTGTGTTGTGCTGTTCTGGATAGCGAACATGTCAGCGATCTCTGTAACGAGGTCAAGACCGTTCCAGCCTATATCGTCAACTCTGCCGAGGAAGGGTGCAACGTATGTTGCGCCTGCGTTGGAAGCGAGAAGCGCCTGACCTGCGGAGAAGCAAAGTGTAACGCATGTTCTGTAACCTTCCTTGGAAAGGCGGGAAACAGCCTTAAGACCTTCTGCGCACATAGGAATCTTGATGATCATGTTTTCACGGATCTTCTTGATTTCAGCAGCTTCCTTGCACATACCGTCAGCGTCGAGAGAAATAACTTCGCCGAAGATAAGTGTATCAGCGGAAACGATGTTGTCGATCTCCTTGATAGCATCTTCGAACTTCTTGCCTTCTTTAGCGATGATGGAAGGGTTAGTTGTAACACCTTCTACGATACCGAGATCATAAGCTGTCTTGATCTCATTGATATTGGCTGTATCGATGAAAATTTTCATTTTTCGTATCTCCTGTTAATTTTATTTTATCATATCTCAATTCGGAAGAATCCGAATTGAGATATGATTGTTTTTTATAAATGCGGTGTAAAGACTCGGCATCAGTTCAAGACGCCTCATCCGACGGCTACGCCGCCACCTTCTCCCACCGGAGAAGGCTTATTGTGGGATTAAACACCCTTCTTGCTCTTTCTGATGAGCTCTTCGCTTGTGAAGCTTTCTTCAGCAACGTATCCTGCGATGGGCATAAGCTTTTCGTGGATAGCGTCGATGAACCAAGAAGGCTGCGGGAAGAATTCCTTATCGTATTCGAATGCAGGTGTGATCCAGTTCTTAGCACCAACAACTACAGGGGGAGCATCGAGGTAATCGAATGCGAGCTGTGTGATGTTCTGTGCCATATCGTTGAGGATGTTACCTCTTGTGCAAGCGTCAGAAGCGAGAAGGATCTTACCTGTCTTCTTAACGGATTCAACAACGGGTTCGTAGTTGAAAGGAACAACGGAACGAGCGTCGATAACTTCTGCTGTGATGCCGTACTTTTCTTCGAGGATCTTAGCAGCGTCGAGAACTCTGTAAAGTGTTGCACCGATTGTAAGGATCGTGAGGTCTTTACCTTCACGTCTTACAGCGGGTTCACCGAAGGGAACTTCGTATGTGCCTGTGGGAACACCTTCCTTAACGAATCTTTCACCCATATCGTAGATTCTCTGGCTTTCAAAGAATACAACGGGGTCAGTTCCGTTAAGAGCTGTTGTCATAAGACCCTTAGCATCGTAAGGAGTTACAGGGAATACAACCTTCAAGCCGGGGATGTGAGCGCAAAGTGCTGTCCAGTCCTGGCTGTGCTGTGCGCCGTACTTGGAACCAACGGAAACACGGAGAACAACGGGCATCTTCAAGCCGCCTGCGGACATTGACTGCCACTTAGCCATCTGGTTGAAGATTTCGTCGCCTGCGCAACCGATAAAGTCACAGTACATAAGCTCAACGATAACACGACCGCCTGCCATACCGTAGCCGCAAGCTGTACCGCAGATAGCGGATTCGGAAATGGGGGAGTTGAAGAGTCTGTGGTAAGGAAGTGCTTCTGTAAGACCTCTGTATACTGCGAATGCGCCGTTCCAGAAACGAACGTCTTCACCGTATGCGATAAGTGTGGGGTCTTCGTAGAACTTAGCGATGATAGCTTCGAAGATACCGTCTCTGATGTTGTACATCTTCATCTTGGAAACTTCCTTGCCCTTAGCATCGTAAGCGTAACGGATCTTTGTAGCAAGCTTCTTAACGTTTTCGTTTTCTTCCATAGGCTGGGAAACTTCAACGGGTCTGTCTTCCATCTTAAGAACCTTTTCGTTGGAGAACATGAGGTCTTCAAGGAATGCGGGGTTCTTTTCGTAATCTGTGTAAGGAGCGATTTCGAGGTCGGAAGCGAGCATGAACATTCTGTGGTTTCTGTCAACAACAGTTGCCTTAACAGCTTCAAGTTCTTCAGCTGTTGCAACGCCTGCTTCTACGATCTGCTGGGGGAATATTGTAAGGGGATCGAGCTTCTGCCATTCAGCTTCCTCTTCGGGTGTTCTGTATGACATAACGTCGGATGTGGAGTGTCCGCCGAGACGGTAAGTAACGAGGTCGAGAAGAACAGGACCCTTACCTTCCTTGATGAGAGCCATCTTGCGCTTGTAAGCGTCGATAACTGCCAAGGGGTTCCAACCGTTTACTCTTTCAGCGTTCATCTGGTTCTGAGCGATGCAGCCGAGTCTTACGAGGTCGCCGTAAGCCATTGTTTCGCCTCTTGTCTGACCGCCCATACCGTAGTGGTTGTTGTTGAAGTTGAAGATGATCGGCAAACCGCCCTTGTAGCCGTCTTCCCAGAGTTCATTGAACTGGTCCATAGCTGCAAAGTTCATAGCTTCGAATACGGGACCGCGTCCTGCGGCGCCGTCGCCTGCGTTAGCAACTACGATACCGTCTTTCTTGTTACATTTCTTGAAGAGAGCAACACCTGTTGCGATGGGGCCTGCGCCGCCAACGATAGCGTTGTTCGGGAAAATACCGAAGGGAAGGAAGAATGCGTGCATGGATCCGCCAAGACCTCTGGAGAAGCCCATATCCTTAGCGAAAAGCTCACACATAAGGCCGTACATAAAGTAGTCCTTAGCGAGATCCTTTACGTTTGTAGCTGTGGAGTACTTCTTAACAACCTCGTACTGAACACCGCCGTTGTATGTTTCCATTATCTTTGTAAGCTCTTCATCGGAAAGCTTCTTGATAGCGGACATCGCCTTAGCGATAACCTCGTGGTGGGAACGGTGTGTACCGAAAATGAAGTCGTTAACACCGAGGTTGTAAGCCTGACCTACAGCTGTTGCTTCTTCACCGAGACCGAGGTGAGAAGGGCCGGGATATGTGAATTCCTTGCCGTTATAGATACCCTTCTTCTTGATATCCATAAGCATTTCTTCAAATTCTCTGATTGCAACCATATCGGCGTACATACCGATAAAGTCTTCCTTGGAGTAGTTGTCCTTTTCATCAGCAACTGTTTTGTCGTATTCGCATACGGGAATATCTTCAAATGTCACTGTGCGCTTTTTAAAGCTTTCTTTAGGGTCTACAAACATTGACTTAGGCATAGTTTTTATTCTCCTATATTATTAATTATAAATTATTTTACTTCAAACAAAGCTTCTCTGATAACTTCGCATACCGTGGGATGGGGGAATACGATCTCCTTGAGTGAATCAAGTGTCATTTCCGTTTCAACCATCATAGCTGCGCCGTAGATTATTTCGGAAGCGTAATTTGCGATCATGTGAACACCGAGAACACGGTTGTACTTCTTGTCAACGATAACCTTAACGATACCGTTTCCGCCTTCGTTTTCAGCAACGTAACGTCCGCTGTAGTTCATTGTGAGGTTTACAACTTCAACGTCGTAGCCCTTAGCCTTAGCGGAAGCTTCCGTTTCACCTACAGCACCTACTTCGGGGTTCGTGTAGATAACGGAGGGGATAGCGTTGTATCTCATTCTGTGCTTCTTGCCGAGGATGTTGTTTATAGCAACTTCACCCTCACGGTAAGCTGTGTGAGCAAGCATGGACATACCGTTTATATCACCTGCGGCATAAAGGCCGGGGATATTCGTCTTCATCTGTTCGTCAGTCTTTACAGCGCCTCTTTCCATATATACGTTGAGGTTTTCAAGACCGTAGCCTGTTGTAACGGCACGGCGGCCGATGGAGCAAAGAACCTTGTCAGCCTTAACTGTTACGAGCTCGCCCTTTTCGTTTTCGTACGTTACGGAATCAGCGGAAAGGCTCTTGACTGCGCACTTGAGGCAGAAGTCGATGCCCTTCTTCTGATAGTTGCCGAGAAGTATTTTTGCGATGTCCGCATCTGTCGGACCTGCGATATGGTCAAGCATTTCGATAACGGTTACGTGAGCGCCTACGGAGTTGTAGTAGGAAGCCATTTCAAGACCGATAACGCCGCCGCCGATAACTACCATTTCCTTCGGAATCTCTTCGAGGTCGAGAACTTCTCTGTTAGTCATAACAAAGCCTGTTTCAACACCCTCGCGAAGACCGGGGATCGGGGGGATAACGGGCATAGAGCCTGTTGCAAGAAGCATCTGCTTACCGCAGTAAACTTCGTCGCCTGCTTTAACCTTAAAGCCTTCGGAGTCCTTACCCTCGATCATAGCTTCAGCGTAAACTACCTTAACGCCTGCAGCCTTTTCCTGCATACCGATACCGCCTACAAGTGTCTTTACGACCTTGTTCTTACGTGCAACGACTGCCTTCTGGTCGATAGACGAGCCTGTTACAGTAACGCCGTACTGGGAAGCGTGCTTTGTGTAGTCATACACCTTTGCGGAGTAAAGAAGCGCCTTGGAAGGAATACATCCTTCGTTAAGACAAACACCGCCGAGTGCTCTTTTTTCAATGATAACTGTTTTGAGTCCTGCGTGGCCTGCCTTGAGAGCCGCATTGTAACCTGCGGGGCCGCCGCCGAGGATGATAAGATCAAACATTTCCATTTCGTTCACCTCTTATTTGGAAAGAAGGATGGAGAAGTTTTCAAGAGCTGAGCAAAGGTCCTTAAGGAACTTGGAGGCGGGAGCGCCGTCAACAGCTCTGTGGTCGTATGTCAAGGACAGGGGCATTGCGCTGTAAGCCTTGAGCTCGCCGTTTACTTCCTTAACTCTTGTAAGGATAGTATTTACGCCGAGGATACCTGTCTGGGGGGGATTGATAACGGGTGTGAAGCTTTCGATGCCGAATGAACCGAGGTTGGAGATCGTGAAGGATGCGCCCTTGAGCTTATCGGGAGAGATAGAGCCGGACTGAGCAGCCTTAGCCAATTCCTTAGCTTCCTTGGAGATTTCAGCAAGTGACTTCTTGTCTGCGTTCATGATCGTGGGAACCATAAGTCCGCGTTCTGTGTCAACAGCCATACCGATGTGAACGCCGTTGAACTTGCGGAGCACGTCGCCTTCGAGAAGGTGAGCGTTGAGAAGTGAGTGTTCGGGCTTAGCAAGCACTCTTGATACAGCATAGATGATGATATCGTTGAGTGTGATGTTGGGAAGTCCGAGCGCTTCTGCGCCTGCCTTGAGCTTCTTGCGGTAGCCCATGATCTCGCCGGCATCGAAGGATGCTGTATTTGTAAGCTGTGCTGTTGTTGCAAGGGAGTTCATCATATTCTTTGCAATAGCACGGCGGATACCTGACATCTTTTCGTCTGTGTATGCGGGAGCTGCTTCAACTGCTGCAGCGGGTGCTTCAGTGGGAGCTGCAGCGCCGATGTCGCTAACGGAGAACTTGCCTGCAAGGCCTGTGCCTGCCGCACCTTCGAATGCGCCTGCTGCTGCATATGTGGGTGTGGGGCCGTTTGCGATCATTGCGCGGACGTCAGCCTCTGTGATTCTGCCTTCAGCGCCTGTGGGAACTGCGTATCTGTAATCAACGCCGGATTTTGCAGCGAAAGCCTTTGCTCTGGGGGAAGCCTTAACAAATCCTGTGGGAGCTTCTGTCTGAACAGCTGCTGCTGCGGGTGCTGCCGCAACGGGAGCTGCCGCTGCTGCTTCTGCTGCTGCGGGTGCTTCTTCTTCAGCTGCGCCTGCGGGAGCAAATTCTGCTGTGGATTCACCGGGGTTACCGATGACAGCGATGTTTGTCATTACGGGGATCTCTTCACCCTCTTCGAAGAATACTTCGATAAGAGTACCGGAAGCGGTCGCCTTTTCATCTGTTGTGGTCTTGTCTGTTTCGTAAGTAAAAAGAACGTCGCCTTCGTTTACGGTGTCGCCTTTTTTCTTGTGCCACTCGGTCAAAATACAACTTTCAACCGAAATACCCACGTTGGGCATTTGTACGGGTGTTGCCATAATTGTTCCTCCTGTTTATTAAAACACAATTAATGTGCCGATATTTTTTCAATCATCATAATGATATATCATATATGCATTTTTGTCAAGTCGGTAATGTAAAAAAACATTAATAATTAAGTGAAATATTTTGTTAAATATCCGCCCCGTGTGTTAAATTTGGTGTTAATTTTCACATTATATATGTTATTTTTCAAAAAAGTTATCAAAAGTCAATCCTCACAACAGAAATATGCAATGCCAACAACCCGAATAAAATTAAACGCCTTCCCCGGTGGGGGAAGGGCGGGACTTGTAGTTGACAAGGTCAACTACTGCTTGCGGTGGATGAGGTGTTATAAAATGGGATCGAAACGGGCGGTGTAGTTCGTGGCGAGCCACGAACTACTTGGACGTCCGCCCCTACAACGACACGTTGAATATAACGAACAAAAATGAGAATTTCCCCGTTTATCCGTAGGGGTTGGCGCCCTCGACAACCCGTATGAAACGAACGAAAATGGTTTTAAAACGGGCGGTGTAGTTCGTGGCGGGCCACGAACTACTTGGACGTCCGCCCCTACAACGTCACGTTGAATATAACGAACAAAAATGGGTTTGTTTTCAGGGGGCGTCACGTTTCGCTGTGCGGCAAGGCTCACAGCGAAACCGAAGGTGCGCAAAAGCCCATTTTGAAATATAGATATAAAATATGCGCACCTTTGAATTCACAAATGTGAATTGTGACGCCCCCCGAAACGAACGAAAACAGCTCTTTTTCCCAAGAAAAGAGGCAAACGCACATTTTGACGAAATTTAAAGAAAATCTATTGAAAAAATAAAAATAGACGTTTATAATAGATAAAAGCATAATATAATGATGCCGTTTCATATAATCTACCAAAAAAAGAAACGGAGATCATATGAAAAGATACAGCTTTGAGCTTAAAATACTCACCCTCGGACTTTCGTTCGTTTTCATCTTCTGCATTATCGCAAACGCATTCAGACCGTCACTTTCCGTTGAAACACTGACGGAGCTTATCTCACCCGCGGAAAACACACCCGCCCTTTGCGTACTTATCGACCCCGGCCACGGCGGTGCCGACGGAGGTGCGTCGTCCGATTCGGGGATACTTGAAAAGGACATAAATCTGCAAATATCCGAAAAACTTTTTGCAATACTCAAAACGCTCGGTATAAGGTGCGAAATGACACGCACAACCGACACCATGCTTGACGGCGGCGCATCATCTCACAAAAAGATGCACGACTTGAAAAACAGAGTAACAGCCTCGCAGAAGTACGAAAACTGCGTTTTCGTCAGCATTCACCAAAACAAATTTCCGCAAAAAAAATACTCTGGCACGCAGGTATATTACTCAAAAAACGATCCTGCCTCTGAAATGCTGGCAGAACTTATACAGACATCAGTCCGTGAAAACGTCCAGCCCGACAACCAAAGGCAGACAAAAAAGGCGACCTCAAGCATTTACGTGCTTGACAGAATAGCCTGCCCTGCTGTTCTGACCGAATGCGGTTTCCTTTCAAACGACACCGAGGCGCAGAAGCTTACAGAACAGCCGTATCAGAAGCAGTTGGCGTGCGCGATAACTGCCGGAATAGTGAAATTTCTTGCCGCAAACACGGCACAGGGAGAATAAATATGAAAAAAAATACACAGTTCGTATGTTCCGAATGCGGATACACAAGCGCAAAATGGCTCGGCAAATGTCCCTCTTGCGGCGAGTGGAACACAATGGAGGAACATACGGCAGCAGAAGAAGACAAAAAAAGTACCAACAAACGGCTTTTATCGTTCGGCGATGACGAGCCCGTACTTCTGAGCACATCCGACAATGAAGAATACATACGCTCCGACACGGGCTGCGGTGAGCTTAACCGTGTGCTCGGCGGCGGTCTTGTTGACGGCTCCGCCGTGCTTTTGTGCGGTGAGCCGGGCATCGGTAAATCGACTCTGCTTTTGCAGATAAGCAGTACCGTCGGCGGCGGAAAACCCGTTTTGTACGTTTCGGGCGAGGAATCGCGCGGGCAGATAAAGCTCCGTGCAAACCGTCTTTCATCAAATTATGAAAATCTTTACGTTCTGACGGAAGCCAATGTTGAAAAAATACTCAATCATATAGATAAAATCAAACCTGCCGTTGTCGTTATCGACTCGATACAGACGATGTACCTCGACAGGATAAATTCCGCCCCCGGATCCGTTTCGCAGGTGCGTGAGGGCGCGATGTGCTTCATCAACAAGGCAAAAAGCGAAGGAATTTCCATGATACTCGTCGGCCACGTCAACAAGGAAGGCGCTATAGCAGGGCCCAAGGTGCTTGAGCACATGGTCGATGCCGTGCTTTATTTCGAGGGTGAACGCCGTCAGTCCGTGCGTGTTATCCGTGCGGCGAAAAACCGTTTCGGCTCAACGAATGAAATCGGTGTTTTTGAAATGACGGACAAAGGTCTTTGCGAAGTGCCGAATCCGTCCGAAATGCTGTTGTCGGGCAGGCCCGTCGGCGTTTCCGGCAACTGCACCGTTTGCATCGTCGAGGGAAGCCGTCCGCTTCTTGCGGAAATTCAGGCGCTCGTCACAACGACGTATTTCCCCTCCCCCCGCCGTACCTCAAGCGGATACGATACAAACCGCGCGTGTCTTATAATCGCCGTGCTTGAAAAAAGGCTCGGTCTTCGCTTTTCACAGTTTGACGCCTACATAAACGTAATAGGCGGTCTTCGCATTGACGAGCCTGCATCTGACCTTGCCTTGGCTCTTGCTCTCGTTTCGAGCATAAAAGACATCCCCGTGCCCGATGACATTGCCGTTATGGGCGAGCTTGGACTTTCGGGTGAGCTTCGCGCCGTCGGAAATGCCGTTATGCGTGTAAAGGAATGCGCCCGCCTCGGATTCCGCCGTGTTATGGTTCCCGCCTTGAACTCCGAGGAGCTGAAAGAAATAAAAGACATAGAAATAATAAAGGTAAAAAGCATATTTGATGCTATAAGAATATTCGGAAACTGAAATGAAAGAAAAGATTTTTGACAAGGAAGAATTTATTTTCGAGGGTATGGTGTCAATTTCTGCCGTCATAAACTCTGAAATAAAGTGTAGAAAAATAACGAAAGTTCTGTTTGACCGTGACAAAATAAAGTCAAAGAAAAAGCAGTACGACTATCTGAGAGCTATGTCACAGTCGCACGGCTTTGAAATTGAGCTGTCGGATGAAAAAACGCTTGATTCCCTCACCGTCGGCACAACTCACGGCGGTGTTATCGCATACTGCACCGACCGAAAAATAGAGGAAATCACCGAAAACGATATAAAAGACAGCAGTTTTTACGTCTACATCGAGGGCATTGAAGACCCTTACAATTTCGGTTATGCCCTGCGCTCGCTTTACGCCGCGGGCGTTGACGGCGTCATACTTTCCCCGCGCAACTGGATGACCGCAGCGGCAACCGTTTGCCGCGCCTCAGCAGGCGCATCGGAAAGGTGTCCCCTTTTCACGTCATCGGAAAATATGACGGAAATATTCAAAAACAAAGGCTACAAGGTCGTGTGCGCAGGCATCAGGGATTCGGTGAGCGCATACGATGCCGATCTGAAAAAACCCGTTTTACTTATCGTCGGCGGTGAAAAAAGAGGAATTTCATCAAATCTTCTGCAAAATGCCGACACTGTGGTGCGCCTTGACTACGGCCGTGAATTTATGCAGTCGCTTTCAGCCGCCTCCGCCGCAGGCATACTTGCCTTTGAGGTTTTAAGGCAGAACAGATAAAAGAGGAATTTTAAAATGACAGAGTTTACAGTTGGCAAAAACGATGCGGGAAAAAGGCTTGATGCTTTTCTTTTAAAGGTCTTTCCCACAATGCCGAACGCTTTGCTTTACAAATATATAAGAACAAAAAAAATAAAGGTCAACCGTAAGCGCGCAGAGCTGAATTACAGACTGTGCGAGGGCGACACTCTTCAATGCTTCATAAGCGAGGAATTTTCAAATCCTCCGAAAAAGGAGGAGCTTTTCAAGACTCTTTCGGGAAATGTTGAGATAGTTTACGAGGATGAAAACATCATTCTTGCCGACAAAAAGCCGGGACTTCTCGCCCATTCGGGCGAAGATGAAAGCGTACCCACGCTCATTGACGAGATAAAGGCATACCTTTATAAAAAAGGACAGTACAACCCCGAAAACGAGCTTTCGTTTGCCCCTGCCCTTTGCAACCGCATCGACCGCAACACGGGCGGCATCGTAATTGCGGCAAAAAATGCCGAGGCGCTTCGCATAATGAATGACAAGATAAAAAACAGAAACCTCGAAAAAAGGTATCTTTGCGCCGTGCACGGCAAGCCGTCAAAGGAGCACGCGACGCTCACGGCTTATCTTTTCAAGGATTCAACAAAAGGACAGGCTTTCGTTTACGACACACCGGGGCGCGGCCGTATGAAGATAGTGACGGAGTACACCGTCAAAAAGTACAAAAACGGACTTTCCCTGCTTGAAGTCAACCT
>JAZKZC010000004.1:0-6859 GCA_045612465.1 Eubacteriales bacterium
TGCTACTATCCTTTGCTGTACTCCCTCCTACGCCGCATATATCGCCGAATATCTGAAAGAACAAGGATACACACCCGATCAGATTCCGCTGAAGGCAGGCATTTTCGGCGCTGAACCCTGGACAGAGGAAATGCGCAAAGGTATCGAGGAAGCACTCGGCATCAAAGCATACGATATTTACGGTCTTACGGAAACAACCGGCCCCGGAGTTGCATTTGAATGCAGTGAACAGACAGGTATGCACGTAAACGAAGACCACTTCTACGCAGAAATAATCGATCCCGACACGGGTGAAGTTCTCCCCGAAGGCTCCAAGGGTGAACTTGTGTTCACTTCCCTTGACAAAGAAGCTTTCCCGCTTCTCCGTTACCGTACACGTGACATCTGCGTGCTTACACGCAAGGAATGCTCCTGCGGAAGAACACTTGTTAAAATGGCGAAGCCCATGGGCAGAACGGACGATATGCTCATTATCAGAGGTGTAAACGTATTCCCCAGCCAGATAGAAACGGTTCTTCTCAACGAGGGTTATCAGCCTAACTACCAGATCGTCGTTGACCGTGTGAAGAACACAGATACATTCGAAGTAAACGTCGAAATGACACCCGAAAAGTTCACAGATAAAATCGGTGAGATCATCGCCATGGAAAAATCCCTTGCAAATGCAATGAAGACAATGCTCGGTATCAACCCCACCGTTCATCTCGTCGCACCCAAGTCTATCGCAAGAAGCGAAGGCAAGGCTGTCCGTGTAATCGACAAGAGAAAACTTATATAAGGCGAAAGGAGTTTACTATTATGGCTATCAAGCAATTAACCGTATTCGTTGAAAACAAACAGGGCGCTGTCGCTTCCATTACGGAAACACTTTCTGAGCACAACATCAACATCCGTGCGCTTTCCATTGCAGAAACGCAGGACTTCGGAGTTCTCCGCCTTATCGTCAATGACGAAGAATCGGCAGAAAAGATTCTTAAAGACGAGGGATACATCATTAAGATCACTGAGGTTGTCGGTGTGAAAATAGGAGATGCTCCCGGCAAGCTTTCTTCTGCGCTCAAGGTACTTGACGAAAGCAAAATAAATATGGAATATCTTTATGCATTTATGGCTCGTACAGAAAAACACGCTTACGTCGTCATCCGTGTTGAGGATAACGATGCCGCTGAAAATGCACTCCGTGATGCAGGCTTCAAGATCGTAACAGAAGCGGATATAGAAAAGCTTTAATATATTTACCGCAATTAATGAAATACCGATAGTGGGTTACATCCACTATCGGTATTTTTCGGTTTAATTATATTAAAAAAGCAACAGGTCAAGGACCTGTTGCTTTACTTTATTTAAGCCTTATATTCAAATACATACTTACCTGAAGAAACAACAAATCCCTTCGTACGTTTCTTGAACTTTGCTTCTGTTAAAAGCGTTGTCTTTGAAGGATCAAGGGCAACGTATGCCTTTGTATTCACGGGAACGGTTATTGTAAGCTCATATCCGTATTCGGTCTTTTTCCAAGCGGATGTTATCATACCGCTGATGCTGTCGTACTTGACATTTACAAAATCAAGCTTATCTGTGAAATAAGGTCTTACAAAGAATTCCTTGAATCCGGGCTTTGCGGGTCTGATACCGCCCATATAAGCGTACATCCATTCAACAACGGAACCGAGTGAATAGTGGTTAAACGAGTTCATACCAACGTCGCCGAAACCGTTTTCTATCGTATAGGAATTCCATCTTTCCCAGATTGTCGTAGCGCCGTTCTTGATTGAATAGCCCCAAGACGGGTACGTATCGTTAAGCAAGAGTCTGTATGCGATGTCGCTGTATCCGCAGTCGCAAAGCACGGGAAGCAGGTAAGAAACGCCGACAAATCCCGTTGAAAGGTGATAGTTCTTTCTTTCAATCGTACGAACGAGGTGCTTTGCCGCGCGCGCTCTCTGCTCTGTGGGAAGAAGCTTCATCTTGAGTGCGAGAATATAACAGCACTGTGTATCGCCCTTGATGATGCCGTTTTCGTCCATATAAGCGTCACGCCAAGCTTTGCTTATCTTCTCAAACATATTCGCATAATATACTCTTTCGTAGTCCTTACCGAGTATATCGGAAATCTTGTACATAAGATATGCATCGTAAGCAAAATATGCAGTTGACAAAACATCCTTGGGTGTATCGTCATCAATGGAGAGCCAGTCACCGTAGCCGAAATCGGGACGGAGCAGATCGTTCGTAGTGCCGAGCAGACACTTGAAATAGCTTTCCATGGCATCGTAGTATTTATAAAGAATATTGATATCACCGTACATAGTATATACAGTATACGGCATTATGAACATAACGTCGCCCCAAGCGGCATTTGCATTGCCTACAAGGTCGTTTCCGACACCGTTGCCCCATTTAACGTGAGGTACAACGTCAGTTATTGCGCCGTTAGGCTTCTGCGACTCAACGAGGTCCTCGCCGTACTTGTCATAAAATCCGTAACAGTCCATATTATAACAAGCCGTACGGCAGAATACCTGCGCATCGCCCGTCCAACCCATACGCTCGTCACGCTGAGGACAGTCTGTGGGAACACCTACGAAGTTACCCTTCTGTCCCCAAAGAGCATTACTGAACAGCTTATTGACCATCGCATTTGATGTTTCGATATAACCTGTGCGTTCACAAGCGGAGTAAAGCACGCAGCCTTTTATATCTTCAATGGCAGGAACATAATCAAGTCCCGATATTTCGATATATCTGAAGCCGTGGAACGTGAAATGAGGATGGAATACTTCCCCGTTTTCATCGCCCCTTAAAATATACGTATCTGTCTGAAGCGCAGAACGGAGGTTTTCCGTATAAAGTGTGCCGTCAACGTTCAGCATTTCACCGAATCTGAAAACGACCTTAGTGCCTTCTGCGCCCTTTATCTTGATTTCGGGAACACCGACCATATTCTGACCCATATCAACAATGACAAATCCGTTTTTATCAGTTGTAACATCAATGGGTGTTACGTATTCCATAACCTTTACCTGAGGACCGACAGATGCTTTTATTTCAGCGCCCGTCGTTCTGGGAGGATATACGCCGATAGGCTCAAGCCACTCGGAATCATCAAATCCGGGAGCGCACCAACCGTCCATTTCGAGTCTTGCATCGTAATACTCACCCGTCTGGTTATCGGTATAAAGTATAGCGCCTGTGTTTCCTCTCCAATTTCCGTCAGTTATTATAAGATCTTCTGTGCCGTCTTCGTACTTGATAGTAAGATTGAGCATAAATCCAAGCGGTGCATCACCGTACTGATTACGTCCGACAATCGCAATATTACCGCTGAACCAACCGTCGCCGACAATAGCACCGATAACGTTTTCGCCCTCTACTATCTTATCGGTAAGATCATAATACTGATACTGAATACTCTTGGTATAGTCAGTCCACTCGGGAGCAAGTACGTAGTTTTCGTCCTTCTCGCCGTTTATATAAAGCTCATACACACCGTAAGACGTTGCGTAAGCCTTTGCGGAAACAACGTCTTTTGTTACCGTAAAGCTGCGACGGAGATAGGGAGCGGGAAGACCGATCTTGTCAGCCTCCTCACATTCAAGCTTCGGTGTTTTGTCGGCAGGTATACCGATAAAGCCACACTTCCAATCGGATGCCAGGAAAAGACCCGTCGTGAACATACCGACCTTACTTGCGAGCTTCGTTTTACTGCAAAGCGCAAAAATTCTGAAATAATACGTCGTTTTGGACTGCAATTCTTCTCCGTCATAAAGTATTTCGTGAATATCGCTACTGTGTACGACGCCGGAATCCCAGATGTCGCCGTTATTTTCCATTACTTTTTCACGTGTTGAGGAAACGATGATTCTCCAGCTTTTCACCTTTGCATCATATTCATCTCCCTCAACGGCAAATGAAAATATGGGTGTTTCGCTGTCTATGCAAACGGGTGTTTTTTTGTAGGACACCTCATCGCAGAGCATATGCTCACACATTATTTTACTTATTCTCATAATCATTCTCCTTGTGCGACAACGTCGCAAATTATCTGAATTTAAGTATAGATCTGTGAAAGATTATTTTGTTCCGAATATTCTGTCGCCCGCATCACCGAGGCCGGGAACGATATACGCTTTATCGTTCAGTTTTTCATCAAGATTACCGACGTAAATATCAATGTCGGGATGTGCCTCGGAAAGCGTCTTTATACCTTCGGGCGCTGCTATCATACAGAGGAACTTTATAGAAGTACAACCTTTTTCCTTTACAAGGCTTACAGCTTCAACGGCTGAACCGCCTGTTGCAAGCATAGGATCAAGAATGAATGCGGTTCTCTCCTCTATATTTTCAGGAAGTTTGCAGTAATAGCCGTGGGGCTGACGAGTTTCTTCATCACGGTAAAGTCCTATATGTCCGACCTTCGCAGCAGGAACGAGGCTCAAAATACCGTCAACCATACCAAGACCTGCTCTGAGTATCGGCACAACGGCAATCTTTCTGCCCTCGATGACGGGAGCCATCGTTTCACATATAGGTGTTTTAACGGGTTCAAGTACCAACGGAAGTTCTCTGAATGCTTCATATCCCATAAGCATTGCAATTTCCTTAGTTATGTTTCTGAAATCCATCGTACCCGTATTTTCATCACGGAGTAACGTTATCTTGTGTTTGATAAGCGGATGGTTGCATACAAAAATTTTTCCCATAAAGCATCACCTCTTCAATTTTATAATATCTTTATGCATTATATCACATTTATTCACCGATTTCAACACTAATAAAGAAAAAAATGCTTTTTATGTATAAATAAAACTCAGCGGGAGAAAAATCAGTCTGTGAGGTGAAAATATGACTGTAATGTTTGTGCGATCTTTTATCACGTACGTTTTGCTTATTTTCGTTTTGAGGCTTATGGGAAAAAGACAAATAGGCGAGCTTCAACCGTCAGAGCTTGTCACGACGCTTCTTCTGTCAGAGGTGGCATCACAGCCCGTGACTGATGACAACATTCCCCTTGTTTACGGAATAGTTCCCGTTGCGGCGATACTCTCCTTTGAAGTCATACTTTCGTTTGCGATTACAAAAAGCAAGAAATTCAAAAGTCTTATGACGGGTGAAATAAGTGTATTGATAGATAAGGGAAAACTTAATATGGATGAAATGAAGAAAAACAGAATTTCCCTTGAGGAACTTGCATCGGAATTAAGGCAGAAAAACATTCCCGATATATCGAGGGTACAGTATGCTATCATGGAGAAAAACGGTAAGATCTCCGTAATCGAAAAAGCACAGTATCAACCATGCACCGCTGGGGATATGAACATACAACCCGAAGAAAAAGGAATAGCGCACGCATTTATAGTTGACGGAGAAATTTGCCCTGAAAATTTAACCTCGTCAGGCAAGACTGAAGCATATTTGAAAAAAGAACTTAAAAAACGGAAAATACAATCTCCGAAAGATGTTCTGATATTCACCTGCGACGATGCGGATAACGTAAATGTCATAATAAAGGATAAAAAATGAAATCTGTTATAATCTCTGTCATTTTGCTTTTAACGGTAACTGTAGGTGTCACAGTCAATGCTGTCCACACGTGCAAAACAGTGGAAGATTTGCAAAGTAAAGCCGAAGAATTGAATGTCAGCGGCGAAGCAACCGAAAAAGAAAAGGAAATGTTTTCATCTCTCAGATCCGAATGGGAAAGAAAAAAGAATATACTGACCTATCTTTACGACTACAGAGAAATAGAAAATATCGAGCTTGCCGTGACACGTATGGAAAATGCAATTTTTTCAAAAAACACAGATGATTTTTGCATATATAAAGGGGAGTTTTTGTATTCTCTGTCACGGCTCGAAGAAATATCAGCGTTTTCATTCAAGAATATTCTGTAAACAGTCTATAGATTTTTGTTAAAATATGGTGTTTTTGTATTGACAAATACACTTCACAGTGCTATAATGCCGTCATCGATGTGAAAAATAAGCGCACCGAATATTCTAACACAGGAGGTTTTTTCTAATGAAGAAGTTTATCGTTCTTGCACTCGCTGCAACACTTGCACTTTCTTTCGCTTCTTGCGCTGGTGATGCTGCTGATACAACAGCTGCTGGTACAGACGCTGCTACAGAAGCTGCTACAGAAGCTGCTGCTGAATAATTCAGTCAGATACTTAGAAAAAACTGCTCTTTCGAGCAGTTTTTTTATTTCCATTTCAAGAAATCATCCACAGCTTTGTTAAATTCATCAGATTTTTCAGCGGCTATAAGATGACCGCCGTCAATAAACACAAGTCGGCTATCGGGCAAAGAATAGTGTATAAGCTCAGTGTGTTCCTTTTTGATTAGGTCGTATACACCCGCAATTACAAGGGTTTCAGCATTTATTGCAGATAATTCTTCGGGTTTTATATGCGGCTCATTTACCATTATGGAGAGCATTTCTTCAATCTTTTTCTGTTCAGGTGTTTTGTCTGGGGTCAAAACAAGTGATCTGTATTCATCCGTTATCGACTGTTGCAGTTCATCCTCTACGCCATCCGGATTTATATTTCCTCCGTTGAGCACAAGTTTTTTTACACATTCCGGATATTTCAAAGCAAACAGCATTGCAATATTCGCTCCGTCGGAAAACCCCACAATATTTGCTTTTTCTATATTCATATTCTGCATAAAAACATATAAATCGTCAGCAAAGGTGTTGAGTGAAAACGGTTTTACACCTCGCGGTGTTTTTCCGTGACCTCTTGTATCAATGGCGATAACGCGGTATTTTTCGGAAAAATATTCTATCTGATGCGAAAAATAGTTTCCGTCACCGTTATTACCGTGTAGGAAAATTATAATATCCCCCTGCCCTT
>JAZKZC010000005.1:0-8132 GCA_045612465.1 Eubacteriales bacterium
TATTCTTCTACTGCTTGTATCTTCAACTCCGCACTATATACTTTGTTTTTGTGCGATCTTCTTTGCATAAAAATAACCCCCTTATTGTAGTCTTGAAAACTTTTTGTTTTTTCAAGTGTCTACTCTAAGGGGATTATATCAGATTTCCACATAGGCTGTTTTGTCGGGTAAAAATAACCCGATAATTTGTAGGGGGCGTGCGCCCGGTAGTTCGTGGCTACCACGAACTACACGCCCCGAATTAAATGAAGCGCCTTACGGAATTTTATAAATTCGTATGGGACGACGTCCTCGACGCCCCGAATTGAATAAACAAAAACGGGTTAAAAACGTGCCGCGGCGGATTTACAAAACAAAATATTATTTTTCGATTATCACTACGTTTTCGGGCAAAATGTTTGCGCTCGTGTAGGCAATTTCCTTTATCTGCGCGATTTCGTTGGGCAAAAGAGCTTCTTCGTCGCCCTTTACGATGATGTTGACACCCTCGCCGGAAATTACCGCAACGCACTGCGAAAAGCCCTTCGATTTTACAAGCTCCTCTATGTTTGCTTCCTGTTCTATCTCAGTGGCAATACGTGCGATGTCAGCCATTGCCGCCTCCGATGCCTCGTTTGACGTGCCTGCATCGACGACGGTCTGGAGCACTTCTATGGCTTCGTCTCTTGCTCTGTTGCGGTTGAGCAGGGAAACGGTGAAGTAATTGTCTTCCTCACCGCTGTTTTCTGCGCCTGCGTCGGCAACGGGCGGTGCGTTGTCAACGGCTGTGCCGTCGAACAAAAACCAGTTGAGGTACACCACAAGTCCGATGACGACGACTGCGCCTGCGATAATGAGATTTCTTTTGCCTATTTTTTCAATTACTTCCTTGATGTCTATCTTTTTTCTGTCGGGATTTTCTGTTTTAAATATCTTCATAAAGCTCTCCTTCTGCCTTTCGGCACGGTGTTTGATTAAAGTCCTGCCACACATATTTTCGACTCGGATATACCGTATGCACAGGAAAGAAGTTTGATTATTTTGTACTGCAAAACGGGCTCGTCACCGCCTTGACACACGACGGCGATACCGCGTATTTTCGGCTTCAGAACGGTCTTTACCACCGCCTGACCGTTTATTACAGCGTATTGATTCGATTTTGAAGTCCTCACTGTTTGACCGTCGCTGTTTTCCGTCATCTCCTCTGTATTTTCTGCGTATACGTATTCCTCGGATGATTCCGCCGTTACAATTACCGTGACCTCCCCTCTGCACACCTGCTTTATCATTTGTTCAATTTTATTCTCAACGAACGATATATATTCCTCGTTTGCCGTATTTTCCGAGAGCATTCCTCCGTTTGACGAATTGCCGCCGAAAACGAGCAAAAGTCCCCCGAAAACGGCAACCAGAAGCAAAAGAGAAGCCGTTTTGTTTTTCGTAATAAACGATTTTATGTCAGTCATTCCGCACTCCTTGCCGTCACCGTACATTCAAGCAGATCTTCTGCATATTTTTTCACGGCGGTGACTTTTACCGTGTTTTCAATTCCGTACAGCGTTACGTTGACGTTTGATACGGCAAGTCCGTTTTCGCCGTCCGTCAGCCCAATGCTGATTTCAATGTCGTTTTTTGATATTGAAAATTTTTCCGCTATCGCATTTTTCAGGTTCTTTTCCGCGTTTTCTCTCGTCTTTTCGACGACGGCTTTATAAAATTCATCGCTTTTATCCTCTATTTCCACCTCGGGCAGGGAAATATTCCCGATACCGCCAATGTCGAGCGATGATATGACGAATGCGAAAAAAGCAAGCGAAACAGCCAATTTTACGTATTTTTTCAGTCCGCCCTCGGGCATTATCATAAGCGACAGCGACGTGATGATGCTGACGAGCGTGACGGATACAAGAAAGTCCCTCATACGATATTCACCCTCATAAACACGGCGCAGGCGACTATCATAACCGCCGCGGAAAACGCGCAGACCCCCGTCATCACCGTAATGATGTCGCCGCAGGCGCCGATGAGCTGTGACTGTTGTGGCAGTCCGAGCGCGTCCGACAGCGCCCCCGCGCACAAAAACAGCACCTTTGTCACGCACAGTGTGAAAAACGGCGGTACGTATATGAGTAAAAGCGCGCCGATGCCGCCTGCCCCTGCCGTTGCTTTGATGACGTTGATGCTTGAAAACACCGCGTCGTAAGCATCGGCGAGCGACGAACCGATGATGGGGATAAAAGCGCCCGAGGCAAATTTTACGCTTTTTTTCAGCACTCCCTCCGACACCGTCGAAAACACCCCGCTGAGTGAAAGCGCAAGCGACAGCGCCGCTCCGCAGACGGAAAGAATGAAGACGGCTGTCTTTTTGACGAACGACGAAACCCCCGAAAGCTCGCTTTTTTCCTTGATACAGCCTGCAAGCGTCAGCCCGAAGACTGTGCCGATGAGCGGGAAAAGCACGTACGAGGCTATCATCTGCACGCCCTGCAGAACAGCCGTAAGTACCGATGCTGACAGTCCCATACCGCCTATATTCCCCATTATTCCGTACACGTAGCACATAATTGCCATCATTCCCGTCATAAACGTGACGCTTGCGGTTAATGCCGTGTGAAGCGCATCGAACGACGTTTTTATCACCGCGAAAACAAGCACGGCACACACGCATACCCCTGCCGTCCGGCATACGTCTTCACCGTTAAGCGAGCCCGACACCGCGGACGCGATGCCCGAGAGCAGCACAGCGCACGCAAGCGCGCCGAACGTACCGAAAACGTCGGGAACGGAATTTTGCACAGCCGTTTTCAGCTTGTCAACTATACTGCCGCTTGTAACAGCCTCGGCAAGCGAGGCTGTGTCGCCGTCGATGCCGTCGGGAAGGTACTGTGAAAGCTCGCCCGACACGTCGTATTCCGCCGCCGTGGGCAAAAGCGCGAGAAATAAAAACCCGACGGCGGTGAGCAAAAGAAATCTCCTCATATGTACGCGACGGCGGTATCGGCAATCTTGCCGACAAGCGGCAGGCAGATGCCCACTACGGCGAGCTTGCTGGCGCTTTGCAGCGATGATGCTATTGCGTACTCTCCCGCGTCCTTACATATCTCGGCTGAAAAATGCCCGATAAACCCGACAGACAGCGATTTGAACACGTACGGCATATACTCTCCGAATCCCGCTGCTTCGGAAAGCTCCTTTATATATTCGGCAATGGGCGTAAGTGTGGTGACGCATACCGTCAGAAGCCATACTCCTGCGCAGAGCGAAAGTACAAATCCCGTTTGCGCGTGGGCGGATCTGACGAACAGCAGTATGCAAACGAGAAACACGCAAAATACCGAAATTCCTACTGTATTCACAGCCCGAAAATACTCTTGACTGTGGATAAAAGCGACGAAAACTGATTTACTATCATCAGCATAACGATGATGATTCCCGTAAGGGAAACGAGCATCGCCTGTTCATCCCGTCCGCTTTTTGAAAGTATCTGGTACACCGCCGCCACGAGTATACCGACACCCGAAACCTTTATTATAAGATTTATGTCCATATTTTACGCCCTTGAATTTTAATATTTACCACCCTAAAAAAATACGACCACGAACAAAAGTCCGAAAAAAACCGGGAGCGTTACATTCAGCTTCTGACGCTTCGGCATCTCGTCGCGCAGGTTTTTCAAATGCTCCTCGGTCTTGCGGATTATATAATCGAACTCGCTTTTTTGGTTTTCAGCGTCGCTTTTGCCGATTTTCTCCGAAAAATCCTTTATCAGTTCAAGATCATCGTGTGTGAAGCCGCAACCGAGGGAGGCTGTGTAAAAATTTTTCTCTTTATTCAAAACGGTATAAAAGCCCGTTTTTTCGAGATTCGGTGATGACAGAGAGGAAAAAATCGAACCCGTCGGCGTGCGTCTTATCCATATTTCGTCGCGTATGCACCGCATTAAAAACAGTATTTCCTCAAGCGACGATATACGTCTTTTTTCCTCCCTGCATAAAAGAATACCGAGCAATACCGAGCAGACGCACACCGTCACGGCTCCCGTCAGCTGCATTCTTTTATGTCAAAGGCGACGGTGCCGTTTTCTCTGTAAAGCCGCGCATAGAAGTCGAAAACACCGTGGTCGTGCAGTTTTTTCAGAAACGGACGGCGCATTATTTCCTCAAACGATTCTCCGTGGCACGATGCGGCAAGCGGCACGCCCGTGTTTGACGCTTGTATTATGCCGTCGGCTTCGTCGGTGCCTATTTCATCGCATACGGTGTACTGCGGACAAAGCGTGCGGAATGCTATTTCGATACCGCGTGATTTATTCATTCCCAGAATTCTGTCGCAAAGCGGAGCCTTTACATCAAGCTCGCCACGACTGTCGATCACCGCGCACCGCAGTCCTTTTTCGCAGATGTAACCTATCATATCCTTCAAAACCGTAGTTTTGCCGACACCGGGCGGTGAATATATCAAAACGGAGCGTGTTTTCGTGACCTTTGTAAGTCCGTCGGAGCAGCCGTGCACGCTGCGCGGTATTCTTATGTTGACGGAGCTTATCCCGTACACGGCATCTGTGTGCGAGCACATGGGCGCAACACCTGCGCGGAAGCCGTTTTTCATGCTGATATAGCCGTTTTTTATTTCCTCCTCATGCGCGTGGTACGAGTTTTCGCAAAGCAGAAAAACGCACTGTCTCACGTCCTCCTCGGTGCAGATGAGAGGCTTTTTTGATACCTCGCCGCACTCGTTGATGAAGATATTTTCATCAGAACACGAGAGCGAAAAAGCACCGCCCGCGCGCAGGCGCACCTCCGTGACGAGGTCTGCCTTTTTTCGGCTTTTTATCGAAAAAAGCCTTAAAGCCGAAGCGAAAAAGTCGGGCAGATACGGCGATAATTGGTATAAACTGCAAACGTCCGATTCTATTTTAAGCATCAAAAAAACTCCGTATATCAAAGTGTGTACTTCAATATATTCGGAGTTTTTGATTTATATTACCGATAAATTATACGGCTGCTGATGACTCGCTTTTTTTTTCGACGGTATGCTTTGTACCATCTGCCTTTGGATTATTCTCACAGATGACAGTGGAGTATCCCAAACGATCCAAAAGTTCTTTTGCAATGAGTATCAGGTTTTCGTCGTAAATATAAAAATCGTAATCGCAAGCCGTAAAACCTCCCCCCGCTTTTTTGGCGAGGTAGGACGACAAAGCGTTGATGCCGTTAAAAGTAGTGATGCAAGTGTGTTGCTTTGAGTCGCTGTTACTTGTGTTGAATTTTATTTTTTTGCCGTCGCTTGATTTGACGGTGATAGCTTCTTTCTTCATCGGCAGATATTCATTCAGCAGATGATACGCATTCCATCTTGCATGCTCCTGCGCAAGCAGTGCGGTGCGTACCGACGGAATGAAATATTCTTCATAAGAGTATGCCTTTTTGCGATTGTATCTGGCGGCTATAAGTGATGTGTCGCCGCTTGTGTTTTTTACGTAGTCAAGTCCCAGTAAATTAAGCTTTGCGCGCAAATTGATCGCGGTGTATATATTGGAATACATTTTAAAACAGCTCAGATTTTTCCATTCTTTGTCTGCTTTTTCGAGTATATATTCATTAAAGTCTGAGCGACTTTTTTCTTCGTCCGATGCCTGCTGGATAGTGTATATTTCATTTATCTTTTTTGCTGTTAATGCCATACTGTCGTCTATGATAACATCGCGGCTGTATATACTTTCGGTGCTTCCGAAGTAAGTGACAGTTTTATCATTTTCGGCATATGAGGCTTCGCTTCTTACAAAAATATGATAATTTTCGTTTCCGTAAAGCAGAGATTTTAATTTTGCGCCAAGCTCGATGTTTTTGAAATCGTCCTCAGTGTTTATGATAATGAACGTAAAACCGTTATTTATCTGAGCTTTGCTTTTGATGGATGTAAGAACTTCGCGCGAGGCGGGAGAATTGTTTATGACAGATGTATTATAAGGTATTTCCGGCAGAGGAAAATAATCGCCTTCGTTTTTCTTTAACTCGCTGAGTTCTTCACAGAGACCGTCTATTTCCCAGTCTGTCTTGTCGATATTTGTATCGCACAAAAAATAGTTTATCGGCAGTACTTTATATTCGCCGTCAAGTGTAACGAGCTGGTTGTTCATAACCGAACTGCGGTACAGCTCACGGCTGAGCTTTCCGAAGCCGAGTATAAATACATTTATATTTGTGCCGTTTTTAATTGCTGCGTTTTCTATATATGTATGCGGCAGATATTTTGTGACAGGGTTTTCTTCGGTGAATTTTCTTGCAAGAAGTTCGTTTTTACTGAATGTGCAGATTCGCTCCTCTATACCGCTTTTCTCGATTATCTCACGACGCACCGTTTTTGCTTTTTCGCCCTCAAGCTCCAAGAATAAATACATATTCTTTGCTTTTTTTGCGGATGTTCTGAAGTCAATGAATTCGTTTGTGCAGGGCAAAACCGCATCGCAGTCAAGATAGATTATATTGTATCGTGTTTTGCGGTTGAAGTAACTGCTTGCAAGCAGCTGCTTCGTGAAGTTCTTGCACAAAACGGGATGTTTGCTTTCGATGAGTTCATTTACGGCGTTTTTTTTCGCATCTGCACCGAGTAGCAAAACGGAATTGCAACCCTCGGCAAGCTTGATTGATCTGGGCGTATTGCCGATAATTACGTCGCAAGTGCTTTGGCGCAGAGCCTTTGCAAGGCGGAAGCTGTTTGTTACGCGTGCGCCGAATGCTTCAAATGCCGCGCTGATGGTCGTAAGCAGGGCGATGATGACGCCGAACGCATAGGCGACGGAAAAATGGGGGAACTTTCCCGCAAATTCTTTTATTGCGCTGACGTTCGATTCACCGACGAACAGCTTGAGTGTCGAACGCAGACAGTCGAGAAGACCTAAAACAATATCTGATTCTTTCTTTAAAACTATTACACCGTGCAGATACGGAACGAGATTCAAAGAGATTGAGAGCAAAATGACACCACCGATAAACAGCGCAGTTTCATTCGGTTTTCTTTTTTTTGTTCTTCCGATGATAAAGCCGAGAAACAGCAAGGCTTCAACGGCGAAAATTATTGTGATTATCGTATTCCACATACAGCTTTCTCCTTTTGCTAACGAAGTGTTAGATACTTGCGGTAAATTACACCGTGTATTATAACATATCTTTTTGCGTATTGCAAGACGGTGCGTGGCGCTCTTATTTTAAAAGAATCCCTTGAAGCTCCTCGAAAAACACAGTTTCGGCGGGTTGCTTTAAGGGATTGTCTTTATTTACCGTTTTTAATATCCGTAAGTTCTTTGAGGAACGTGTCAACGTCCTTGAATTCGCGGTAGATGGAAGCAAAGCGGACGTAGGCTATTTCATCAACGTCTTTTAGCTTTTCCATTACCATGGTACCGATTGACACGGACGGAATCTCGTTTTTTGATGAGCTCTTGATTGAATTTTCAACGTCCCTTACGATATTTTCCATCTGTGCTGATGTGACGGGACGTTTATGGCAAGCTTTGATAATACCGCCGAGAAGCTTTGCTCTGTCGAAAACCTCTCTCGTTTTATCTTTTTTTATGACCATAACGGGCATCATTTCAATATGTTCGTACGTCGAAAACTTCGTTCCGCAGTCAAGGCAAACGCGGCGGCGGCGTATGCTTGTGTTGTTTTCGGCGGGGCGTGAGTCAACGACTTTTGTTTCTTTATAACCGCAAGCGGGACACTTCATAATATTTTCCTACCTTTATTTGATAGTTTTATTATAAATCAGACGGCTCTTTTTGTCAAGCACAAAAAATAATTTTCTCATTTTGTAAAAATGTACAGATGAGAAGCGCTCGTAATTTATAAGAAAAAAACTGTGTGCGGTTTATTATTTTTTTAAAAAGAACACAAAAAAATATTTGAATATCCGCACGAAAACGAATGTTTTTTTATATGCTCAAAAATCTATATAAATGTATAATTAAAATATAAAAAACGCGACACGCGCGGACGGGTGTAGATATGCTGAAAAAAAACGAAAAAAGTAGTTGACAAATGGAAAGAGATGTGGTAATATATACGAGTCGCCGACAGAGAGCGACGGACTTGGTCCTTGAAAATTGAATAACAGACGAGATGAAATAAAGCGAAGTATAAAGCGAAAGCTTA
>JAZKZC010000006.1:0-5754 GCA_045612465.1 Eubacteriales bacterium
CCTGACGTCTTAAATACTGTGCCGCGCCGTACGTTCTTACGCTGCACGAGCGTGAAAACTGCTTTGTGTCAAGCGTAATGCCCGCAAGCATCAGATTTGCTTCGGGTTTCTGCATGCTTCCCTGCGGCAAAAGCTCCTCAAGAATTTCCGCAACCATCTCGCTTGCGGAAGAAGCGGCAGGGGAAATATACATAAGCTTCGCTTCGTATTTGTTTTCGGGCGCTTTTCTGTGGTGGTCAATAAATACGAGGTTATCCGTACAGTCGGGAAGCGCGGGCGCTTCAAACAGTGCCGGGTTATTGACGTCCGTAACGATAACGAGAGTTGACGGGGAAACGAGGTCCTGCGCCTCCGTTTTATTCACGAATATATTTGCGTATTCGGGGAGCTTCCCTATCTCCTCCAGACACACACGCAGGTTTTTGTCATTCATCGCGCTGTCGTCTGCGCTCTTGGGCAGGTTAACGACAACGTTCACCTTTGCACCGAGGTGCATTGCTATCTTCGCAATTCCGACGCAAGCACCGAAACCGTCGTAGTCTATTGCGCGGTGCGCCATTATAAGGACGTTTTCCGCATCCTTTATCATCTTTTCAAGCATCAATGCGTACATTCTTGCGCGCACACGTGATGCGTTGACGGCGGATTTCGTGTTACCGCCGAAGTAAAGCACCTTTTCATCCGTCTTTACAACCACCTGGTCGCCGCCTCGCTGAAGCGCCGTTTCAAGGGCTGACGATGCCGCCTGTGCTTTTTCCTCCATCGTGCCGACAATATCGGATACACCGCCCGATGCCGTGACGGTTATATCACTTTCGGGTATCTTTATGCTTCTTATCTTGTCAAGTATCTTGAAGCCGTCCTTGACGAGTGCGGAATAATTCTTTCCGTCAAGAACCGCAATATACTTGTCACTTTCATATTCACGTATGAATGCGCCGTATTCCGCCGCCCATTCGTACATTATCTCCTGCGCACGCGCCGATACCATACGCGTTACGTCATGGAGCGACACAACGGATGCGTCAAGATTGTCAAGAATGATGTACGCAATTACCGTACGTTTTTCCTCATAATCGGCACGCATTGCATTAAGCTCATCCGACGAGTCGAACGTGACGACAAACTTCGTCTGTCCGTCAGCAAGCGTTTTGAAACAATGGACGTTGTAATTGGAGCCTTCGATGGCCACGTATATTCCGTCCCTGCCCGCAGAGTAAATATCCGCAAGCTTCAGGGGTTCTGCAATCTCGCTCAGCTTCTTGCCGACAACATCGGTTGCCGGGCAGAATTTCGAAACGAACGCGCGGTTTGCCCAATCTATTCTCGATTCGTCGTTGATAACGGCAACCGCCTCGTGATACTTCGATATAAACGTGCGGAAAACATCACCGCTTACGTCAGCGCCGTCCTGCGACAGCTTCGCGTTGCAAAAGCGTTTCAGTGCAATACCGCCTGCAAGCGTCAGCAAAACGTACAGAGCAGTCGATATAACCGTTACATACCACCCCGAAACACCGTTTATGTGAACGAGAGCCGAAAAACCGAATATAAACAAAACGGTGCAGACAGCGACATATATATACGGCAGATAGCCATACTTTGTTTTTTTGTCCGTGTTCATCGCAATACCTCCGTTTTCATATACCATATTTTTGATATTATATTATATAAAAACTTCATTGTGTATAACTTTTGTGAAAAGTTTATGTAAATTATTATCACTCAAAAAACGATGCGTTTATGTACTCATCGGTAAATTCGGGTGTATCGGACAGCTCAATATACTCGATTTCCTTTGCAAAAGCGCAGATTTTGTCAAACACGGAATCATCGGCCGCGCAAAGACACGCGCCGAAAAGCGAGCAGTTACCGAGCGTTTTGCACACCGCATCCGACAAAAGCCCTATGTGCTTTGCGGCATCCTTGTCAAGATGCTCGCCGAACGTTCCCGCAATATAAACGGCTTCGATGTCGGAGGAGGTTATTCCCATACGGCCGCACAAAACCGAAATACCTGCGCCGATTGCCGCCTTTGCGCTTTGCACGGAGCGTATGTCCTTTCGCGTTACGTACACATCATCGGTGATAAATACCCGTTCTTTTTCAAGAAGTCCCGACGGCGAAAGCTCGCCCGTTTTCAGTAAATGGGATATTATGCTGACGATGCCCGAGCCGCATATACCGACGGCTTCCGATGTGCCTATCACCGACGCCTCGCCCCTATCATCAACAGCGTACACGGCGCCGTTTTGCGCCCTCATTCCGCATTCTATCCCTGCGCCCTCAAAGCACGGGCCTGCCGCCATGGCACAGGACATCATCCGTCCTTTGTGTATCAAAACGGTTTCACCGTTCGTTCCTATATCTATGTAAAGCGCAGTCTTTTCCTTGATTTTTCCCGTATGCACGGCATAGAAAAGTCCCGATATGACATCGCCTCCGACAAAGCCGCCGACACACGGCATATATGCTTCGTTTCCGCGAATATACCCGAAAAGGTCGGGGCTTTCATATGGATAATATCCGAGGGATACAGGACTTTTTTCGGCATAAATAAGCTGCATTACCGTGTTTGCTGAGATTATTTTTCTTGATTTTTCAAAATCGGGAACAACGTCGCAAAGCCTTTTTTTCACACATTCCGACATTTCTTCAAGATATTTTTCGCTTGATGAAATTCTCGAAATAACGTCCGCGCCGTACACGCCTTGCGGATTTTTGAATGTGTAAAACCGTGTGACTCCGTCACATTTTTTCGCCGCCGTTATATACGTCGTTCCGAGGTCAACACACACAACACCGTCGGGGATGACAATATCGGATTCTTCCGTTACACACACCTCGTCAATCTTGCCGTACACCGTCACGTCGCCTGAAATCACCGCCTTGCAGGCGAGTCTGTACCCGTCGTTTATAAGCGCACCGAGGGTATTTTTTTCTTCATCGTCGGGTGGCGAAAGTGCGCCGTTACACAAAACACGGCACTTGCCGCATTTACCGTTACCGCCGCAGGGGGCATCGTGCGAAACACCGAGCGATGCCAAAGCATCGCCGACCGTGACGCCGCTCGCCACGTCATAAACCGCCGTGTCCGTACCTATATAAGTCAGTTTCATTTACACACCGCCGAATATAAGATACAACGAACCGCCGACGATCCCCGACAAAATAATGATGGATATTGGGGAGGACAGTTTTTTGACCTTTTTCATAAGGATATATGCCGCAATACTTACGCAAACGGCGATTATATCCGTGTTTTTTATATTGATTTCAAACAGCTCAGCACCAAAAAACGCTGTTGTAATGATGGACAGCGCCGCAGATGCGATAAGTCCGACAGATGCAGGTCGAAGTCCCGTTAAAACACCGCCCATAACGTCTGATTTTCTGTATTTTTTATAGATGATCGCAAGTATTGTAACAATGATGCAGGCAGGTGAAACAAAGCCGAGCGTGGCGCACATAGCGCCAAGCACTCCGTATAAGCGCATGCCGACAAAGGTTGCGGCATTTATACCGATAGGGCCGGGGGTCATTTGCGAAATCGTAACGACGTCTGTGAACTGCGCAACGGTGAGCCACGTATTTTCGCTTGTCACCTTTTCGCAAATAATGGGAAGTGCGGCATATCCGCCGCCAAAGCTGAGAATACCGACCTGAAAAAATGTCCAGAAAAGATTTAAAAGCATCATTTTCCGCACCTCTTTTTTCTTGAGCTGATAATCAGTCCGAGTATGCACGCGACAGCTAAAACGAATATAATATTGACGTCAAACAACGCAACCGCGGCAAATGCGCAGGCGGCAAGTATCAAGGCAATTATATCTTTATTCTTGACGAATTTACCCACCATAGTTATAACAACATCAAACATCACCGCGGCAACTCCCGCGGACATTCCGAGCAAAACAGCCTTTACAACGTGATTTTCAGCAAACGCGGTGTACGCTAAAGAGATAACACCGAGGATAAGAAGCGGAGGCAGTATTGTGCCTAAAAGCGCCGCTATCTGCCCCAAAAATCCCGCCATTTTGTAACCGACAAAAAGCGATGCGTTCACCGCCATAGCACCGGGGCAGGACTGTGCCATAGATACAAAATCAAGCATCTCTTCTTCCGATATCCAATTCAGTTTTTCAACGAATTTCTTTTTCATAAGCGGTACGATAACGTATCCGCCGCCTATCGTAAACGCGCTCAACTTGAACGTTTCCAGAAAAAGCGGAAACAGTATTTTATATTTGTTTTTCATCTTAAAAATCCCAAAGCGCCGCCCCCCTTTTTCAGGGCAAGCGGCGCATATATTCAAAAATTATTTTTTGACCATTATCGGCTTTTCCCAAGCTGTGGGAACGTCAAGTCCGAAAAGTGTTGCAACCGTAGGTGCCACGTTTGCAAGTCCGAACTCGCCCTCTGCGATCTCGTAACCGTCAGCGCCGACAGCGGCAATGAACGGAACGGGATTGAGTGAGTGAGCCGTTCTTACCTGAAGAACACCCTTCTTGTTCTTTTCAAACATTTCGTCTGCATTTCCGTGGTCAGCAGTTACGAGCATCGTTACACCGTTTTCTTCGCAAACCTTAAGAAGTCTTGCAAGGCAAAGGTCAAGCGCGCCCATAGAAACGATAACCGCATCCATATTTCCCGTGTGGCCCACCATGTCGCCGTTGGGGAAGTTGCAACGGATGAAATCGTACTTACCGCTCTTGATAGCGGCGATAACATCGTCTGTTACCTCTGCGCACTTCATCCAGGGACGCTCGTCAAATGAAACCTTGTCGGAGGGGATTTCCGTGAATGTTTCAAGCTCCTCGCTGAACTTTTCGCTCTTGTTTCCGTTCCAGAAGTAAGTTACGTGGCCGTATTTCTGTGTTTCGGACACAGCGTACTGTCTGATGCCTTTTGCAACAAGAAGCTCGGAAAGCGTATTCTTTATTTCGGGAGGGCTTACGAGGTATCTCTTGGGTATCTTCAAGTCGCCGTCATATTCAAGCATGCCTGCGAAGTTTACGTTGGGGCGTACTCCTCTGTCAAAATAGGGGAATTCTTCATCGTCAAATGCCATTGACATTTCGATAGCGCGGTCGCCTCTGAAGTTAAAGAGGATAACACCGTCGCCGTCTTTCATCTTGCCGACAGCCTCACCGTTTCTTTCAATAACGAATGCGGGGAGATCCTGGTCGATCATACCGCTGTTTTCAGCTCTGAACGTGTTGATAGCGTCTGTTGCACTTGCAAATCCTCTTGCGTTGCCGTGAACGTGTGTTTCCCAGCCGTTTTTGACCATATCCCAGTCAGCGCGGTATCTGTCCATAGTTACCTTCATACGACCGCCGCCGCTTGCGATTTCAGCATTGAAATCACCGTCGTTGAGTTTCGCCATTGCTTCTTCAAGCATATCAACGTATGTCAGAGCGGATGTTGCGGGAACGTCACGTCCGTCAAGCAGAGCGTGTACCTTTACACTCTTTACTCCGTCAGCCTTAGCGCGTGTTATCATTGCGATAAGGTGGGAGATGTTGGAGTGTACGTTACCGTCGGAAAGAAGTCCCATAAAGTGGAGGCTTCCGTTTTCCTTACAGCCCGCGAGAACTTCCGCCCAAGCGCAGCTGTCGAATATCTTACCGCTTTCGATAGATTCGTTTACGAGCTTTGCGCCCTGCGAATATATCTGTCCGCAGCCGAGAGCGTTGTGTCCTACCTCGCTGTTACCCATATCGTCATCGGAGGGAAGACCTACAGCCTCAC
>JAZKZC010000007.1:0-16660 GCA_045612465.1 Eubacteriales bacterium
TACGGTGAATATCAGGCAGGAGAGGTTGAAGGCAGCCGCGCTCCGCTCGTAAACTACACAGAAGAAGATATTGAGCCTAACGATGCCGTTAAGAGGGAGGAATGAAAATGCGTAAATGTTCATTGAATTCACTTAATGCGGTTTTTGAAAAGATTGCAAACGATTCTGCCCTTTATATGCCCGTTGACGGCGAAAAGGGAGCAGATTATAAAAAATGGGAGCAGGGCGATGAGTTAAGCTCTGCGCTCAATACAAACAGAAGCGCAAAGGACTTCTTCTTCCCCCAGACAGAAAACCTTATGGAATTCAAGGTGTCGGGTAAAGAGATAGAGGTCATCGACACGAGAGATGAAAAGGAAGATTTCGTTGTTTTCGGCGTCAGAGCGTGCGATGCAAAGAGCTTTGATATTTTAGACACGGTATTCCTTTCCGAGCCCTGCGACAGCTACTACGCAAACAGACGTGAGCACGCAACGATAGTAACTCTTGCCTGCACAAGACCGTCTGAAACTTGCTTCTGTAACGTTTTCGGCATAGATGCAACGAAGCCCACGGGTGACGTTACGTGCTGGAAGACAGCGGATGATATGTACTTTGAGGCAAACAACGAAAAGGGTAATGCGTTCATCGAAAAGATAGCGGAACTTACTGAGAAATGTGACTCAAAGGCAGTTGAAGAACAGCAGGCAAAGACAAAGGAAATCCTCAAAAAGCTTCCTTTGGCTGATCTTAAAACAGAAAAGTTCGGTAAGGATAAGACAGCTGAATTTTTCGACGCACCCGAATGGCGCGAGCTTTCGACAGCTTGCCTCGGATGCGGTACTTGTACATACGTTTGCCCCACGTGTCAGTGCTACGACATAAAGGACTATGACACGGGACACGGAGTTATCCGTTTCCGTTGTTGGGATTCATGTATGTATTCCGAATTCACGAAAATGGCGCACGGCAACAACAGACTTTCACAGCTTGAAAGATTCCGTCAGAGATTTATGCACAAGCTCGTGTATTATCCCACGAACAACGACGGTGTGTTCGGTTGTGTCGGCTGCGGCAGATGTCTTGCAAAATGTCCCATTTCGATGAATATAGTTAAGGTAATGAAAGCGTTGGGAGGTAACGACGGTGAATAACAGATGTGAAGCTCTCATCCCCAAGGTGGGTGTCATAACGGATATCCGAATCGATACCCCCGACGTAAAAACGTTCCGCGTCGTAACACCCGACGGCAAAAAGGCGTTTGACCATATGCCCGGTCAGTGTGCGATGCTCTCCATTCCCGCTGTAGGCGAGGCGATGTTCTCGATAACGTCATCTCCCACAAATACGGAGTATATGGAATTTTCCATCAAAAAGTGCGGATGCGTTACAGATTGGTTGCATCAGGCACAGGTGGGCCAGCAGATTACGATAAGAGGCCCTTACGGTAAGCCTTTCCCCGTAAACGAAGTGTTTGAAGGTAAAGACCTTCTGTTCGTTGCCGGCGGTATCGGTCTTGCTCCTCTGCGTTCTGTAATCAACTACTGCAGACATTACAGAGATAAGTACGGCAAAATTGATATAGTTTACGGTTCGAGAAGCAAGGAAGACCTTGTTGACTATGCCGAAATCATCACAGAGTGGATGGAAGAAGACGGTATCAACGTACACCTGACGATTGACCGTGAGCAGGAAGGCTGGGACGGTCACGTAGGTTTCGTGCCGAACTATGTAAAAGAGCTCAATTTTGATACAAACAAAACGGTAATCATCTGCGGACCTCCCATAATGATCAAGTTTACGCTTGAAGGACTTATGTCGCTCGGTTACGATAAGACACAGGTCTACACGACGATGGAGCTTCGTATGAAATGCGGTATCGGCAAATGCGGCAGATGTAATATAGGTTCAAAGTACGTATGTAAAGACGGCCCTGTATTCCGCTGTGACGAGCTTGAATTATTGCCGAGTGAATATTGATAGGAGGATGAACGAAATGGAAAACATGGTAAATATATTTCTTTTCGGAAAAAAATACAGTGTTCCCGAAAATCTCACAATAATGAGTGCGATGGAATACGCAGGATATCAGCTTGTACGCGGATGCGGATGCCGTAACGGCTTCTGCGGTGCGTGCGCAACGGTTTACAGAATAAAGGGCGACAGAGAGCTCAAGGCGTGCCTTGCATGCCAGACAAAGGTTGAGGACAATATGTATATTGCAACTCTTCCTTTCTTCCCCCTTGTAAAGCAGGTATATGATATAGAAGCAATCAAGCCCACAGAGCAGATAATGATGCAGCTTTACCCTGAAATATACGCTTGTATCGGCTGTAACGCTTGTACAAAGAGCTGTACTCAGGAGCTGAACGTTATGCAGTATATTGCATATGCTCAAAGGGGAGAATACGAAAAGTGCGCTGAGGAATCGTTTGACTGCGTAATGTGCGGTGTTTGCTCCTCACGTTGTCCTGCAGGCATTTCACATCCTCAGGTAGCAATGCTCGCGCGCAGACTCAACGGTAAGTATCTTGCTCCCAAGACAGCGCACCTTGAAAACCGCGTTCAGGAGATCAAGGACGGTACATTCAACGATCTTATCTCGGCGCTTATGGAAAAACCCGTTGACGAGATCAAAGAGCTTTACAATAACAGAGAAATAGAGAAATAAGGAGGGAAAGATATGTATTCGGAAAAATTTACAGAATCATTGAAGGCGGTTGAAGCGGCAAGAGAAGCCAATATCAAGCTTGAACCCGCAAGAATGACTGCACAGCAGAAGGAAGATCTGCTCAAGGCATATCACCCCGACTATAAGGAAGATGAGTTCGTAACACTCAAAATAGGACCCAACAAGGGCGAAAAGGTTCCCACAGAACTTGCGGCTATGCTTCAGTCACACAGCCGTATAACATCTGACGCTGTTGACCTCGAAAACCCCGATTACGACGTTGACGTTCTCGTTATCGGCGGCGGCGGCGCAGGTTCATCTGCGGCAATCGAAGCACACGAAGCGGGTGCAAATGTTATGATCGTAACAAAGCTCCGTATAGGTGACGCCAATACAATGATGGCAGAGGGCGGTATTCAGGCAGCTGATAAGGAAAACGACTCTCCTGCAATACACTTCGTTGACGCTTTCGGCGGCGGTCACTACGCTGCTAAAAGAGAGCTTTTGTCAAAGCTCGTTTGCGATGCTCCCGAGGCTATAAAGTGGCTTAATGAGCTTGGCGTTGAGTTTGACAAGGATGAAAACGGCAATATGATAACAACGCACGGCGGCGGTACATCCCGCAAGCGTATGCATGCGGCAAAGGACTACTCCGGCGCTGAAATAATGCGTACACTCCGTGATGAGGTTCTCAACAGAGGTATTCCCGTTGTAGACTTTACATCGGCTATCGAACTTATTCTCGATGAAAACGGCAACGCCGCAGGCGCTGTGCTTCTCAATATGGAAACACAGGAAATGCTCGTTGCAAAGGCAAAGACGGTTATCATCGCAACAGGCGGTGCGGGCCGTATGCACTACCAGGGCTTCCCCACGTCAAACCACTACGGCGCAACGGCTGACGGCCTTGTTCTCGGTTACAGAGTGGGCGCAAAGCTTCTTTACGCAGACACACTTCAGTACCATCCCACAGGTGCGGCATATCCCGAACAGATCTTCGGCGCACTTGTTACGGAAAAGGTACGTTCACTCGGCGCAAAGCTTATAAATGCAAAGGGCGAAGCATTTATGCATCCCCTTGAAACACGTGACGTTTCCGCCGCATCTATCATTCGTGAATGTAATGCAAGAGGCAACGGTGTTGACACAGGCAACGGCCTCGGTGTATGGCTTGATACACCTATGATAGAAAAGATAGGCGGCGAGGGAACTATTGAGGCAAGAATCCCTGCAATGATGAGAATGTTCGGTAAGTACGGCATCGACATCCGTAAGGAGCCGATCCTTGTTTACCCCACGCTTCACTATCAGAACGGCGGTCTTGACATCAATGCTGACTGTATGACTACAAACGTTGAAAACCTGTTTGTTGCAGGTGAGGCTGTCGGCGGTATCCACGGACGTAACCGTCTTATGGGTAACTCACTTCTCGACATCATCGTATTCGGAAGAAGCGCAGGTAAGAGTGCGGCTGCTAAATGCAAGGACGTTAAGGTCGGCAAGCTGACACTTGCTCACATAGACAGCTTTGAAAAGGAAATTGCCACAGCAGGTATTGAAACAGCATCTGTATCCCCCAAGCTTTTGCCGGATTACAGAAGAAAGTAATATATTCGGAAAAGAGGTCATTTTAAAATGAATTTGTTTGGCGGAGTAATTCCCGTAACAGGTGTTTCATTCGTTCTTTTCTGTGTGTTTGCCGTTCTTTTTATCGGTTATGCACTCGGAAGAATTACAATTAAAGGCGTTTGCCTCGGCGACGCAGGCGTGTTTGTTATTGCACTTTTGTTCGGCGCAATATTCAAGGATTCCATTTTCGGTGAGGGCAAAGCATACGCTGAAGTCTTCAAGGAAGCTCTTGATGTTATAGAAAGCCTCGGACTTATACTTTTTGTAACCTCCGTTGGCTTTATTGCAGGACCTAAGTTCTTCGGAAATATGAAGAAGAACTTCAAATCATACGTTCTTCTCGGCCTTGTTATAATTGTTGCAGGCGGTGCATCAGCGGCGGCTTGCATCGGTATGGGCGAGGTCATAGGATATGGCGCAAGCATTGCCGACCAGGACGGATTTGTTGCAATGATCGTCGGTCTTCTTTCAGGCTCGCTTACGTCAACCCCCGCATTTTCAGCGGCTAAAGCAACTGTTGATCCCGCTTATACGTCACTCGTTTCGGTAGGTCACGGTATTGCTTATATCTTCGGCGTTATCGGTGTTGTGCTTTTCGTACAGCTCGTTCCCAAGCTTTCAAAGGCTGACATGGAGGCTGAACGCGCAAAGCTCGTTATAGCTGACAATGCAGGTAAGAAGAGCGCCATCGGCAAGCTTTTCAATATCGATGAGCACGGCTTTGCCGTATTCTCACTTGCTGCTGTCCTCGGTACTTTCGTAGGTAAGATAAAGATACCGCTCAGCGCAGAAGGTCTCGACGGCACGTGCTTCTCGCTCACAACAACGGGCGGATGCCTCCTCGTTTCTCTTATCATCGGCCACTTCGGCAAAGCAGGCAAGGTAAACCTTACGCCCGACACACACACGCTCAAGCTCTTCCGTGAGCTCGGTTTGGTTTTGTTCCTTGTCGGCGCAGGTATCCCCGGCGGTGTTGACTTCGTTGCTAACTTCGACCCGATGTACTTTGTATACGGTATCATAATGACAATAGTTCCTATGATTATCGGCTTCTTGTTTGCAAAGTACGTTCTGAAGCTCAGCCTTCTCAACAACCTCGGCGCGATCACGGGCGGTATGACGAGTACACCCGCACTCGGAACACTTATCGGTGTTGCAAAGACAGAGGACGTTGCGGCGGCTTATGCGGCAACGTACCCGATAGCACTTATCGCTGTCGTCCTCGTTTCACAGTTCTTGATAATTTTATTCTGACATTTTTAAAAGTTGCGGTAATTATAAACAGTTACCGCAACTTTTAACAATATGGGATAATAATTTTAAAGGAGATGCTTGAATGAAGATAAGCGTTATTGTACCTGTATACAATGTGGAAGGCTTTTTGGTTAAATGTGTTGAAAGTATAACAAATCAAACGTATCGTGATCTTGAAATAATACTTGTTGATGACGGCAGCACGGACAATTCTCCCGCACTTTGCGATACTATTGCAAAGACAGATGAAAGAATAAAGGTCATACATAAGCAAAACGGCGGATTGTCTTCTGCGAGAAATGCAGGACTTGATGTTATGACAGGTGACTTTGTTGCTTTTGTAGACAGTGACGATTTTATACATCCTCAAATGTATGAAAAGCTTGTCGAGCTTATAGTGAATAATGATGCCGACGTGGCATCATGTCAGTATCGATTCGTCAAAGAAGATGAAAATGTATATTTTGAACAGCTCGGTAATACAGAGAAAATAAGTGTTATATACGGAAACGAAACACTTGAAAAATTTAACGAGGTATACAGAAGAGTAAGCATAATATCTGCGTGTATGCGACTGTGTAAAAAAGAGCTTTTTGAAGATCTGCGTTTTGTGAACGGATACTTTGAGGAAGATTCGATGCTTTTACTTTATTTGCTCGAAAAAACCAATAAATGGGTTCGAACAAGCGACGTATTATATTATTGGACAGAGAGACTCGGAAGTATCACAAGACGAGGATTTACTCCCAAAAGATTTCATTTTATTATGGTGAGCTATGTAAGAACTGAATTCTTTAAGGAAAGACATCTTGAAAAAATGAGGGAGTTCTTTTCAAGAGAATTTATGAACCGTACTTTAAATTGCTACTGCAATGCAAAGCATTACGGCTTTGAAAAGGAATTTTCCGAATACAAGAAAATGTACAACAAAAACTGGCATCGTTATTATTTCAAAAGCGGCTTTTGCTTCAATGAGTATCTGATGCATTTTTGCTTCCGTTTCAACATTCCGTACGGAGAAAAGATTTATAAAAAGCTTATTCCGAACTGGCTCGAAGAAATATAAAAAATCCTTGCTTTGATCTCCAAAGAGCAAAGCAAGGATTTTTTATATTATTGCTCCGAAAGTTCCGTTGGTCGGATCGGAGAAAAGCGGAAGGCTTGGTGGGGTGAATGTGAATATGACGAACAGAAGTGCGATGATACAAAGCGTTATTATTGGGACGGTGCAGTTTTTGCAGTATATGTCTTCAGAAAAAAGGCGTGTTTCATAAATATAAACAACGGCGGCGGTGATGAAAAATATTGCAATGTTGAACGGGTCCGGTGATTTACCGAAAGCGCCGTTATATGTGTAGTAGATAACGGGAATCATTATCAAAGCAAGCAGAATACCGCGAAGCTTTATTTTCCAGAAGCGGGAGTATTTTTCCTTTAAATATTTATTTTCAATTATCGAAAAAATGAACATTGGGATGAATATCAGCTTCATATGTTCCCAAGTGGATTCGTTTACTGCCGAAAACGGGGCTGACCACACGCTTTCATTTGTCCATTCGTAAAGAAAATGCAAAAGTGTTCCGAAAAGGGAAGTGAATGCAAAACCGATGAATTGCCAAAGCTTTAAATTTTGTTTGCTCATATTTATACCTCAAAAGCATTTATGCTTATTTTATGCCGAAAATCGGGTATTTATTCCGAAAATAAACCGTTGACTTATGCAAATTCGTGTGATATAATTTTAAAAAATATATGTGGAGGGTATATGGAAAACGAAGTGATAAGAACGCTTGTTGAAAGACGAAGCGTAAGAAGATACACAAAAAAGCAGGTAGAAGAAGAAAAGCTACAGCTCATTTTGAAAGCGGGCACGTATGCGCCGACGGGAATGGGAAGCCAATCTCCCATTATGGTGGTAATTCAGGATGCTGAAACTATCAAGGAACTCAGCAGGCTCAACGCAAAGGTAATGGGTACGTCGTCAGATCCGTTTTACGGTGCGCCGACGGTCGTTGTCGTGCTGGCTGACAAAAATATGTGGACCTGCGTTGAAGACGGAAGTCTTGTGATGGGCAATTTGATGAATGCGGCATTTTCACTCGGTGTTGATTCCTGTTGGATACACCGTGCAAAGGAAGTTTTTGAGATGAAAGAGGGCAAGGAGCTCCTCAAAAAATGGGGAATATCCGATAATTACATCGGTGTCGGTAACTGCATCCTCGGTTACAGAGATGGTGCGCTGTCATCTGCAAGACCGAGAAAAAGCGATTATATTTACAGAGTGTGATAAGGCAAAAACGATAAATAAGAATTTGCAGGTGATGGTATGAAACAGAGCAGCGAAGTAGTTTTTTCGAAAATTGATATGGAAACATGGGAAAGAAAAGAATACTTTTTTCACTATTATAACGATGTTCGCTGTACTTATAGTGTTACCGCCAACGTGGATATAACCGAAATATATAATCAAGTGAAGGAAAACAGTCTCAGACTGTATCCGACGTTGATATGGTGGGTGGCAAATGCTGTCAATAATTTCAGTTTTTTGCGTTTTGATCACGACGATGACGGAAATGTCGGATACTATAATGAAGTGAATCCGTCTTTTACTTTCATGCCGCAGGGCAGTGAGAAATTCCATGTGCTGTGGTGTAAATATGACCGATGTTTCAAAGCCTTTTATGACCGTTGTGTTGAAGTTATGGACACCTGCGATACAAGCAGAATGTTTCCGACGGATGATATGCCGAAGAATTGCTTTGATATATCATCTGTTCCGTGGATAGAATTTACTTCATTCAATCTTAACGTATTTTCAGAAGGTACACACCTGCCGCCTGTATTTACCACGGGTAAACTTATTAAAGAGGGTGGCAGAGTTAAACTTCCGTTTTGTCTTCAAGCTCATCATTCGGTTTGTGACGGCTATCACGCAGGGCAATTTTTCGACTATCTGCAAAAGCTTGCAGATGAAGCGAACGGCTGGGTGAAATAGTCGAATCCGAGTTTATCAAACAGAATAAAATATCCCCCCGACGGACATCTGAAATCTGTCGGGGGTTAATTTCAGCCTTGCTTCAAAGCGGGTGTATGATTTCTTATATAAAAAGATTACGCCCTATGATAAGCTTTCTTTGTACGTGTGCGGTGATTTTGGTGATGTTTTATTTAGAGCGAAGATGGGCAATAAATAACACACTGCGTAAATAATGTGTAAATTGAGGAAAATACACATTATTTTAAATTGACAAATATTATTAACGGTTGTATAATAAAGTTAGAAGAAATATACATATTTTATGTATAAATAAGTTCACAGGAGGAAATATGAAAAAATTCATTCGTTTGACAGCGTGGTGTCTGGCAATTATGATGGTAGCAGCGGTAATTCCGTTTCAGACGTTTGCCGCAGTGTCTATTCCGTCAAGCGTAAAATCGGTGGTTTTCAACGCTACTTATTACGCTAACAAGTATGCTGACCTTAAGGCGGCATTCGGTACGGACGCAACACGCCTTTACAATCACTTCATCAACAACGGTATCAAAGAGGGCCGTCAGGCAAGCCCTATGTTCAGCGCAGATTACTATCTGACAAAGAACGGTGACTTGAAATCGGCATTCGGAACTAACCGCGAAAGTGCTATGAATCACTTTATTTCATATGGTATAAACGAATCGCGTGTTACGGCTTCTCCTGCTGATCTCGGCACAGATATCGACGTAAGAATCGCTATGGCAACGGGCGGTATGAATTTGGGTTATTCAGGCACAAATGTTATCACCGTAACACCTGTTTTGGGCGCTGACCAGTCGTGGAAGCTTACAAGACAAAATGACGGAAGTTATAAGATAACAAACAATGCAACAGGCAAGGTGCTTGACGTTTATGCGGCATCCCGTGCAAACGGCGCAAACGTAGACCTTTACGCAAGCAACGATACAAACGCACAGCGTTGGTACATTTATCAGAATACAAACGGAACGTATACTCTCCGTGCAAAGTGCGGTACAACGTGTGCTTTGACGGTAAACGGTAACTCAACTGCGGCAGGCGCAAACGTTCAAATGAACACATACAGCGGTGCGGCAGGTCAGCAGTTCAATATCACCGTTGTAAGCGAGATGGAAGCTGAGCCCCCCACACCCGCAAACATTGGAAGTAACTTCTGGGGCAATATCAGAGGTGTCGCTTCCGGCTACAATGTTGCACTTTCGGGCGATACAGCGCTTATCCGTTACCCCAACACAGGTTATAACCAGATTTGGAGATTCATCCGCTTCTCCGACGGAAGCTATGAGATAACAAACCTCAAAAACGGTAAATCCCTTGACTGCGATGCAGGCTCCGGTGCTGCCGGAACAAGTGTAAACACATACGTTTCCAACAATACTAACGCTCAGAGATGGTTTATCTATGAGGTTAACGGCAATTATATGTTTGTCCCCAAGTGTACGACAGAATGTGCTCTTGAGGTCGTAGGCGGCGGAACGGCAAGCGGTACAAAGCTTCAGCTTGCAGTATATTCCGAAGCATCCAAAGCACAGCAGTTCCAGGTTATCAAGCTCACAAAGAGCGAAACCGAAAAGAATCTTGCTATAAGCGAGATCTGCGCAACTCCTTCAAACGGTGCGTATGAGTTTATGGAGATCATAAACACATCCGACAAGACAGTAAACCTCAATCAGTACTCCTTGTACAGATTCGGCTTTGCCAATAGTGGCAAGTATGAATCAAACGGATACAACACAGTTCTCGGTCTTTTATCAGGTACAGGCAAAGAAGACGATACACAACTTAAATCTCTTGATAAAGTAAATCTTTCTTCCTATAACGTAAGCGTTGCTCCCAACAGCATCGTTGTTCTTTGGTTTGTATCTTATGCAAATAAGTCGCTTACAGTTGATAATTTTAAGTCATACTGGACGTCGCAGGGAAGTGATATGACAAACGTTACTGTCGTTCCCGTTGCTATTCACGACGGAAGCAAGGACCTTTATGATGCAAAGAACATCAACAGCGGCTGCGGCACGGGATTTTTGCCCGATATGAAGGCGATATCTGCATTTTCACTTATCAAGAATACAGCTCTTAATACAAGACTTGAAAACGGTACGGTTCTTAAAAACCTTACTGCAACGGCAGACGCTCCGCTTGCATACAATATGACGGCAGAGCTTCAGAGCAGAGCAGACTCAATTGCAATTCACATTGTAGACCCTTCAGAATCCGAAGGCGGTTCACGCAACTTCTACAACTACGTTGATTATGAAGGCTATGCTTACGCTTCAACTCAGGCACAGAAGGATCCTATGCGCACATACACACACGTGTTTGCGGCAGTTCCTTATGCTGCTCAGGTTATGGGCTCATACACAACAGCAGGCTACCCCACAAAACTCGGCGAATACATCAACCTTAATTCTTCGGGTGCGACAAACGTAGTAACATACGGTGTTGACAACGGTATCAAGAAGGATAAGGGCACGCCCGGTACAAGATCCTGCGCTCAGTTCGCTTGTCTTGATCTGACGGGTACGTCCGTTGACGCTTCGGGTAACGTAACGTTTACAGGTAAGTTTGAATACGACCAGTACAGCAAGATAGGCTTTGTTATCACAACTATCGACACTGCAACGGGCGCAACGATTGCAAAGAAAACAGTTAACACAACAACATTCACGAAGATTGACGGCGGATACTCCTATTCCGTTAAGGTCAGCGGTCTTCCCGTTAACGACGGCAGCGTTGTTATCTCTGTAGTTCCTTATGCTATATACGCTGCAACAGGTACACGTATCAACGGTATCGCAGAAGAGATCAGATGTCCTCTTGTAAGCGCTACTATCAGCGGACAGAGCATCGAAGGTCTTAAGGTAACATACCTCGCAAATGAAGAAAGCGCTCCCGCAAACGATATAACCGGTATCATTGAAGCAGTTGAGCTTCTCGCTAACGATATTGAATACTACACAGGCGTAGAGGTTGAAACAGGCATCTACGATCCGAGAGCAACTTATCCCCAGATCGTTATCGCAACATCGGGTTCAGGCTCAGGCGGTAATGCGCTTGTTGCAAACAACAAGTCAGTCGGCGCTAACCAGTACAGCATCATCAGCAAGACAACGGGAGAAATCTACGTTGTAGGCGGAAACACTATTGCGGCTGAATTTGCTTCCCAGCAGCTCGTAGAGCTTCTCAAGAATGCAACAGGTACAGTAGAGCTTACAAGCATCTGCGCAGACGCACCCAAGACACTCAATACAAAGAACGATCACCTCGCACTTACAGACGGAGCAGAGTACAGAATAATGACTCTCAATATGCTCTGGTACAGCACTCTTCCCGATACAAGCAGATACGACAGAATGATTGAGTTTATCAACTACTATTCTCCCGACGTTATCGGCTTCCAGGAATGCTGCGCTGAGAATATGAACAGATTTATGCCCATGCTCAAGGCTCAGGGATATACTGTAATTCAGCAGGACGTATTCACGGGTGCAAGCGGTGACAATAACAAGTCCCCGATCGCATACAAAACATCCAAGTTCTCTTGCCTTGAAAAGGGCTGGAAGCAGTTGCCCGGCGGAAGTAATTACTTTGGTGTTACATGGGCAGTTCTCAAGGATAAGACAACATCCAAGACATTCGGCGTAACTTCATCTCACTTCTTCAACGTAGGTGTTCTTGAAGATAAGGTTATCGTTCGTAAGGAAAATACAAAGATGATACTTTCCATCACGAATGATATCATCAGCAGACGCGGCTGCGAGGTTATCAATATGGGCGACTACAATATGCGTTCGTTTGACGAATCTTACCACATGATGGTAGACAGCGGTGTTCTTGAAGATACAAGATTCACATCCTTCAGAAACGGCATTATGTTGCGTGAAGGCCACGAACTCAATTCAACAGTGCGTGCAGAAGGCTCACCTTCAAGAACGATCGACTTCTTCTTCGCAACATCCAAGGTAAATGCGCTCCGTACAAGAGCAGTTATCAATATGACATCTGCAACTACTACGGACCACTTCCCCATATACACGGATATTTCATTTGTTAAATAATAACTGAAAATATTAAAACAGCGCACCCGATATAAGCGGGTGCGCTGTTTGTTATGCTGATTACGGTAATAAAATGACATCGCAGAGTTGAAATGTGTACTGTGCTTTTAATAACATTATTGGCGTGACCGTTTATTATTTACTTAATTGTATCTTGACTTATTTTATAAACCGTGATACTATATTATGTTGAGGGGATATGAGTATCCCATAATTAAACACTTTAATATATCAAGGAGGGTACATTGTAAATGTCCAAGAATTTCAAGAGAGTTATGATGTTTTGTCTTGCTTTGATAACTGTCTTTTCTGCGATTCCTTTCGGTTCGGTTGCTGCAACTGATTGGATTTCCGCAAACGTGAGATCCGCTGTATTCGATGCGAATTACTATGCGGCTAACAACAAAGACGTTGTCAATGCGCTGGGTACATCGACAAGCGCGCTTTATAATCACTTTTTGCAGTACGGCGGAAAAGAGGGAAGACAGGGAAGCCCCATTTTCCATTCCAAGTATTATCTTGCAAATAATGCCGATCTCAAGGCGGCATTCGGCACAAATAATGTAAACGGTATCAATCACTTCGGCTCGTACGGATATAAGGAGCCTAACCGTAAGGTTGCAAAGGTTGAAAACCTCGGTGACTCGTTTGCGGTCAGAATAACTGCATCGGGCGCTAAAGTCATAGGACTTTCGGGTGATGATACGGCACTTGAAACAGAATCCTCCTCTGATGATTCACAGATATGGATATTCACACGCAATTCCGACGAAACTTATACAGTCACAAACAAGTCAACGGGGAAAGTGCTTGACGTTTATGCGGCAAGTACATCGTCGGGTACAAAAATACACACGTATGCAGGAAACGAAAGTAATGCGCAGAAGTGGTACATATTCAAGTACAGCACGGGTAAGTATATACTCCGTTCAAAGTGTGCGCCCACATGCGTTATGACCGTTTCGGGAAGCAAATTGCTTTCTTCAACATACACAGGCGCATCATCTCAGATATTCACTTTGGTTGAGTGTGAAAGCGCCACACCTGAAGTCACACCTGATCCTACTCCCGAGGTAACTCCTACTCCTACACCCGATCCTGCACCCGAAGTGACTCCCGAACCCGAGGAAACACCCGAAGAAGAACAGGGCCTCGGAACGGATTTCTATGCAAGAATCATGGGTGTTTCGTCAAAGAAATACTTAGATATTTCCGGCGACAACGTAGTTATAAACACGGTTAAAAACATAAGAACACAGGTATGGCACTTCAAGCTCAATTCAGACGGTGCATACACGATAACGAACAGAAGCACAGGAAAGGTGCTTGACGTATATGCGGCAGGCACTGCAAACGGCACAAACGTTCAGACGTACGCAAGTAACAATACGGCTGCTCAGCGTTGGTTTGTAAAAGAAATGGACGGACAGTATGTGCTTGAACCGAAAAATGCTCCCTCAAAGGCGCTTGACGTTTATGCAAATGCGACGGCTGACGGTTCAAACGTCCAGATATATCAGTACAACGGTACGGCGGCGCAGAAATATACTATTCTGAAGCTCAACGAAGATGAGTATACGGAAAACACCGTATGGTATGCAACAAAGAGCATCACGGTTGAAGCAGGTAAATCTTGCGATCTTAACAAGTTCCACGTTCAGTTTTCCAAGAATTCCGCAATCACAGACGGTAAGGATATAACATGGAGTTCAAGCCAGATCACTGTGACTTCGGGAAATGTTATCACACCTGAAAAGGGTACGTATAAGATAAATGCAAAATGCGGATCGTCATCTGTAACCGTCACAGTTCTGGCGGTTGAAGATCAACCCGTTTTGTACCAACTTTCACCCCATCCCGAAATGCTCGGTAACAGCTACGTTATCAAGACGAAAAACGACAAGCTCATCGTTATCGACGGCGGAGGTAAGCACTACAACGAAAAGGGATTTATTTATGAGGAGCTTCAGCGCATAAGCGGTAAAGAAGTTCCCGAGGTTGAGGCTTGGTTCCTTTCACATCCGCACGATGACCATATGACGGAATTTACGCATCTTGTAAACAATACCTCAAATGAGATAGTGATTAAAAATGTTTATTTGAATTTCCCGTCAAAATCGTTTATGGCATCGAGTGAAAACGGTATGTACAGCTATGTGCGTGCGGATGTCAGAACGGCTTATGATAAACTGTTCGGAAGCGGTTCATTTGATGCTGTCAACGGAAAAACAGCATTCGAAGGCGACATTATCAATATCGACGGGGTTGAATTTGAAATACTTCTGACGGTAACGGATGCTGAAAAAGAAACGAATATAAACGATACTTCAATGATATTCAGAGCTACTATCGAAGGTCAGACGGTGCTTTTCCTCGGTGATGCTTATACGGCAGAGGGCGACAGACTTCTGCAGAAGTACGGAAGCGCATTGAAAAGCGATATTGTTCAGATGTCCCACCACGGTCAGGCGGGTGTAAGAAAAGAGGTATATCAGGCGATAGCCCCCACAGTGTGCCTCTGGCCGTCGGGAGATTGGGTATATGAAAATCATTCAGGAACGCTTCAGACGTTCAATGACCGTCAGTGGATGTCCGATATGGGTGTCAAATACCACCTTATAACGGGACTTTATATGACTCAGTCGCTCTATTTCCCCATTGATTACAGTGCATTGCCCGTAATCGATCCCGCACCTTGAAAATACGGAATTTGTAAAACTACAGAGATAAATGAATATGAATAAAAAAAGTTTTGTTTTAAAGATGTTGACGGTTCTTCTTTCGGTTTCGCTTGTACTTGCGTCGGTGTGCGTGGCGCTCACAGCTTCGGCGGATACAAAAAACGAAAAAACAGCATCGCCCTTTCATATCAGAAACGGTATGATAGTGGATATAGATGCGGGAACCAAAGCATATTATCTTATCAATGCGCTTGATGAGCTTTGTTATGTGCAAGATCAGGGCGGTAAAAAAGTTCCCGAAAACACGATTCTTGAAACAGGTTATACGTTTGTGAACGTTGCCACGGCGGAGTCGATGAGGATAGTCGTCAAAGGTGACGTGAACGGCGACGGTTGTGTCAACGGCGTTGATATAATACGTGCCAAAAAATGGCTTGCGGATATGCCCGAATATTCCTGCTATCTTGAAGCGCTTGACTGTAACGGTGACGGCGAATATACAACGGCTGATATTGATATGCTTTTCACAGCAGTTATCGAAGGAGCCGAAATAATGCCCGATATTGAAATCACAGACGTTCCGTTTGATAAAATGGAGCCTGTCAATATCGGTACTGATTTCTACGCAAGACTTATGGTATCATCGTCCAGAAAATACGTTGATGTTTCCGAGGATAACGTAGTTATAAATTCCACAGGAAACGTAAGAACGCAGGTATGGCACTTCAAGCTCAATTCCGACGGCGCATACACGATAACGAACAGAAGCTCCGGCAAGGTGCTTGACGTATATGCGGCAGGTATAGCCAACGGTACAAATGTTCAGACGTATCAGAGCAACAACACGGATGCACAGCGTTGGTTTGTTCACTATGTAGACGGTCAGTTCGTTCTTGAGTCAAAGAATGCGCCGTCAAAGGTGCTTGACGTTGCATCAAACGGAAGTGCAGACGGTACGAACGTTCAGATATATCAGTACAGCGCAAGCGCGGCGCAGAAATACGCTGTGCTGAAGCTTGACGATGATGAATACACCGAAAATACGGTATGGTTTGCAACAAAGACCGTTACCGTTGAAGCAGGCAAAGCGTGCGACCTTAACAGATTCCACGTTCAGTTTGCTGATAAGGCATATATTACAGACGGTATCAATATCACTTGGGTGTCCGACGATATTGCCGTGAATTACGATAATGTCATCACACCGTCTGTCGGAACATACAAGATAACCGCAAAGAACGGATTGAATTCCGTGACGGTCACATTGAGAGCAGTAGCACCCGACCAGCCCGTGCTTTATCAACTTTGTCCGTATTCTCAGATGCTCGGTAACAGCTATGTTATCAAGACGAAGAATGACAGGCTTATCGTTATC
>JAZKZC010000008.1:0-2420 GCA_045612465.1 Eubacteriales bacterium
CGTGTCCGGGTGTGTCGATAAGATTTATCTTTATATCGCCGTAGTGTACGGCTGTATTTTTTGCAAGGATAGTAATACCTCTTTCCTTTTCGAGGTCATTTGAGTCCATAACTCTTTCTTCCGTCACCTGATTGTCACGGAATACACCGCCCTGCTTCAGCATTTCGTCAACAAGCGTTGTTTTACCGTGGTCAACGTGTGCGATTATCGCAACATTTCTTAAATCTTCTCTTTTCAAACTGTATCATTCCTTTCGGCAAAGCCAAATGCTTTGCGTAAACTTTACCTACTATCGGTTTTAATAGTTTATAATAACACACACACGTATATATTTAAAATATATAAATAAAATTTATTTATGAATGTGGTGTAAATTTTTGAATATATAATGTTTATTCAAAGAATGTTAAGTCCGTTTGTGTACAATTTGTAACACCTCATCCACCGCAATGCGGTCCCCCTTCTCCCAAGGAGAAGGCGTTTAATACGTTATCATCCCGTGCGACAAAAGCACCGAGCCGTTTTTCGCGTTCATTATGCCGTAGCTGTATCCGCCGTCCTCGTATTTTGAAATACTGCCGGGATTAAAAAGGTAAAGTCCGTCGCGATACTGCGAAAATCTTCTGTGAGTATGCCCGAAAAGCACTACGTTTACACCCTTTTCGCGTGCATACACCTCATATGCCGACAAACTTTCCTTGACGAAAAATCTGTGTCCGTGGGTGATGAGCGTCAGCACGCCGTCAAACTTTTCGGTCGTCACCTCAGGGTATAACGAAAACATATCGTTGTTGCCGCGCACGGCAATATATACAGCTCTGCTGTCAAAAAACGATGAATCACCCGAACCGTCACCGAGGTGAATGATATATTCGGCATCGGGGTGAAGCGATGCGGCACGGAGCATATTTTCGCTTTTACCGTGCGAATCGGAAAAAATCAGTACTTTCATTTTCATCTCCTGTAAACAAATAAAGCAAATACGCATATTATGCGTATGAACGAATAAATCTCAAAGGTGGTTTTTATGAATATTGACAAAAGCTCTTTACAAAACCTCGCAAATATGAACGACGAGGAGCTTCGTATGAAAATTCTGCAGATAGCATCTGCGTGCGGCGCTGACACAAAAAAGCTTGCGAAACGTCTTGATGCATCAAAGCTTCGGGAAAGCATATCGTCAATGTCGCAGTCGGACATCGACCGTGTGATGAAAGCGGTCGGACGTGAAAACGCGAGGATAATAAAAGAAAACATAGAAAACGGCGGTAAATGAAATGGATGCGGATTTATCGGGAAAGCTTAACGAGCTGTTGTCCGATCCCGAACGGCTGAAAACCGTTATGTCGGCGGTGTCGGGCATAATGGGGCAAAGCGAAAGACTTGCCGAAATACCCGTGCATAAGGCGGAAATCCCCGCCGTACCCGCGGTGAAAAACAACGAACGAACAGAGCTTTTGCGTGCGCTGAAGCCGTTTTTGTCAAAGGACAAATGCGACAGAATAGACAAAATGCTTAAAATTATGACGTTTGCGGAGCTTGCGGGGATTCTGCAAGGCACCCCCGAAAAATAGCCGAAAGGAGCAATATGTACAGCAGAACGTTTGAAAGCCCTCCCAACAACTACCGCGGCACGCTTTACCGCGCAGAGCCTGAAAACGCACCTCAAAATGCCGAACCCGAAAGGACTGACACACCCGTTTTTACAGAAAACGAAAAAATCACCGAGAAGCCCCGATCTCTGCTTTCAAAAGGCTTCAGCATCCGCCTTGATACAGAGGATCTGCTGCTCCTCGGTCTTGTGTTTCTGCTTATGGCAAACGGCGAGGAAAGCGATATGATGCTTATTCTTTCCCTGCTTTTTGCCACGGGCATATTCTTTTAAATTTGTACGAAACCGACCTTGCGGTACACCTTTGAAAGTGTCTTTCTTGCAAGATACGATGCTTTTTCGGAATTTTCCTTGAATATTCCCTCAAGATAAGCCTTGTCCTTCATAAGTCTGTCGAATTCACTTCTTATGGGGTCGAGGCTTTCTGCGCACACTTCGCCGACAGCGGATTTGAAATCGCCGTAGCCCTTACCTGCAAATTCTCTTTCTATTTCTTCATCGGACTTGCCCGTGAAACAGGAATATATCGTCATAAGGTTGTTTATGCCGTCCTTGCCCTCTGCTCTGCAAACGCAGGTATCGCTGTCTGTTACGGCACGCTTGAATTTTCTTATAATATCGTCTTTTTTGTCAAGGATTGAAACATATGCGTTTACGTTTTCGTCAGACTTGCTCATCTTCTTTGACGGCTCTGCAAGCGAATAGATCTTCGCACCCTTTGTTATGTAAGGCTCAGGCACACGGAACGTTTCGCCGTACACGGAATTGAAGCGGTTTGCAATGTCACGTGTCAGTTCAATGTGCTGTC
>JAZKZC010000009.1:0-37067 GCA_045612465.1 Eubacteriales bacterium
ACGTTCAAAGCTTCTTAAGCTCGGTGTTTCGCAGGTCAGCGGCGGCTCACGTACATCAGTCGGCGGTTACGCTTGCGAGGAACGCCCCCACGACACGGAGCAGTTTGACGTTTCCGACCAGAGAACGCTTGACGAGGTCGTGCACTGGCTTATCGATAACGGCCACATTCCCTCTTTCTGTACTGCTTGCTACCGTGAGGGAAGAACGGGCGACAGATTTATGAGCCTTTGCAAAACAGGTCAGATAATCAACTGCTGTCACCCCAACGCTCTTATGACCTTGACGGAATACCTCGTTGACTACGGAAGCGAGGAAACGAAAAAAGCAGGATATGCTATGATAGAAAAAGAGCTTACAAAGATACCGAAAGAAAAGGTACGCACGATTGCTGAGTCAAATATTGAGGACATAAAGAACTCAAACAGACGTGATTTCAGATTTTAAGAGGTAATTATGGGACTTAACGATACACCGTCGGGCGAAAGGCTGACCATCGGATTTTTCGGTGCAAGAAATGCGGGAAAATCGAGCGTTGCCAACGCCCTCACGGGGCAGACGATATCTATTGTGTCGGACACGCCCGGTACAACAACGGACGCTGTAAAAAAATCAATGGAGCTTTTGCCCCTCGGCCCCGTCACGATAATCGACACGCCCGGACTTGACGACGTCGGCGAGCTTGGGCAAGAGCGTGTAAAGGTATCGCTTCGCATTTTGGCAACGGTCGATGCGGCAGTTCTTGTCGTTGATGCATCTCGCGGAATGACGGAGTTTGACGAAAAGCTTTTAAAAACCGTAAAAGAAAAAAATCTGCCCTATGTATGCGTATACAATAAGGCAGAAAAAATAACGATTCCCGATAATATTCCCGATGACACGGTATATGTAAGTGCTGTAAGCGGTTACAACATCGATGTACTGAAAGAAAAAATTGCCACCTCATTTGCAAAAGCGGAGGGCAAAAAGCGCCTTGTTTCCGACATTTTGCCAAAAAACGCCCTTTCGGTGCTTGTCGTGCCGATTGACGAAGCGGCGCCGAAAGGCAGACTTATACTTCCCCAGCAGCAGACAATACGTGATCTGCTTGACTCTCACGGCACATGCATCTGCTGTCAGCCCGAAGAACTGACAGGGGTACTGAATTTCCTTTCAAGGAAGCCCGACGTTGTCATTACGGACTCGCAGGTGTTCGGCAAGGTTTCTTCCCTTTTGCCACCCGACATTCCGCTGACGTCGTTTTCAATTCTTTTCGCAAGATACAAGGGCGATCTGCAAACGCTTGTAAAGGGTGCTGTTGCAATATCAAAGCTCAAGAACGGCGACACGGTGCTCATTTCCGAGGGCTGTACGCACAGAAGGAGCTGTAAGGACATTGGAACTGTCAAAATTCCTGCGCTTATGCGCAAGTTTACGGGCAAGGAGCTTAACTTCAAATTCACCTCGGGCGGTGATTTTGAAAGTGACTTGTCAAATGTTGCCCTCGTGCTTCACTGCGGCGGCTGTGTGCTGACAGAAAAGGAAATGCGCTACCGTATGCGGATATGTGAGGAATACGGAACACCTATTGTAAACTACGGCGTTGCCATCGCCCACATGAACGGCATTTTACACAGAAGCATCGAAATTTTCCCCGATATAAATATGTAAAACAGCATCACCCCGAGGAATTATACCTCGGGGTGATTTCGTTATTCTGTTTGATAAATAATTGACAACGCCATGAAGTTCTAAATAATATATTTGCCGGCAGTATACCAAGTTTTTATATATTTATCTTCCAACAGCTGTTTATCATTATCAACAATTTCAATAAACATTTTTGTTAAGCCGTCCCATTCTTCGAAATTTCCGGCAGGATATAGTTTCCAACGAAGCTGCGCCAATGACCAATTACTTTTTACGGCATTATTCAGCATAGATGTTGTAGCCCAGTTTTCAGGCTCATCCACACCGCCCATCGCAATCGGATAAATATGGTCAATCGTGGGGAATAATTCCCAATACGCAATATGCCCATCTGTCATTTTTCCGTGTGGATGATAAGGAAATTCATTAGGAAAATAAAACGAAAAAACTTTTAATATTCCCGGATTTATCAATCTTTCTCCTGTATATCTATCGATAAATCCATCTTTTTTGAATTGTTCCATTTTCTGTTTGAGTGTATAAGTTCTATGAAACACTTCATACTTTTCAAACGGATACTCTTGTTGAATTATATGACAGGCTTTTTCTTTTTTTCCATACAATAACTCTTTTGCAGCCTTTTCAACTGTTACAATTTTATCGTGCATTTCTTTTTCTCCGCAAATTCTATTTTCCGGAATCGTCTGAAACTTTCAGCAGCGGCGCCATGCCTGCGCCCCCCACAGTCCGCAGGACTGCCCGCAGGCAAATGGCGCATATTTCCTGCGGAAATATACTTTGTAAACTTTCAGGATATCGCTTTAAAATTTGTATTATGCTATCTTCGCCAGAAGCTCGCTGAATGCAAGGATAAGAAGTGCGCAAAGGGCGATTACCATACCGACGAGGCGGCGGCCGCTTACCTTTTCACGGAACAACGTCATTGCAACGACGACCGACATCATTGTTGTACCGCCGTTTTGTATCGGGAACAACACTGCGCTGTCAAGCACACCCGAAAGATAAAGGTTGACCTTATTCAAAAATGCGATGAACGCACCGCAGACAACGGTCAGAAGCAACAGCTTTTTCGTATCGATTCCGCTTTCGTTTGATTGTTTTTCCTTACCCTTGGAGCTTACAAGATAGCTGACTGCGCAAAGAACAGATGCCGACACAAAGGCAATTGCAAGAAATGCGCCTGTTTCAGATGCAAACGACGACTTCTGCTGTGTCTTCTGCATAATGCCGATAGAACCCATAAACAAGAACGCCAAGAAGCAGAAAATAAGCCATTTTGCGCTTGTTCCCTTGCCGTCTTTTTTCTTTTCGGTTGAAAAATATGCGGCAACTATCATAAGAAATGTACCGACTATCTTCCACACCGACAGAGATTCATCCCAGATGATATATCCCGAAAACGCGGGAAGTATCATTGACGATGTGATAAGCAGAATGGTGAACGACATCGGTCCGCAGTTAAGCGCATTGAGCTTGAAAATACCGCTCATTGCTGTCACAGCGCCGAATGCTATACCGAATAAAACCGTAAAGGGCGAGGCTTTAAAGCCTGAAATTATGCTTATTGCAACAAGAATAACTGCCGCAACGGAATAAATGCACATATTTATTCTGTAGTTATCGGAGCGTTCCTTTACGGCTTTTTTGCCGAAATAATTGTAAAATGATGAATACGCAACGTTAGCGCATACAGAAAGCGCAAGCAAAAAATAATTCATTTATCTCACGACCTTATCTGATTATATCGCCGACACCGTTAAGAATATATTTGGGACGGTAGGGGAACATACTTACTTCTTCTCTTGATGTAACGCCGGAAAGAACGAGAACCGTATCAAGCTCACTTTCAATACCCGAAATAATATCGGTATCCATTCTGTCGCCGATGATTGCCGTGTCACGTCTTGAGCAGTCTATTTTCTTCAAAGCGTGGCGCATAATAAGGGGATTCGGCTTGCCTATGTAATATGCTTTTTTGCCCGTTGTAAGCTCAATGGGAGAGATAAGCGCACGGCAAGCGGGGATTATTCCGTTTTCGCCGGGAGCCGTCAGGTCGGTGTTCGTGCCGATAAGCTTTGCGCCTTTCTGAATAAGCTTCACAGCGTGCTCTATCTTTTCGTAGTTAAACGAGCGTGTTTCGCCGAATACAACGTAATCGGGATTCTGGTCGTTCATTGAAAAGCCTGCATCGTAAAGCGCATTTACAAGTCCCGGCTCGCCTATTGCGTAAACGCTTCCGCCGGGGCACTGTGTTGCAAGGAAAGATGCCGTTGCAAGCGCTGATGTGTAAAAATTATCGGGGGACACGGTAAGTCCCATTCTCTGAAGCTTCTGCGCAAGCTCACGGGGTGAACGCTCGCTGGAGTTAGTCAAGAAAAGAAATTTCTTTCCCGACTCAATAAGCCAGTTGACAAATTCGGGAACATCGGGCAAAAGCTTGTTGCCGTGGTAGATAACTCCGTCCATATCACAGATGAACGCTTTTTTACTTCTCAATTCTTCAATATTCATTTTATTCTCCTATTTCAGTCTGTTCATTTTTATCGCTCTTTTTAAATATTACAAGCTTACTGAAGATGTAATTTATGATAATTATTATAATTGCCGCCACAAATTTGATGATATACTGATTCATATTCAGCCACGTTACGAATATGAGGAATATAAGCTCCTCAACGCCGAGGGAGAATACACGTGCGCCTGTGAACGAAACGATTTCGTGAACAAGCACGTCTTTTTCGAAGCTCTTGCTTTGGAATACCAACAGCTTGTTCATTATGTATGCGAAAACGACCGCAAAAAACCACGCTATCAAAACGACGACAAGCTCGTGAAGCTCTGTTAGCTCCACAAGTCCTATATGAACTACCATATTTATGACCGTGGTAATTCCGCCGACAATAACGTAAACGATTATCTCACGGTATTTTTTGAAAAGCTCATTTATCGTCTTGTAAAAGCATATATATATCACAGCGCACACAGCAAGACCGACTGCGGCAATGATTGCCAGAATACCTATGTTGTCAAGCGCCCAATCGATAAGAGTCTTGATACCCGAATTTTCGGTTGATGACAAAAAATTCAACATTTTATTTCCTCCAGAATTTTATAAAAGGTTTCCTCATCAAACAAGAGGTTGACCGCTTCAAGCAATGCATTTGCTGACATTTCGGCGGGAAGTCCCGCAGAAATACAGAATTTTCTTCTCAAAAACGAGGAATTATCTCCTCCCGACAGTCCCAAAAGAAAGAAATCCGTCTTTTTAAGCGAAAGCTTGTTTTTAACCTCGCCCGTATACGGGGCGAATATTTTATAAAGCACGTCGTTTGCCATTCCCTCGACACCGAGTGTTCCCTCTGCCGACGGCTTTTCTTTTCTTTTTTCCTTGCCCTTTATCTGCGGAATGTAGAGATTCACTATTTTGTCTGCGGGAATGATTCCTCTGATAAAGTTGCGTATTACCCGTCCTGCGCCGTCGCTGTCGGTGACGACGATTATTTTTTCTTCATTCGCAAGCTTGCGAAGAAGCGAGGCTTTTTCTTCATTTTTAAACACGCCGAAGCCGTCTGTCGTGATAATCACCGCGTCGATGACTGACGACAGCTTGATTTTATCGTACTTACCCTCGCATATAACGGGATATTTGATTTTCAGCTTTTCCATATCACAGGTCCGTTATGAGCGATATAAGCTCACCCTTAACGTCAGCGCCCGTGCTTTTCACGGCAATATCGGCAAGACAGCACCTTGAAAGCAACTCCGAAAGATACTTCCCCGTTATGCCCGAAAGCGCTTGCGCGCGAACCTTTACCGCATACTCGTGCATACCCATGGCGGATGCGATTTCGGGAGGCTTCATCCCTGACTTCATTGCCGATTTTATTCTGTAAAGCTTTTCGACCTCCGAGGTTATCTCCGCCATCAGCATCATCGGCTCGTGTCCTTTTTTAAGCGCGTCTGTAACGTACGCAAGGACTGCCTCACCGTCACGTCTGAGTATTTTATTTGAAACGTAAAACGCTTCAAAGACATTCTTTTTGCCCGTTATGCGCCCGACTGTGTCATCGTCAAGCTCGGTCATTCCGTTTTGACGCATATACGCGCAAAGCTTGGCTATTTCGTTTGATATTACACTCATATCGCACGCCGCACGCTCAGCTATAAGCGTTGCCGTATGTACCGACACGTTAAAGCCCTCGGAAGCAAAATGACGGTTTATCCATTTAAGAAGCTTTTCCTGCGGAAGAAAATCAAAGTACACGACAGTCGATACACGCGAAAGCTTCGCAAGCTTCGATTTTGAATCCGAGTCGCCCTCCTCAAGCTGTGTTGCGTAAAGGTATATGACAAATGTCAGATAGTCGTATTTTTCTGCTTCCTTACAAAGTGCGCAAAGAATTTCAACAGGCTCTTTTCCGCCTTTTTTCAAGTCTGCGCCGTAAAGTATCACAAGACGTCTGTCGGAAAACTGCGGAAGGGTTGCAAACGATGATAAAATATCCTCTTTATCGTCAAGGCTGTCGAAAACGTTGAGGTTAAAATCACGGAGCATTTCATCGGGGCAGACGTGCTTTTTGACATCTGACAAAAATGCTCTTTTCAGATACTCCTCGCCGCCGTAGAGAAAATACGAGCCTGTCATTGTGCCGCTGAGCAGCTCTTTTGTTTGCTTCATTACATCAACTTTAGCAGCCATAACGGCACCTCCTTGATTAAAATATCAAAATATTATAACACGTACTTTTGAATTTTATATAAAGCATATCGTAAGTTTTTGTATAAATAATTTCTAATATGGATTTTTTTAACGGATTTTTTTCACAGATAGGATATTTTTCAGCTTTTTTGATTTTCCTCACCGTTTTTTTCAACGGCGCAACAGATGCCTCAAATGCAGTTGCAACGTGTGTCGGAACGAAGTGTATGAAGCTTTCATCTGCCACGGTGATGTCAGCCGTGTTCAATTTTCTCGGTGTGCTCGTTATGGGCACGTTTTCGGGTAAAGTCGCTTTCACGGTAAAAGAGCTTGCCGTTTTTCCCGACAGCGCGGCTGTAAAAACAGCCGTGTGCGCTTCAATGATTTCAGTGATTATATGGGCGGGAAGCGCGTGGCTTTTCGGCATACCGACAAGCGAAAGCCACGCATTGACATCAAGCCTTACGGGGTGCGCGTTTGCTTACGGCAGCGGTTCATACGTAAATGTGCATCAATATGCGCGGGTGCTGTACGGCTTGCTTGTGTCAACGGCACTCGGATTTGCCGTTGGTGTGCTGATTTCGTTTCTGACGCGAAAATATCTTGTAAAACGGTCGGATTCGTTTTTCAGATATGCCGAAATATTCGGCGCGTGCTGTACTTCCTTTGCCCACGGTGCACAGGACGGGGTAAAATTTCTCGGACTTTTTCTTATGTTCTCCACAGACGGCACCGCTGTCGGCACACCCGTCATACTTGCCGTGTCGGGTGTGATGTTTTTCGGCACCGCTGTCGGCGGTAAAAAGATAATAAAAGCGGTCGGGGAAAACATGGTGTCAATAGACAAAAAAGACGGTTTTTCCTCCGATATTGCAAGTGCCGCGTGCCTTTTATTTGCAAGCGTTCTCGGCATTCCCGCAAGCACAACGCACACGAAAACGTCGTCTATCCTCGGCGCAGGTGTTATTTCATCGGGAAAAATAAACAAAAAAACCGTTCGGGGAATTTTTACAGCGTGGATATTCACCTTCCCCGCCTGCACGCTTTTGGGATATCTGATAATGAAAATTATGCTGTTAATTTAAAATGCTCTTCGGAAAACCAAAGAGCATTTTTGTTTTTTTGAAATTTATCAACTTTCGTAGCCGATGAGGACGCCGCCGCGTTCGGCATAAAATCCGCACAGGCCGCCGACATTTGATATTGTAACCGAAGTATCGGAAAACGTTTCCGTGATGAGATTTTTCAACCTTTCGGCTGTTTCGGGGTTTTCGCAGTGGTGTATGCGCACCTTGCCCGCACAGCCCGTTTTTTTCATATTTTCGATAATGTCGCCGAGCATTTTTTTAGCACCTCTGGACTTATTCATTATCTCAAGAGTTCCCTCATCGCTTGCCTTTCCTACAATTCTTATGCCGATAACCCCCGCAAGCTTCGCAACGATGGGACTTACCCTGCCGTTGTTTGCAAGGTTGTGCATTGATTCAAGCGCAAAGATAAGGTGCGTTTTCTTTTGATATTCCTTTATTTCCGCGGATATTTCATCGAAGCTTTTGCCCTCGTTTATAAGCTCTCCGAGTTTTTCAATGATAAGCGCACATTCGGGTCCCGTCGAAAGTGAGTCTATCACAAAAACGTGCCGGTTCGGATATTTTCCCATATACTCCTTTGCCGCGCCGCAAGCGGAATTATAACTGCCCGAAAGCGAGCTTGTAATGGTAACGCAAAAGACATTTTCATAATTTTCAAACGCTTCAAGCCATTCGCTCGTGTTGGGGCACGCAGAGCCCGACTTGCCCTTATATTTTTCAAGATACGACAGCATTCCGGGAAGATCAAGCGTGTCGTCGTCGCAGAATTCCACTTCGGCTGTACTTATCTTAAGGGGTGTTGATGAAAATGCAGTGAGTGAAAATTCGCGCATATCCGACGATGAATCGCTTACTATTTTAAAACTCGACATAATTCGTTCTCCGATATTCCGTTATCTGTTTTTTAAAACCATAACCATTATATCAGTTTTTGAAAACTATGTCAAGTGTTTTTATAAAAAATATTGACAAACACGTTTGGATAATGTAAAATAATCTTATAAATACAAAAGGATTACAAAGATGAAAAGATACGAAGCAATACTTTTTGACCTTGACGGAACACTTTTGCCGATGGATATGGATGTATTTTCAAAAGGCTACCTTGACACATTGGCTGATGAAATGAAGCAACACGGATATGAAAAGCAGACACTTTTGCCCGCCATGTGGCGCGGTGTTGCCTCAATGGTGAAAAACGACGGCGCAAAGACGAATCACGATGCATTCTGGGACACCTTTGCGGAAATTCTGGGGCAAAAGGTGTACGGCGATATACCGCATTTTGATGCATTTTACGGCGGAAGATTCAATGAAGCTGTAAAATACACTTCCCCGACTGCAAACGCAAAAAAGGCTGTTGAATATGCAAGGGCGTGTGCGGACAAGGTCATTCTTGCAACAAATCCGATGTTTCCGACGGTTGCCGTTGAATCGCGTTTGAAATGGACGGGACTTGCGTATGAAGATTTTGACTATGCAACGGATTATATGAATTCCCACTACTGCAAGCCGAATCCGAAATATTTTGCGGAAATTGCCGAAAAATTTTCGCTTGACCCCAAAAACTGCCTTATGATAGGAAACAATGCGCAGGAAGACGCAAAAGCGTCAATGGCGCTTGGATTTTCGGTATTTTTGCTGACGGACTGCCTCATATGCGACGGCGACATGCCCGACTGCCCCGTTGGCACGTTTGACGATCTTTTTGAATTTTTAAAATAACGGAGGTAAATTATGAAAAAATTAGCATTCGGACTTATGCGTTTACCCATGACAGAAAACACGGACAAGCCTGAAATAGATCTGAACCGTGTGTTCGGAATGGTTGACACGTTTATGGAAAACGGATTTACATATTTTGACACAGCCGCGCCGTATCACGGCGGTCTTAGCGAGGTCATCTTCAAAAAAGCCGTTGCGGACAGATACCCGAGAGAAGCGTACACAGTCACGGATAAATTAAGCCTTTTTATGATAGAAAAGGCTGAGGATATGCAGGGATTTTTCGACCGTCAGCTTGAGAAGCTCGGCGTTGATTACGTTGATATTTACCTCGTTCACTCACTTTCGAGAAATTCATACAAGAAAGCACAGGAATTCGGTGCATTTGAGTTTGCCGCAAAGCTGAAAGCAGAGGGCAAGGTAAAGCACGTCGGTTTTTCGTTCCACGACACGGCGGACATTCTCGACGTGATATTGACGGAGCATCCCGAAATAGAATACGTTCAGCTTCAGATAAACTATCTTGACTGGGAAGATGACGTTATCCAGTCCCGTCAATGCTACGAGGTCGCCGTAAAGCACGGCAAACCCGTACTTGTAATGGAACCTGTCAAGGGCGGTGCGCTCGTTGACATTTCCGAAAATGCAAAGAAGCTTCTGAAAGATAAAGAGCCTGAAATGTCCATTCCGTCATGGGCGATACGCTTCGCCGCATCGCTTCCCGAGGTCGTTATGGTGCTTTCGGGTATGAGCAACGAAGAACAGATAAGCGACAACATCGGCTATATGAAAGACTTTGTACCGTTGACGAAAGAAGAAATAGACCTCACGCTTGAATGCGCTGAAATAATCAGAAAAGACATACCTATAAAATGCACCGCCTGCCGTTACTGCGTTGACGACTGTCCGATGCACATCGCCATTCCCGAATACTTTGCCGTATACAACGACAGCAAACGCTTCGGCTTGCCGAAAATGGGACACTTGAAAGAAAAATACAGAAAAATATCGGAAACAAACGGCAAAGCGTCCGTATGTATCGAATGCGGCTTGTGCGAGGAGCATTGTCCGCAAAAGCTCCCCATAAGAGAATTTTTGAAAAACGTTTCCGAAGTGTTTGATTAAGGAGAATAATTATGAAAAATTCAATATCAGCAAGACCGTCTTTGTCAGTTAAAAGCAAGACATTATTAACTGTTGCATTTATAACCTTATCCGTCGCGCTTCCGTGGCTTTTGCACGCCGTCGGTCAGGTTCTGCACGTCGGAACGGGTGTTGGCGAAATATTCCTGCCGATGCACATTTTCGTAATGGTCGCAGGTTTCACTCTCGGGCCCGTATACGGCTGTGCCGCAGGTATCATATCCCCCGTTCTTAGCTTTATGATAACGAATATGCCCACGTCCGTAATGCTTCCTTTTATTGTCATTGAGCTTTGCGCATACGGCATTTTCGCAGGATTCGCGCGCGATATGCGCGGCGGCTCCGTTTTAAAAGTCGGCGCGGTGCAGATACTCGGCAGAGCTGTAAAAGCGCTTGCGATAATCACCGCAATAAGCTTTTTTGAATCTCCCGTTCAGGCAAAAATAATATACACGAGTATAATCACGGGACTTCCCGGTATTATCATTCAGCTCATCGCCGTTCCTTATATCGTAAAGAAATTCAATGAACAGCGCTGACGTTTCAAAGGCAAAAGCCTTAATTTCAGACGGTTTTACGTTTGCCGGCATTTGCGGACAGAAGATAAGAACGAGCAGAGAGCGCGGTGTAAAACCGCTTTTATCCGTCGTTGATTCGGGCGAAAGCCTTGAAGGTTTTTCCTGCGCCGACAAGGTTGTGGGGCGCGGTGCGGCACACTTGTACGTGCTTTTGAAGCCTGCGTACCTTTACACGGACGTCATAAGCAAGTCGGCGCTCGACCTGCTTGACAAAAACGGGGTATACGTTGAATACGGTACTGTGTGCGAGGAAATACAGAACCGCGCAAAAACGGGCAGATGCCCGATAGAATCGGCAACGCTTGACGTTTCCGACAGCGTATACGCGCTTGAAATTATCAGAAAAACGCTCGCCGAGTTACAAAAACATACAAACTGAAACGATTTATTTCGCCCTGCGTCAAACGATGCGGGGCGAAATTTATTTAAAAAATTAAAAGACAAATGTTGACTTTTGCGAAAAGGTATTATATAATATCTTCATTAAAAATTGCATAAAAGGCAGGGCAACAATATGGGCGGTTTTTTTGGTGTAGTTTCAAAAGAAGACTGTGTTTTTGAGCTTTTCTACGGTACTGACTACCATTCGCATTTAGGCACGCGCCGTGCGGGTATGGCGACGTATGACGCAGAAAAAGGCTTTGACAGAGCGATACACAACATAGAAAATTCTCCTTTCAGAACAAAGTTTTCATCCGAATCCGTATCGATGAAGGGCACAATGGGTATCGGTTGTATTTCGGATTATGAGCCCCAACCGGTGCTTGTCCGTTCTCACCACGGCACGTTTGCCATAACGACCGTCGGAAAAATAAACAATGCGGATGAGATCGTTGACGAGATAATCGCAGGCAAAACGCACTTTTTTGAAATGAGAAGCGGTGATATAAACCCGACAGAGCTTGTTGCCGCAATCATCAACCAGAAAGACAATTTCATCGACGGCATCAAATATGCGCAGGAAATAATCGACGGCTCTGTAAGTATGCTGATTCTGACACCCAAGGGTGTTTATGCCGCACGTGACAAGCTCGGAAGAACGCCCATTTCAATAGGCGAGCGATCGGACGGCTTCTGCGCAAGCTTTGAAAGCTTTGCGTATCTCAACCTCGGCTATAAAAGCTATAAAGAACTTGGCCCCGGCGAAATAGCAGTTATGACGCCCGACGGTGTGAAAACACTTGCAGAAGCGGGCAAGGATATGAAGATATGCACGTTTTTGTGGATATACTACGGCTATCCGTCGTCATCCTACGAGGGAATAAGCGTTGAAAAGGTAAGATATAAATGCGGTGAGCTGTTGGCGCGCCGCGACGATGCGAAGCCCGATATAGTTGCAGGCATTCCCGACTCGGGAATTGCCCATGCGATAGGCTACGCGGGCGAATCGGGTATTCCCTACGCACGTCCGTTCATCAAGTACACACCAACGTGGCCGCGTTCGTTTATGCCTCCGAATCAGGTAAAGCGAAATCTCATCGCAAAGATGAAGCTTATCGCCATTCCCGACCTTATTGACAAGAAAAACCTGCTTCTTATAGACGACTCTATCGTACGCGGCACACAGCTCGGCGAAACGACGGAATTTCTTTACGAAAGCGGAGCCGAGGAGGTACATATAAGACTCGGCTGTCCTCCGATACTTTTCAGCTGTAAATACTTGAACTTCTCGCGTTCCACATCTGAAATGGAGCTTATAACAAGACGTGTTATAAGAGAGCTTGAGGGCGGTGAGCCGTCACGTGAAATACTTGAGGAGTATGCAGACCCCGAATCCGAAAGATATGCAAAAATGATTGAAGTCATCCGCCGTGAGCTTCACTTCACTTCCCTGCGCTATCACAGACTTGACGATATGATAGAAGCAACGGGACTGCCCGCAGAGCGTCTTTGCACGTACTGCTGGAACGGAAAAGAATAAAAGCAAAGACCTGCTCAGCACACCGCTTAGCAGGTCTTATTTTGTTTTGTAATGACTTACAGTGCGAATGCTTCGATAAGCAGGTGCGCATATGCAAGTGCGTCGAAAGCGCGTGTCTGCGCAGAAAATCTGTGCGATGCGCTTGACTTCGGAACGAATATTTTAACCGTTGTTTCATTCCGCTGCGCGTTATATACAAGCTCCGTTTTCCAGTAATTAAGGCAGGACACACGTGAAAGAAACATTCCCGAAAATCCGCACCTTGATATATCGCCGATAAATTTTTTATCGGGCAAGGAAAGCGTAAACACGTGCCCAAGCGGTGTTTGTCCGACCTCAAGCTTTGCCCTTTCGCTTGCCAGCACCATTCCGACGGTTACGAGCGACACCGCAAGGGAGGTAAGCCCCTCGTCAGCCTTTAATGGTATATCACAGCGGAATTCAAATTCCTTGCTTTGTGATGCGCCAAAACGGTTTTTGTAGCTTTCAACGGTGTATTCCACAAGCTTTTCGAGCGTTACGTCCTTTTCTTCGTTTGAATCGGAATTGACAAGCATCATCAGCCTTTGAAGCCTTTTGAACGGCATTTCGCCGTCCGTTGAAAGAGGCGATATACTGTGAAGCTCGGTATATTTTTGTTCAATTATAAACCTTGATGTTAAAAACGCATCTGCGCTGTTATCTGATGTACTGCTGAAATAAATATTCTTGTACTCTGCCGATTTTGGGTTTGCAAGACTTACGCAGGCAAGGTATTCGTTGCCTTTCAACGTAAGAACCGCCGTATACGGAAAGCTTTTATGTTTTGAATCAACAAGCGGTCTTATTTCAACTTCAAGTCCGATGTCGGCGTATCCGACGTTCGGTAAGCAGCTTTCGTTAAAATCAATTATTTCATTTAAAGAATTTACAGTTATCATCGGCAGGAGCATTTCCGCCGCACCGTGATATAACAGGTCTTTGCCAATCATTTTATCTACCGTTATCTTTGCGAGTTTTTTCATTTGGAATAAGCTTTTCCTCCGGAATTATGTCTATACCGAGTGTTTCAAGCTTTTCTTCATTGAGATACAAAGCCTTGAGCTGTTTTCCGCCGCCGAGGAATTTTCTTTCCTGACGCAAAAGACCGTCGTCAAGCATCTTCGTCATCGTTTCTCTTATATTTTCCTTGTCCTCTCCGTATCTTGCGGAAACGGCTTCCATAGCGGACAAAAATGTGATATATCTGCGACTTTTCGTTCCCTTTTGTTTTTTAAGATAGCCGACCACCATCGAAATGCGCATATTTTCTATTTCTTCGCTTGACGGTATTTCCTCGTATTTTGATGCGGCGCTTTTAAGCATTCCCGACAGACAATCCCTTACAGCATAAACGATAACCTCTTTTTTGCAGGTATTCGTAAGAAACTTCACGACCGATGTAAAATGACCGTCGCCGGTAAAAATAATAAAGGTATCAACATCCTTTGCAAACATCGCTCTTTGATATATGCTGTCAAGCATAATGAAGTCCGTAAAATCTTTTTTGTAATGCTGGCTTGTGTTCTGCGTTTCTATAACGTTGTTTGAAACTTCACGTATTTTAGAAATTTCATGACGCATACCGGAATTTGAAAAATCACCGAAGAAAAACATATCGGATATATTGAATTTTTTATCAAGCTCATTTTTCCATTTTTTAATTTCGGGACGGCTTGAATAATTTTTATACATTGAAACGTGCCAATGCTCGTAATCGACGAAAACAAGTGCTTTTTTTCTTTTTTTCCCGAATAAATTTCCTAAAAGTCCTATTTTTCCTTACCTCCTTTCCCACGCTTTCCGTGTGCGAATTATACCATACGTACAGTTGTTTGTCAAGTGAGATAAAAGGCAAACGGGTATGTCCCGTTTGCCTTGGCATTATTTAAGTATGCTTGAAAGATTGTCCTTGATTTTTCTTGCTATTTCGGGGCGGTTCATACAGTAGACGTGTATGCAGTTGACACCGTTTGCAAGCAAATCTATTATCTGTTCTGTAGCGTAAGCGATTCCCGCCTGCTTCATCGATTCGGGATTCGAACCGAATTTGTCCGTTATCGCCTTGAAGCGGGGTGGCAGGAAGTTGCCCGAAATTTTACAAATTCTTTCCGTCTGCTTTGCATTCGTCACGGGCATAATACCCGCAACAACGGGAACGGTAATGCCTGCCTCACGTATTTTGTAAAGGTAATTATAAAGGATATTGTTATCAAAAAACATCTGCGAGGTCAGAAAATCACAGCCCGCATCTACCTTTTCCTTTATGTGCATTATATCTTCTTTCAAGGTCTTCGATTCGGGGTGCTTTTCGGGATAACATGCGCCGCCGATGCAAAAATCGCCGTGCTTCTTTATCTCACGTATGAGCTGTGAAGCGTAGCGGTATGGCGCATTTTCGGGAAAATCCCAACCATCGGGAATATCGCCGCGAAGCGCAAGGATATTGTTCATTCCCGCAGACTTGATTTTTTCTATCTGTCCTTTTACCGCATCCTCGGTTGAAGAAACGCAGGTGAGATGCACGATAGGGGTTACTCCGCAGTTTTGTATATTTTCCGCAACGGACACCGTGTAATCACTCGTGCCGCCGCCCGCGCCGTACGTAACGCTCATAAAAGCGGGGCCGAGCTTTGCTATCTCCGCGGTGGCATCCATCACCGTGTCGATGGAATCGGAATTTTTGGGAGGAAACACCTCAAACGAAAGCGTGGGCGCGTCCTTTTCGGCATTTGCGTTTATTATATCTATTATTTTCAAAGTAATCACTCCTTTGAAATAATTATATACCCTTTTATTTTTTTTGTCAATACCGAGTATCGGTATTGAAATTTGTTGAAATATATGATAGAATAAACGAAGTCTATCAAGGGAGGCTTTATTATGGACGATTCATCCTTCAACAGTATAACTCATACGGTAGAAAAAAAGGTAGAGGGAAAATACAGACTTCAGAGAATCGCATACGTTATCGGTGCTGTGCTTGCATCGATTCTTCTATGCGCTCTGTGCGTTGCGGTGAAAATGCTTATTTACTTCACACCCGTTATGTTTATGCTGTGCCTTATTCTGTTTAAGTATCTTTTCATCTATTTCCAGATAGAATACAGATACACGATAGAGCGCGGTGTGTTTACAATGGAAAAGGTATTCGGCGCAAAAAAATGCAAGAAATACTATCAGGTGACAATAAATGAAATCGACAGCATCATTCCGGGAACCGACGTTACCGTAAACAAAGGCGACATTGTTTTCCCCTCTTGCATAAGCACATCCGAGCCGACGCCCGACCTTTACGCAATGCTCGTAAACGACGGCGAAAAAAAGACCGTTTTATATTTTGAGGCGACGAAGAAAACGCTTAAAATAATGAAATATCACAACAAAAACACGGTCATTATCGATACACTCAGGCATTAAAACGAGCTTACTTGCATAAATTTAATCAAAAAGGTTAAAGGAGTGCAAACTATGAAAAAAACACTGTTCACCGTATTACTTATAATATCCGTACTGATAACGGGATGCGGCAAAGCCGAAAATGCGGAGGATTATATCTCCTCATTCAAGGATGAATACACCGCAAACTTATCTGTCGAGGAGGACGGCGCATCCTACACGGTGCGCGTCACAAGAGATGAAAACGGCACCGTTGATATGGTATTTGCCGCCCCGACGGTACTTTGGGGAATGGGCTACAGCTTCGAGGGTGAGGACAGCTATCTCATTTACAACGATATGAGTATCGAGCTCGGCGCCGAGGAGCTTCCGACATCATCCGACGGCGGTGTGTACCGCTGGCACAGGCTTCTGGAATGTGCGGGTGATTTCACGGTAAGCTCACAGAATTTAAACGGTGAAAAGGCAGTAAAGCTGACAAACGGAGAATGCGAAATATTTTTTGACAAAGAAACAAATTCGCCCCTTATGATGAAGTCGGGCAAAACTGTCATAACATTTGATGAATGGAACGGAAAAAACACTGATGCTAAAACCACGGACGTATCTACAAATTGACTCCACGGCTCTTGTTTCAAATTTTAATTTTATAAAATCAAAGCTCCCCGACAGCGCCGCTCTTATGTGCGTTGTCAAGGCTGACTGCTACGGTCACGGGGGCGAATGTATAAAAATACTGTCGGATGCGGGAGCTGAGCACTTCGCCGTATCGTCACTTGACGAAGCTCTCGAAGCACGCACGCACACAGACGGCGACATTCTGATATTGAGCTATACAAATCCCGATGATATTTCTTACGTAACAGACGGAAATATCATACAGACGGTATATTCGGCAGAATATGCAGAGCTTTTGTCTGCATGCATACCCGACGGCAAGAAGCTCCGCGTTCACATAAAAATCGAAACGGGAATGAACCGCCTCGGCTTCGGCTGTGCTGACAAAGACGGTTTGAGTTATGTCATAAACAACCCGAAATTCTCCGTCGAAGGTGTATTTACACACTTTGCACGCGCAGACGAGCGTGACAAAACGGAATGCGATCACCAGCTTGAAAAATTCGAAAAAGCCAAAAAACTTATATCCTCATTGACGGATAAGCCGTTTGTTTACCACTGCGCAAACAGCGGTGCGATACTTGATTTGCCGTCATCACTTGTCGGTATGGCACGTGCGGGTATAGTGCTTTACGGATTTCCTCCGTCAGACGAGGTAAGCGGAGAGGGACTTTCACCTGTTATGAAGTTCGTATCGACCGTTGTACATATACACGAGCTTGAAAAAGGTGACGCCGTATCGTACGGCGGCGACTTCAAAGCTGACAAAAAAATGACTGTTGCAACCGTTGCCTGCGGCTACGGCGACGGTATTTCCCGCCGTTTCACGGGCGCATACGTAAAGATAAACGGCTTTTCGGCACGTGTTATCGGACGTGTGTGTATGGACCATTTTATGGTAGACATAACCGATATGGAAGAAAAGCCGAAGGTCGGTGACGAGGCTGTTGTTTTCGACGATGCGTCGGTATATGCAGCGCATATCGGAACGATTCCATACGAATGTATGTGTGCCGTCAGCAAGAGAGTAAAAAGGATATATATATAAAATTCACTCTTTCGGAGGCACGTTGTATATTTACCTTTCAAGGAATATAAAAATAAGCGTCATAACTTTGGTGACGCTTATTATTTTTTCCCTCACTTACAGCGCATCTGACACGTTTTATATGCTCGCGTCATCGGTTTTGCATGAGCTTGGGCATCTTTGCACGGCAAAACTGTGCGGAGTGGAAATTTCATCCGTCACGGTCACTCTCGGCGGTGCCGACATCAAAATGAAAGGCATCGCCTCATACCGTGACGATGCCTTTATATCATCGGGAGGAATCGCAGTAAATCTCTTGTTTTTCGTTTTATTTCACCGCCATCCTTTCGGACTTTGCAATCTTATTTATGCGCTGTTGAACAGTCTGCCAGTTTGCGGTCTTGACGGGGGCAGAACGCTTCACTGTCTTTTGCTGATGCGTTTTTCACAGCGGTGCCGTGTTTTTTGCGATATTATTTCCGCCGTCACGCTTTTCGTTTTGTGGCAGTTTGCGGTATATTTGCTTTTCAGGACGGGATCAAACTTTTCTTTGTTTTTGTTCTGCGCGTGCATTTTTTCGTCAATAATGGATGAATAAAAATATACAAAACTCCTATTGATTTAATTATATCCTTATGATATAATTATAAAGATTAAAAAGGTTTGAGGAAAATAAATGGAAATACCGAGAATTGACGTGGGCGATATACTCACAATGAAAAAACAGCACCCGTGCGGAGGAAAGACGTTCCGCGTGCTCCGTGTCGGCTCCGACATAAGGATAGTGTGCGAAAACTGCGGTCACGACGTTACCGTCGCCCGCGTGAAACTTGAAAAAAACATTAAGAAGATAGAAAAAGCAGAGGGATGTCAAAATGCTTGATAAGCTTAAAGAAGCGGAAGAAAAATTCATTGAGATAGAAAAGAACCTCTCCGACAGCGAGATAATTGCAGACCAGACGAAATACACCGCCTTGATGAAGGAATATAAGCGTCTGTCCCCTATCATTGAAAAGTACCGTGAGTATAAGGGATTTGTGAAAATGCAAAAGGACGCCGAGGAGCTTTTAGCCGACAAACCCGACGAGGAAATGAAATTATTGGCGCAAGAGGAGCTTTCAGAGGCAAAGGAAGGCATTGAAAAATGCACAAACGAGCTTAAAATACTGCTTTTGCCCCGTGACGAAAACGACGACAAGAACGTGGTCATCGAAATACGTGCAGGCGCAGGCGGTGACGAGGCGGCGCTGTTTTCGTACGTTTTATACAGAATGTATACGATGTATGCGGAATCCGTCGGCTGGAAAACGGAGCTTTTGAGTGTCAACGAAACAGGGCTCGGCGGTTTTAAGGAAGTATCGTTCACCGTTATGGGTGACGGCGCATATTCAAAGCTGAAATTTGAGTCGGGTGTTCACCGTGTTCAGCGTGTCCCCGAAACAGAAGCGCAGGGCAGAATTCACACCTCGACCGTTACGGTCGCCGTGCTTCCCGAAGCCGAGGACGTTGAAATCGAAATAAACCCCGCAGACATCAAGTTTGAAACGTGTAAGAGCAGCGGCGCAGGCGGTCAGCACATAAATAAAACCGAATCTGCAATAAGGCTTTACCACAAGCCCACGGGCATCGTCATAGAGTGTCAGGACGAAAGAAGCCAGTTCAAAAACAAGGACAAGGCGATGAAGCTTTTGCGTGCGAAGCTTTACGATATGAAAACACAGGAACAGCACGATAAAATTGCAAACGAAAGGAAAAGTCAGGTCGGCACAGGCGACAGAAGCGAGCGCATAAGAACGTATAACTATCCGCAGGGACGTGTTACCGATCACAGAGTCGGATATACCTCATATACGCTTGAAAGCTTCTTGAACGGAAATATTTCCGAGATGATAGATTACATCATCAACGTCGATACAGCCGAAAAGCTTAAATCATAATGAACACGATAATCACAAAGCTTGATCCTGAAAATATAGATACCGCCGTAATTGAAAAGGCGGCACAAATCATCGCATCGGGCGGTCTTGTGGCATTTCCCACGGAAACCGTTTACGGTCTCGGCGCTGATGCCGAGCGCGCGGACGTTGCCGAAAAGATTTACAAAGCAAAAGGACGCCCATCCGATAATCCTTTGATAATACACATTGCAAAAGCCGAGGATGCGGAAAAATACGCATATACAAACGAGCTTTATTATAAGCTGACGGATGCGTTTTCCCCGGGGCCTCTGACGGTAATTCTTCCCAAAAAGGACACCGTGCCCGACACGGTCACGGGCGGTCTTGACACGGTGGCAATACGAATACCGTCGAATAAAATTGCAAGGGCTCTTATAGAACGTGCAGGCGTGGCAATCGCTGCCCCCTCTGCCAACACATCGGGCAAGCCGTCGCCGACGGAAGCATCACACGTAATTGAAGACCTTTCGGGCAAAGCCGATATGATAATCGACGGCGGAGCATCTGAAATCGGACTCGAATCGACCGTTGTTAAGGTCGATGAAAACGGCATACTTCTTCTCCGCCCGGGTGCGGTAGATATTGAAATGCTTGGCGCTGTATGTGAAAACGTGACGGTGTCATCTGCGATACTCGAAAAGCTGAAAGCGGGACAAAAGGCTGAATCTCCCGGAATGATGTATAAGCATTATGCGCCCGATATTCCCGTATATCTCGTTGAGGGTGAAGAAGACAAGGTCACGGAATTTTTCAGAAAAAAGCTTGAAAACAACCCTGAAACAGGTATTCTATGTTATATTGACAGCCGTGACACGGTGCACGGTGAAAACGTAAAATATCTTGACCGTTCACCGATAAAGCAGGCAAACGTGCTGTTTGCGTATCTGCGTGATTACAACAGCTCAACGGCATCGGAGGTATATTCGGTCATTCCCGCCTCCGACGGTGTCGGTCTTGCCGTGCTCAACAGACTTATGCGTGCGGCGGGATTTCAGATAATAAAGGTGTAATATGAAGATAATAGGCATCACAGGGCAAAGCGGCGCAGGAAAAAGCACCGTGTGCGAGATTTTTGAAAAGCACGGAATACCCTGCATAAACACGGATAAAGTATACCATTCGATGCTGTGTAAGAACTCCCCCCTTGTATGTGAGCTCGTGCGCACGTTCGGAATCACCATAACCGACTGGGCAGGCGGAGTACACCGCCCCGCGCTTGCGAAAATCGTATTTTCATCAAAGGAAAAGCTTGAAGCTTTAAACAAAATCGCTCACTTCCATATTCTGAACAGATCACGCGAGATGATAAGCGTATACGAAAGCAAGGGCTACGATACAGTTATGGTCGATGCCCCTCAGCTTTTTGAAAGCGGATTTGATAAGGAATGTGACGTAACGCTCGCCGTCACGTCAGAGCGCGAGATGCTTATAGAGCGCATAATGAACCGTGACGGAATAAGCCGTCAGGCGGCTGAAAAAAGGCTTGACAACCAATATTCGGCAGAATATTTCAAAGAAAAATGCACGTATGTCATTGAAAACCGTTCATCCCTTGATGAACTTGAAGCATCGGTAAAAAACATCATTGATATTGTAAAAGGAGATACAAATGGCTGATGCCGTAAAAAGAAGTATTATAGCGATACTTCTTATAATTGCGTCCGTTTTGCTCGGGTACACGGTGGACGTGGCGCTTGATAAAAAAGAAAAGGCCGATTACCCGACAACGTACAGCGAATACGTTGAAAAATATTCCGAAATGTACGGTGTGCCGAGTGACGTTGTGTATGCCGTAATAAAAACAGAAAGCAACTTCAACCCCAATGCAAAGTCCGACAAAGGTGCTTTCGGTCTTATGCAGCTTATGCCGACGACCTTTGAATGGGCGTGCGGCAAAGCGGGAATACCTTATAACAAGGACAAAATAACGGATCCCGAAACGAATATACACTGCGGTATTTATTACCTTTCGTTCTGTTACGATCAATTTTTGATCTGGGACACCGTATATGCGGCATACAATGCAGGACACAGTCAGGTGAAGCAATGGCTTTCCGATGACACAATTTCCAAAAACGGACGTCTTACCGATATTCCGTTTGCCGAAACAAAAGCATACGTCAGCCGTGTATCAGAAGCAAGAGAAAAGTATATAAAGCTTATGGAGGTAGATACAAATGAGTGAAAAAACAAAAGGCCAGCTTTTATCAGAAAAGCTGACGTACAAAAAATTGACTGCTTATGAAAAATATCCGAGCGAGGCTGATGATGCTTTCGCTTACTGCGAGGGATACAAAAAGTTCCTCAATACGGGCAAAACAGCAAGAGAAGCGGCTGCCGAATCCGTAAGACTTGCCAAAGAAAACGGATTTGAGGAATTCACATTCGGCAAGGCTGTAAAAGCAGGCGGAAAATACTATTACATCAACAGAAACAGAAGCGTATTTTTGTTCGTAATAGGCTCGGAGGACATCGAAAACGGCATACGCATCTGCGCATCGCACATCGATTCACCCGCAATCGATATACGTGCCGTTCCCCTTTACGAAAACGGAGGAATGGCATTCTTCAGAACACATTATTACGGCGGCATCAAGAAGTATCAGTGGACGGCTATCCCCCTGTCGCTTCACGGAATCGTGACGAAAAAAGACGGAGAAGCTGTTAATATCTGCGTGGGCGAGGACGAAAGCGATCCCATCTTCTATATAAACGACCTGCTTCCCCACTTGGCAAAGGAGCAGTATACGAAGCTTTTGCACGAGGGGATTGACGGCGAAACGCTCAATATTCTTCTCGGTTCAGTTCCCTATCCCGACGATGCGGTAAGCGAAAAAATAAAGCTCAACGTTCTGTCTATTCTCTACGAAAAGTACGGAATCACAGAGGAGGATTTCATCTCTGCAGAGCTTCAGATAGTACCCGCACTCAAGGCACGTGACGTCGGCTTTGACAGAAGCCTTATTGCTTCCTACGGCCACGATGACAGAGTATGCGCATATCCCTCTCTGACGGCTATGTTTGAGGTAAACGCTCCCGTTCATACGCTTATGGCGGTGCTTGCGGACAAAGAGGAAACAGGCTCAAACGGCGCAACGGGTATGAAGGGCGCATTGCTTGACGACATCATCACGGACATCTGCGTGACACTCGGCAAAAACGAGCGTACGGTACGTGCAAACTCAATGTGTCTTTCCGCTGACGTTTGCGCGGCATACGATCCCAATTTCGCAAACGCTTACGAGAAGAACAACTCGGCTATCGTCGGTTGCGGCGTAGGTCTTTGTAAGTACACGGGCGCAAGAGGAAAGTCCGACACAAACGACGCAACGGGCGAATATACGGCGAAGATCGCACGTATTTTTGACAGCGCAAATGTTGTATGGCAGATGTGCGAAATGGGCAAGGTGGATTTCGGCGGCGGCGGTACAGTCGCAAAGTATATTGCCGAAAGAAACATCGACACGATAGATGCGGGCGTTCCCGTCATCTCAATGCACGCACCTTATGAAGTGGTTTCAAAGACAGACGTTTACAATATGCACAAGGCAACAAAAGCATTTTACGAGAAATAAACCGTAAAAGTATACAGAATAACAACAAGGATATGCGTTAATTCCGCATATCCTTTCGTTTTAACCGTATCAATCAAATATGTATTTATTCATTTTTCACAAAAACTCAAGGAGATTTTTGTGAAATTCACCAAGGCAATTTTTATAACGGTTATGGTGTAAACAGTTAAAGAATGTATCGTTTTTTACCTGCTTTGGCATCTTTTGAAAACAATTTTAAAAGTATAAGAAAATTTTGTATTTTTATATTTACATTTTCATTATTTTGTTGTATAATACTCGGAGTTAATAAATAAAAAGGAGATAGATCAATGGCAAACAAAATTTTAGTTGAAACATCTGCACGCCACGTTCATCTTTCAAGAGAACACGTTGAGATCCTTTTCGGTAAGGGTGCAACACTTACACACAAGAAGGACTTGAGCCAGCCCGGCCAGTTCGCTTGCGAAGAAAGAGTAACAGTTTCAGGCCCCAAGAAGGATATTCCCAACGTAATCATCCTCGGTCCGGAAAGACCCGCTTCACAGGTTGAAATTTCTTTCACAGACGCACGTACACTCGGCGTTACAGCTCCCGTTAAGGAAAGCGGTGACGTTGCAGGCACACCCGGCGTTAAGCTCGTTGGCCCCTGCGGCGAAGTTGAACTTAACGAAGGCGTTATCATCGCAAAGCGTCACATCCACATGACACCCGAAGATGCTGCTGCTCTCGGTGTTGAGGACAAGCAGATCGTAAGCGTTAAGGTTGATTCCGAGCGTACAACGATATTCGGTGACACAGTTGTTCGTGTAAGCCCCAAGTTCGCACTTGCAATGCACATCGACACAGATGAATCAAATGCTGCATGCGCTTTCGGCACATGCTACGGTGAGATCGTAAAATAATCATCTTAAAGGAGATAATAAAATGGCTGAATTACAGTATTCAAATGAAGTACAGCATATGTGTAAGGTCGCTAAAGGCCCCCACCACGGTCCCGCTCCCATTCCCGAAGAAGGCAAATGGGTAAAGGTTTATGAGATCAAGGATATTTCCGGTCTTTCCCACGGTATCGGCTGGTGCGCTCCCCAGCAGGGTACATGTAAGCTTACGCTTAACGTAAAAGAAGGTATCATTGAAGAAGCTCTCGTTGAAACACTCGGTTGCTCGGGTATGACACACTCTGCAGCTATGGCTGCTGAAATTCTCCAGGGCAAGACACTTCTCGAAGCTCTTAACACAGACCTCGTTTGCGATGCTATCAACGTTGCTATGCGTGAGATCTTCAAGCAGCTCGTTTACGGTAGATCACAGACAGCTTTCTCCGAAAACGGTCTTCCCGTCGGTGCTTCTCTCGAAGACCTCGGTAAGGGTCTCCGTTCACAGGTAGGTACGATCTTCGCTACAAAGGAAAAGGGCGTTCGTTACCTCGAAATGGCAGAAGGTTATATACTTTCCCTCGCACTTGACGCAAACGACGAGGTTTGCGGTTACAAGTTCGTTCACCTCGGTAAGATGATGGAAGCCATCACAAACGGCGCTGATGCCGCTGAAGCTTATGAAAAGAACATTAAGACTTACGGCAGATACGACGGTGCGGCTAAATACATCAACCCCAGAAAGCAGTAATGGAGGGCAGACAAATGATAAGATTTGAAGGATATGAAAGAAGAATTGCCGGAATCGAAGCTTGCATGGCTGAATACGGCATCAAGGATCTTGAAGAAGCAAGAGACATCTGCCTTGCAAAGGGTATCAACGTAGAAGATATCGTTAAAGGCGTTCAGCCCATCGCATTCGAAAACGCTGTTTGGGCTTATACACTCGGTTGCGCTGTTGCAATCAAAAAGGGAGTAAAAAATGCTGCTGACGCTGCTGAAGCTATCGGTATCGGTCTTCAGGCATTCTGTATCCCCGGTTCTGTTGCCGCTAACCGTAAGGTTGGTCTCGGTCACGGTAACCTCGGCGCAATGCTTCTGCGCGAAGAAACAAAGTGCTTCTGCTTCTTGGCAGGTCACGAATCATTCGCAGCTGCTGAAGGCGCGATCGGTATCGCAAGAAGCGCAAACAAGGTAAGAAAAGAACCTCTCCAGGTTATTCTTAACGGTCTTGGCAAGGATGCCGCTTATATCATTTCCAGAATCAACGGCTTCACATACGTTGAAACTGATTATGATTTCTACTCTGATGAGCTTACAGTTAAGCGCACGATCGCTTACTCCGACGGTGAACGCTCCAAGGTTAGATGCTACGGCGCTAACGACGTTCTCGAAGGTGTTGCTATAATGAAGAAGGAAGCTGTTGACGTTTCCATCACAGGTAACTCCACTAACCCCACAAGATTCCAGCACCTCGATGCAGGCACATACAAGAAGTGGGCTATTGAAAACGATAAGAAGTACTTCTCTGTTGCGTCCGGCGGCGGTACAGGCAGAACACTTCACCCCGACAACATGGCTGCAGGCCCTGCTTCCTACGGTCTTACAGACTCTATGGGACGTATGCACGGTGATGCGCAGTTCGCAGGTTCTTCCTCCGTTCCCGCACACGTTGAAATGATGGGTCTTATCGGTGCAGGTAACAACCCCATGGTTGGTATGACGGTTGCTTGCGCTGTTGCTATCGAAGAAGCAAGCAAATAATCTAATTTGATTACAAAAAGAGCTTTGGATTTTCCAAGGCTCTTTTTTATGCGCCGTCTTGCGGTGCGCACCCCTTTGCCCGAGGCAGACGACACGCAAACTGCGTGTCGTCTGTGGGGGGCGGGCATGGGGTGCCGTTTTTCGGATCATATTCTTTTTTTACATTTTTACAAAACACTTCCGATTTTTATTGACATAACGAAACTTTTGTAGTATAAAAATAGTAGGCTACAACAGGAGGATCAATATGATTATTTCAACTGCAATTTCAATTATACGTGACCGTTTCGGGAACAAAAAGGCAATCAAGATGTTATCAGATGCGGGCTTCAAAACGCTCGACTGTTCCCTTTTTGAAATGGCTTATTATGACAGTCCCTTTAACTCCGAAAATTGGGAAGCGGAAGCAAGAGAGCTGAAGGCTTATTCCGACACGCTTGGAGTCACGTACAATCAGGCGCACCTGCCGTTCAACTTCAAGTGGAACGAGGAGGGCGAATGGGAGCGTTTTATCGGCCCTGCCCATTACAGAGCGCTTGAAATTTGCGGAATTATGGGCGTAAAAAACGTGGTGGCGCATCCCATACACCACATGGAATATCTCGGCCATGAGGAGGAAGTTTACGATTACAATATGCGTTTCTTCCGCACGATGATACCATACTGTGAAAAATACGGCTATAAAATATGTATTGAAAATATGTGGCAGTTCGAAGCGAAAACAAGGCGAATCGGACACGATTCCTGCTCACACATGGAGGAGCTTATACGCTACATCGACGGTCTTGGCGGAACGGAGCATTTTGCGGCTTGTCTTGACCTCGGCCACACGACGCTCGTCGGCTTTGAGCCGCAGGATTGCATCCGTAAGCTCGGTCACAAGTATTTGTACGCACTCCACATTCACGACAATGATTATATGAGCGACAGACACGACCTGCCCGGTCAGGGAAAAATAAACTGGGAGGAGGTCTGCCGTGCGCTCGGTGAAATAGACTACATCGGCGACTTCACCTACGAATCAAGCAATTTCCAAAGACACGTACCCGAGGATATGCTTCCTATATCATTTAAATATATGCTCGACGTCGCCCGTCACCTTACAGAAAAAATCGACAGCTACCGCCCGAATAAATAAACGTTTTAACACATAAAATAGCAAATTGCTCCGCATTCCTTCATTGGAAGCGGAGCAATTTTTATTACGCATACGTATTATAATCAGCAGAAAATCTCATCTAATCCCACAAGATCAATTTAACTTGATTTTCAATATCATTCAACAGTTTTTCTAATTCTTCTTTTCTTTCAAAGTATGACGGCATACCATATTCATATCTGTTGTTTTTAGCTTCAATAATTTTTTCATCAAACTCATCAACCAAATTCTTCAGTTTTGCTTCAGATTCAGAAAGATTTTCCAAGGAAACATTTATCCTTGCATACGTATTACTTGTAATTATTTCACGTGTGAAAATATTCTTTTTTCTCTCAATTAATTCTTCGATATCGCGAGCAATCAATTTTCTAAATTCAAATGATAACATTGCACCACACTGTTTTTTGAGCAAAACAATTCTCCTTATAATTTCTTGATACTTTTCGCACCTCAATTTACATTAACGAACTCTAAAGTATAACTTCCATTGGGGTCAAGATCACTTATCCAAAACGACATATCTTTGAATTTTTCACCTTTTTTAACATTAGTAGAATCATCTGTTCCGCTTTTCACAACATATCCTTGCGAATCATAAAGCTTATATCCAATCCAACATCGTGACGATATATTATCACCTTCATAATTATAAGTCTGCTCCCCAGACCAATAGAAGTATATGCTACATTCACCATCGCTATATACATCTCTAACCTCATATCTCACAGAAGTAATTTTACAAGAAGTACCTATTGATCCTCCCTTATAACGATATGTATGTATCGTAAGGGGTGTTTGGGGCAAAGTGATATTCATTTTGATGTTAATATCACCGCAACGTGTACACTTGCCGTTTTTATAGTCGTGACCTTTAGCAGCTATCGTCTTGGTTTCTTTTTCATCGCAACCGTAGCAAGTACGGTATTCCAAACCGCTTGCAGTACACTTCGCAGATATTTCAGTGTACCAACTGCCGTAATCATGTCCCGTCGATTTTACAGTTTCCGTCTTTCGGTCACCGCAAAGATAACATTCACTCACTTTCAAGCCATCCTGTGCACACGTGGCTTTTCTTTCGGTTGTCCAAACACCGTAATTGTGTCCCTTTGAATATACCGTTTCCGTTTTTTTATCACCACAAATAGAGCACGTACATTCTCTTACACCGTTAACTGTGCACGTAGCAGCTTTTTGTGTTATCCAGTTACCGTATCTGTGCGTTGGCTCTGCAAACGATTTAGTTTCTTTTTCACCACAAGCGCACGAACGTTCCTGTGTACCCATGGCGATACAAGTTGCCGCTTTAACAGTTTTCCATGATCCGAAAAAATGAACATGATCATCCGTAACTGTAACAGTATTTGTTTCTTCGCCCTTTGTTTCTTGCTCTTTCGTTGTTTCATCACCGCAAGCGCATAATAACAGTAATGATGCCAAAACTAATGATGCGAATTTCAAAAAGTTTCTTTTCATAAATCCTCCATTTCGTCTGCAAACGACGAATTATTAATTTTTTCTCAATTATACACCACATTTGGTGTATTGTCAAGAGGTTGGATTTTTTTATGGTAAAATATTTACGGTGATGAATATGGAAAAGGTACTGCATAGGCTTCGTGAATTGCGAGAAGATAACGACTTACGCCAAGAAGACATTGCAAATCTGCTGAAAACTACACAGCAGGTATACTCAAGATACGAAAAAGGTATAAATGAAATTCCGATAAGACATCTTATCACAATCGCAAGATTTTATAACGTCAGCATTGACTATCTCGTTGGTGAAACCGACACAAAAAAACGATATAAATAAAACCGCCTCTCATAAATGCGAGGCGGTTTTGCGTTGTTTGAAAATTTATATTTCCGAAAGGAAATATGCGCCCACGTCCGCAGGCGGTTCGTATACGAACCGTGGGGGGGGCGGACGGGCGCAGAAAGTTATAAAATTAAAGGTCTGCTAATGTAATATGTACCGTTTACATCGGGCACGGGGTGCTATTTTTCAGGCTGTATAAACATTTATGTTTATACACGTTTTTCATTGAAGTCTTGTTAGCGACACTGCTAAAAAGGATCGATAAAACCGCATCACCTAAATGTGAAGCGGTTTTATTATTTATCAAAAATCATTCATTGCAAGCGGCATTGGCGTTTTTGCGGTGACCTCTTTGGTGACAAAGCAAAGGTAGCCGAGGAGGAAAAGCTGTACATTTGCTCCTATGAAACCTTGAACAAGCGCATCCACCCTGTCGTTTAACAATATTTCGCATACGACAAGTATTGCCATAATAACAATTGCAATGATATTCAAGGAATCTATCATTCGGTCTTTTATAAGCGCTTTTATGATAAGTGACCAGCCGATAACCGCAACTGCATCAAGCAAAACGGTGATATAATGGCTAATATACGAAATGTGCTGTAAAATTTCGTACCTATACTCCGCATTGTTTATGGCAATATACGTTGCATTTGATATCAATTCATTTATAAAATAAGACACGCACAACAACGCAACAACAACAGAAGCGCCCGACAGTAAACGGCGGTTTATATTTATCTTCTGATACTCATATACAAAATACACAAGATACGTTACAAAGACAAACACCATGACGGTATTAATGCGCGAGGTGTATCCCAACAGCATTAAACCTGACGTTTGAGAAGGCATAAAGAATGTTGCTACGACGGATACCGCTGTATTTACAACGCTGAATATAACGGCAATTATCAACGATACCCAAGTACCTCTTGACAGACCGATATATTTTTCTCCGCTTTTCTTTTCCGAATAAGAGCAAAAAAGATAAATAAGCGACAGCGAAACGCACCCGAAGGCGTACAATCCTGCATAATCGATTAACGTTTTTATAAAATCACCGTTTGATTTCAAAAACGATACGAACACGGAGATACAAAGGCAAATGATCGCATATATTCCCATTTGTGCAATTCTTTTAAACACACAAGAGAAATACCGTTCGCTTCTTATAAACGAGTCGTTAAAGTACATTCCCTCGCGCTTGAACGCATACATAACGTATATTCCGACCGTAAAAAACATAGCCAAAAAGCTTTGTGCGGGTGTCCCGCCGATAAAATTAATCGTTTTGGGTATTTGCGGCAAAATAAAAGCAAAGTGAAAAAGAACGGTTTTGCAAACGACGCCAAATACTTTTTGAAAAAATACCGTCTTTTTAAAACAGCCTGTTATAAGGCATACGGCACAAAGCAAGAACGTCGCACCCTCAAACGATGCAAACAATAAATATTCGGGAAGCTCTCCGTATCTGAAAACGTTAACAAGCTTAAACACACAAAGCAAAAACGAAGCTAAAGATAAAATTATAAATGCGTGTTTAAATATTTTTTCTTTTACAATTTCTGTTTTTTCATTATTCGTCATATTATACTCCATCATCAAAAGTAAAAAAGTTCTTCAAATTTTTTGTCAAGTGCAATGCAAAGAATGAGCGCAAGCTTTGCCGTCGGGTTGAACTGTCCGACCTCAATTGAGCTTATCGTATTGCGTGACACACCGACCATATCGGCAAGCTGCTGTTGTGACAGTCCCTTTTCGCCTCTGGCTGTCTTGAGGTTATTTTTCAGAGTGAGCTTGTCGTCCATAAATACACTAAAGCAACAACCAACCCGATTACGGCAGAGGTTGAAATAATACCCTTGATTAATTGGGCTTTTTGTTTCAAGCGGGCAAAAAGCGTAAATTCCAAGCCTGCCTGCATAGAAAAAAACGCTATAAAAGCCGCAAATGCAACCTCTGGCGAAGATATACACCGACCGCATACAGCGAGTACCACACACACAACCAAGCTTACAACACGGCTTACATCCAAGGCTTCGGCATATACGCTTTTTTCATATTCACCGTCTTGCCCTTTATTTTCTTCTCTGCTTTTTTTAAGTATTTCTTCTTTATCCATAACTGGCTCCTTGACAAGTTTTCTTTGCAAACATTATACACTTGCCAAGTTTTGTTGTCAATAGGTATTTCGTAATAGTTACATTTTATTCATATCTCGCTTTATCATTTTCAATTATATATTTACGCAGGAAATATCTGCGCCCGCCGAGGTGGGTGGCGGGGCGCAGAAGACCACGAGAGACTTTAAAATATTGCAGACATATCAAAACAGGTGACACATCAGCATCACCTGTTTTGTTTATTCAAACACACACCCGTCGTACATACCCGAAAACCACACCATTTCAGATGATGCTTCAGCATCAAAGACCATTTTTCCGTCCACCTCGTTAAAGCAGTAAACAAACCGTCCGTCATCTGTTTTCAGTGTAAGTCTGCCGTTTTCAAGGTCATATTCACCAACACCCAGATAACTGCTTATTCCCGAAAACGTAAACGTAAATTTGCCGTTATCAAACAGAGTAAAGTCAGGCTTTAAAAGCTTTTCCTTCGATTCTTTAAAGGTATATTGCTTTATTGCCGTGGCGTTTGACGTTCCGTTGTCGGGATAATGAAATGAACTGACGTATGCTTCTATACCATACACATCTTTAATGTTGTTAGTTTCCACATTCATACATACAAGCCAGCCTTGCTTCACCGTATCGCCTGCGCTGTACACATCTCGCATTACACCGAGGGACAAAACACCGAGGGATTTTCGTGCGTATTCAATGGAAAATCTGTCAGAAGACGTATTTCCCGAAGCATAGACAAGCAAGAGCGTATTGTTTTCAAAATACTCATCGGTAAACTCCCGACTTATCTCGTTAAACGACGGTGTATCGTCATAGGACAAATCAAAATTCATAAATGGGTCCATTTTATTTACAAAATCGGCAAGCTGTTTGGTGCTTGTTATTTTGACTGTCGGCAAGGCTCCTCTGCCATTCGCCGTAATACCGCACATTTCAAACATCTTTTGAAAATTATCGCTGTTGTCAACGGGACAGCATCTGAAGCTGTAGCCGACGCTTTTGACAACGGGATTGTTTTTGTGTTGGTTTATGAAGCGTTCAACGTTTCCCTCTCTGATATCTATGCGGTCATCATATTCATCGCTCGCTCTCAGATAAATGTACAAAGGCTTTCCTTCCTCGGGCAATCCGCCGCTGCCTATATACAAAGAAAACATCTCGTCTATCTCATAACATCGTATATAAAGTCCTGAACCTGTGACAAAATACGAATAATTTTCAAAATCCTCCCACGAAAGCGCATCGCCCTTTTGTGAAAGCTCCTTGACGTCGTCAAGTGTAAGGCGTTTACCTATCACCACCGGAGGGTCATCAACACCGCCGACATCAGATTCGGTAAAATTGTAATGCTTTATTTTTTCGTATATTTCCATTGCATCGTCGGGGCTTTTGACCTTGTAGCTTAACGTCACACCGTAGCTCTTCTGTGCCACCCAGACGGACTTAAAATCCGCATCAAAGTGAATGTAGAGCCCCTGTAAATATGAAAACAGAGGATTTATGTCCTCTTTTGTTTGCAGTACAAGTGTATGACTTCTGTCTCTGTATTCGTCACGGCTTTCTGAAATTTCTTTTTTTGATATTTTTATATCAAAAAGCTCGGAAAGCAGCTCCTCGCCTACATCGCCTATTATGCTGTATCTTTCGCCGTCGGATACCCAAACGACCTCTGTATTCTCAACAGCATCCGCAAGTGTCAGTCCCTCGATATTTTTAAGCCGTGCCGATGTGGGATCAGTCAAAAAGCACACAGCCGTGACAATGCTTAAAAGCACAGCGGCAATTATTACCCAAAACGCAGGCTTTTTGTAGTTAAGCACTGACTTCACTCTGTTTTTGACATCCGTTTCGCCGAAGGCTATAGGGCAAGCCGTAATCGCACGGTGACTGATACTGCAGTTTAAAAGCGCCTCGGAATAGTTTGCTTTTTGCTCCGCATCAAATCCGCAGACTGCCTTTTCGTCGCACGCAAGCTCAATATCACGGCAAAGAAGCACGTATGCCACCCACATCAGAGGATTGAACCAATGAAGCGAAAGAATAAGAAATCCTATCGGCTTCCACAAATAATCACGGCGGTGAACGTGCGCACGCTCGTGAGAGATCACATAGGAAACATCATCCTCACAAATTGCAAACGGCAAATATATTTTAGGCTTTATTATACCGAACACAAAGGGAGATGACACGTTTTCACTTTGAAAAATGTTATCACTAAGAAGAACGGCAGTGCCTATCCTCATTTTAAGACGCACAGAGCTTACAAGCGCATACAAAAGCATACACAAGACGCCTATAGCCCAGACAACCGACAATATCGGTATCCACACCTGAAGCGGATTTACACTTGCGCCTGCATCGGGCGCACGCGACGTGGAGAGTGATGGGTTTACCGCATTATTCAAAAGAGGAAATCCTGTGTTTACCATAGGAAGCTTATCCGTCATAATTTCGGGTGATACGGTTTCGGTACTCGGTACAAGGCTTACCACACTTTCAAGTGACACGGGGCAAACAAGCCTTACGGCAACGATTCCCCAAAGTAAAACCGACAGCCATTTCGGAGCTTTTTTCAGCAACAGTCTTAAAACGAACACCGCCCAAAATGCCCAGCTTGCCGATATGCTCATATTTAGAACGGTCAGGAAAAATTCACTCATTTTTATTTTCCTTTCTGTATCTGTCTATCATTTTCTGTATCTCGTCAAGCTCACCGTCTGATATTTTACGGTGCTTTGTAAATGCGGCAATAAATGCCGGCATTGAGCCTTCAAAGGTTCTATCCACCATTTCGTTAATTTCCGATGCCTGCACCTCGTCTTTGCTTACAAGCGATGTCACAACGGTATTTTCGTTTTTCAGAACGCCTCTTTCTGACAGCCGTTTTATAACGGTATACGTCGTTGTGGGCTTCCAGCCGAGGTGTTCACGGCAGAGTTCAACGAGCTTACTGCTTTTGACAGGCTCATTTTCCCAAAGTATAAGGCAAAATCTGTATTCACTTTCAAAGATTTTAGGTGTATTCATAATCATCCTCCGTTCTCTAATGCGTTAGAGTTCATATATACTCTAACACATTAGAGTCATTTTGTCAAGAGGATTTGATAATTTTAATGATGGTGATGCGTATGATGCGTTGCGTGAAAATGCTCTGTACTGCATGAGCTTTCACGGCATTCATCCGTGCTTTTCTCGATCTCCACCGTTGCACATACAATACCGTGTTCGTAAAGCTCCGCTTTTGCTTTTTCTTTTAGCTTATTCGGTTCTTCATCTGTGACGATATGTAATGACGCAAGATGGTTTACCCCGTCAATGCTCCACAAATGAACGTGGTGAACGTCAATCACGCCGTCAATTTCTCCTAAATGCTCGCATATATCGGCAATTTCCATACCGTTCGGTACTTTTCCGAGAAAAATATCCGCTATTCCCTTGAGATTTTTAGCGGCATTTGCAAAAATGAACAGCGATACGCCGATGCACATAAGAGGATCGATAAGTGTAACGTCGGTAAATTTCATAATGACAGCACCAATCAAGACGATCACCCAGCCGAGAACGTCTTCAAGCATGTGCAGATTTACCGCCCTCTGGTTGACCGTTTCACCGCCGTGTGTAACGAGTGCCGCCGAGAAATTCACGACGACGCCGATAACGGCAAATATTATCATTCCGTCATAGTTTATCTCAGTTGGGTTGAAAATTCTTAATACAGCGTTGTATATCACCAAAGCAGAGCCAAGCAAAAGAATAATCAGCGTTATAAGTCCGCCCAACACCGAGTATCTGCCGTACCCGAAGGTATATTTTCCATCGGGTGTTTTTTTGCTTTTTTTCTCAAGAAAATACGAAAGCCCTATGCTTACACCGTCACCGAGGTCGTGCACGGCATCGGAAACGATGGCAACGCTTCCAGTGAAAATACCGCCGATAAATTCAAAGATCGAAAACGATACGTTCAGAATAAATGCAATTAAAATATTTCTTTCACTTTTCATAAGCTTCTCCATTGACTTATTTGATATTTCGTGATACAATATATTCGATACCGAACTTATTGTTCGGTAAAATTATATCACAGCAAGTTATATTTTCAATATACGATATAATTCGGTTATTCATTACTGAACATATTATCAAAATTGTACGGAGATTTTTATGGACAGACGTCAGAGAAAAACGAGAGAAGCTATTTTCAGCGCATTTATTGAATTACTTTCCAAAAAAGATTTCAGCAGGATAACCGTGGGCGAGATAATCGACTGCGCCGATGTCGGACGGGCGACGTTTTATTCTCACTTTGAAACGAAGGATTTTTTATTAAAGGAGCTTTGCGCTGAATTGTTCTGCCATATTTTCGACGCCGAAAACGGCGGGAACATCAGCCACAGACACATTTTTGATTGTGATGACAAAACCTCTGCTTTTCTGCACCTGTTCCGCCACCTGAAGAAAAACGACAACAATATTCTTTCGTTGCTTTCTTCAAGAAACAACGAGCTGTTCTGGAAATATTTCAAAAAAGAGCTTGAAGATTTGACAGAACACAAGCTTTCTCTTTTTGATTCTCCAAAAAGCAAAAACGTTCCCGAATCATTTTGGAAAAATCACATAGTGTCAACGTTTGAGGGAACTTTGAAATGGTGGATAGAACAAGGAACAGAGGAAACACCCGAACAGATAACGGAATATTTTTTCAGCGTATTATAAAAAAGGTTGGCTCATTTACGGAAAATGTTTTCCGAATGAGCCAACCTCATTTTTTAATTTTATACAAATCTCTGCGCATAACCGCAACGTCGGCAAAGCTCCTCTGTTGCTTTTTGACATTTGAAGCCGTTTACGATATTCACTGCCCTTTCGGAATTGAGAATTTCCGATATATCCTCATTAAATACATTTCCGAGGTTTATGATACCGTCGCTGTCAAGACAGCACGGCACGACCGTACCGTCTGATAAAATACCGAACTGGTCTTTAAGGCCGTAGCAGAAAAATTTATCGCCTTTGACCTCCTCACCCATATCGGGCCATTCAAAGCGCTCGCCCCATTCAAGATATATTTTATCTTTTATTTTGACTCCCCGTGTGTTTTCTTTCCACTCGCCTTTTATATTTTCTTTTAGTATTTCAAGCGAGGCGTCGTTTTTGCCGCCGTCAAAACCCTTGTTCCAGAGGCGGAAAACAACTATCGTTCCGTTTTCCGAGGCTTTCCTTGCAAAGTCGGCAAGCTGTTTTACATACTGAGTGTGCGCACCGTTAACCTCTTTTTCAAAGCTGTGAAGGGAAAGGTTTACCTTGTGTATTCCCACATTCAGAATATCCTCGCCGACACGCCCCAAAAGCGTTCCGTTTGTTGTGATGATCGACTTATAGCCTTCAGCATTTGCCATTTTTATAAATTCGGGAAGCTCGGGATGTGTAAGCGGTTCACCCATCAGATGATAGTAAATATATTCTGTGTACCCCTTTAATTTTTCGAGGATAAGGGCAAATTCATCCTTGCTCATTCTTCTTTTCTCACGGCTGTGGCCGTGGCAAAACGAGCAGCTCATATTGCAAATATTCGTAATTTCAATATATACCTTTTTATACACGTTTTTCACCGTTTTGTCCGATCAAACGGGTATTTTCGTATCGCAAAGCGTATAACGCTCACCGCCGAGTATGCTTACAGGTATATCAAAGCTTTTAAGCTGTTCGGCAAAAGCGTTTACATAGACATCGCCACGTCCGCTTTGCATGAAGTTTATCGTAAAATCCTCGCCTATGGTCATAACTTCTATCAAAAGCATATTTTCGGTATACTTTTCACCGATATATGCGTGCAGATCTTCAACGTATTTATCAAGTCCGCACCAGTCCATTTTGCCAACGTAGCTTATTCCGAATGTCTTTCCGCAAATGCTTTTTTGGAC
>JAZKZC010000010.1:0-3986 GCA_045612465.1 Eubacteriales bacterium
GGCTCGCCGAGATAGTCGAATCCCGTCCAGACAAACTCGCCCATTACAAACGGGCAATCCTCTTGCGCCGTAAGCTCACGCTCGGCATAATATGCCCACGGCGGAGCGCAAAGACCGTAATCCGAAACGGTAAGCTCACTGTTTTTGACTTCTCCGATATTTACTTCGGCAGGCAGATCATAAACGCCTCTTGTGGAAATACACGATGCCGTTTCGCTTCCGAACATCATAAGATCGGGATATTTTGTCTTTACATCTTTATATGTGTGAGGCTTGTAATTAAGTCCGAGAATATCAACATTGAATGCCAAGCCGTTGTCAAGACAATCGGGATATCTGTCGCATCCCGCTGTAACGGGACGGGACGGATCGATGGCATGAACGGCATCTGTCAGCATACGAGCCACTTTATAGCCGTCCGGCGTCCCCTGCTCTCCTATCTCGTTACCGATGGACCACATAATAACACACGGGTGGTTTCTGTCGCGTTTGATTATGCTTTCGGCATCTGAAAGCGCAAAAGCGCCAAAATCCTTGCTGTATCCGTTTTCAACCTTCGGTATCGTCCACTCATCAAAAAACTCATCGATAACGAGAATTCCGCGTTCATCGCACAGCTCAAGCAATTCGGGAGCAGGAGGATTGTGGCTCGTTCGCACGGCATTGACACCCATCTCCTGCATGATATCAAGCTGACGCGACAGTGCCGACACGTTTACCGCAGCACCGATAGAACCCATATCGTGGTGCAGGCAAACGCCTTTGAACTTCAGATATCTGCCGTTGATGAAAAATCCGTCTTTTGTAAATTCCGTCATTCTTATGCCGAAGCGTACCGTAACACAGTCACCGCTTGCAATCGTTATCTTTGCAACATACAAATACGGTGAACCAACGTCCCAGAGCATCGGGGAGTCAATTTTATACGAAAGCAAGTTATTTTCCGAGAATACGGTTTTTGTATGTCCGTCGGGCGATGTTATTTCTGCTGTAAAACCTTCGGAGTCGACACAGTCAACGGCAATATCGATAAATGCCGAGCTTTCATCACCGCATATCTGTTTTACGCATACACCGTTGTAACGGATATGGGAATATGGCTTTGTCACAAGACTTATGTTTCGGTACAGACCTGCGCCCGAATACCAACGTGAAGAATCGGGCGGTACTACCGCGTGAACTGCAATAAGGTTAGCACCTTTTTTTACATACTTTGTAATATCAACCTCATAGGAAAGATAGCCGAAACGGCATCCGCCCGCCTTTTGACCGTTGACGTAGACGGCGCTTTCTTTCATCACGCCGTCAAGTTCAAGAAAAGCGGTTTGCACTTCGTCAAGCTCAACCCACGTGCGGTATATACCTTCGCCGACGATAGGAAGTCCGCCCGTGCGTCCCGTGTGCCTGACAGCCTCCGTCATTCCGTCCTGAACTATCATCGTAAACGACGGATCGTTGTCGGCTGAAAAATCGCCCTCTGTTCCCCAATCGTGAGGCACAGACACCTTGCGCCATTCAGAATCGTCAAAATCGGGTAAAACAGCGGAGCTTTCAGCTTTTCCAAGCTCATATTTTTTGAATTTAAAATTATTTTTCAACGTTACGATATTACGCATAAAATTATCCTTTTCGGTGAAATTTAAAACCGACAAACCCTTGGGTGTGTCATTATACTGTTCTGACACATAGGCGGTTTTATACGAACATTCTAAATAAGAAATTATTTTAATTTTGCAAAGTCCGTTTGCAAATCTATTCACATATAAATATACCGATATCACACCGTTTTTTCTTTTTATTTTGATGAAATATACAAAAACAAAAAAGATAGAAAACTTACATTCTCTATCTTTTTTCATTAAACACTTTACTGCAGAATCTGTTAAATTAACCGATATGAATATTCAGACAATAAGCATAAATGCGGTAAGAATAAACAAAAACGCAAAATTAAACACGGAAAACAGCATTATATAATGTCCTGCCTTGCCCGGATTATGCCCTACGTATTCGCGGAAAGTTATAAGACTTGCAAGTGATGATATAAGCGTACCCACACCGCCGATATTTACACCGACGAGCAGGTCGGCATAATTGTCCGTGAACTGTGAAAGCAATATTGCCGACGGAACGTTGCTTATGCATTGGCACGAAATAACGCTGAACAACAGCGTGCTTTTTTCAAGCAATACCGAAAACAGCTCACGCACGGCATAAACTCTTGCCATATTCCCCGCAAATATGAAGAAAAACACGAACGTAAACAAAAGACCGTAATCTACGTCCTCAAGTGCTTTTCTGTCAACAGCGAACAGCACGGCGGGAATTATTATAAGTCCTATCCAATACGGAATCCCTCTGAAAACAATAACGATAGACAAAGCAAAAAGCAAAAGGTACAAAACCGTTCTTTTAGGGCTGATGACCGCCTTTTCTGCGGGGACGCTCATCGGTTCGGGTTTTACGAACACGATACAGCAAAGCGTTATAAGTATTACCGAAAGTATGAACGGCGGAGCCATAATTGACATAAATTCAAGATTCGGAATATTATAGCTTGTATACAAATACAAGTTCTGCGGATTTCCGAACGGTGTCAGCATTCCCCCGAGATTGGCGGCAATGTTCTGCATAATAAATGTGAATGCCATATACTTTTGCTTGTTCGTCGTCGTAAGAACAAAATAACCGAGAGGCAAAAACGTCAGCAATGCCATATCGTTTGCGATAAGCATCGAGCCGATAAATGTGATGTAAACAAGCGCGAGCACGCTCATTCTTGCGGTTTTAAAAAGCCTTACTATCTTTTCGGCCAGCATATAGAAGAAATTGATATTTTTGAGTGCGCAAACTACCGCAAGCACGCAGAAAAGACACGTGAGCGTCTTAAAATCAAAATACCCTGCGTATTCCTTGTCTATTGGTACGATAATACTCGTTATTACTGCGGCAACAAATGCAATACACATAACCGCATTCTTTTTTACAAAATGACCGAGATGATCTGCACTTGATCTTCTCTTAGCAATACTGTTCATCAAACCGTTCCTTTTTTAAGCGTCTTATTTTACAAAATTAGCGTCCATCATTCTATCACAACTCTCCTCTGCAGTCAATAGAAATACGATAAAAAAAATGATATTAAATATATATTTTTTTAATTTACGCAATATTACGGTGAAACAGAAAAGAAAAAAGCTTCCGCAAACCGCCAAAAACGGCTTGCGGAAGCTCCTTTTTATAAAACAAATCAAGTATATTAACTGTAAAATTACAACTCACGTACTGTCATTCAGCTTTTCAAAATAAACGTAAGAGTATAAAATTCTTCGTTTCTGTAGAAAGAAATGTTGCTGACAGAGGTTATTTTACTGAGTTTACCCGAATTGCAAAGATCGTTCACTGCCTTATCCAGCTCTGATTTTGAACCGAACATAATGTACGCGGCATCGTTGTTCAGCTGCTTTGATATTATCGCCGCGGCAGAATTGTAATCATATTTTTCAAGATAATATCCGTTCTTCACAAAATAATTATACTTTGTTTCATCGCACTCGGGCATTGTAAAGGGCATATCTATTCTGTGCGTGCGCGCAAGCATCTTGCCTGTTATGAATGCATAATCGTAGAACGGCACTTCACGGCTTAAGTCGGGATCATCCCAAGTAACGTCAACGAAATATCCCTCTCCGTCAAGGTAAACGCAGTTCCAGCCGTGACGCTCGCCTGCATCACCTACAACATATGTAGAATCGTACCCCATTTCACGCATAACGAGCTGAAACGCCTTGGCATATCCGGAGCATACGGTTTTACCGTTAACAAGACATCCGTAGGGTGAGAAAATGTATTCGCACGACGGTGAATGTGATGTCTCATAGTATTCATCAAGGGCATCGTGGTCGTATATCGCATTTTTGATAAGATAGTCGTGAACGAAAACGATACGCTCATAGTCGTCATCCGAGTGCTGTCTTGCAAGAAAG
>JAZKZC010000011.1:0-4014 GCA_045612465.1 Eubacteriales bacterium
AGGCTTACCGATGTTTGCTTCAACCTTAAACTCACGAAGAAGTCTGTCAACGATGATTTCAAGGTGAAGCTCACCCATACCTGCGATGATAGTCTGAGCTGTATCTTCGTCTGTATAGGTACGGAATGTCGGGTCTTCTTCAGCAAGCTTCGCCAAAGCAATACCCATCTTTTCCTGACCTGCCTTTGTCTTGGGCTCGATAGCAACTCTGATAACGGGTTCCGGGAACTCCATTGATTCGAGAATTACGGGATGAGCTTCATCACAAAGTGTGTCACCTGTTGTTGTATTCTTAACACCGACTACAGCGGCGATATCACCGGAATAGCAGATGTCGATATCCTGTCTGTCGTTAGCGTGCATCTGAAGAATTCTTCCGAAACGCTCACGGCCGTTCTTTGTAGAGTTGTAAACAGTTGTACCTGCTTCAACCTTACCTGAATAAACTCTGAAGAAGCAGAGCTTACCAACGAACGGGTCAGTCATGATCTTGAATGCAAGCGCAGAGAAAGGTGCGCTGTCATCTGCAGGTCTTTCCTCTTCTTCCTCTGTCTTGGGGTTTACGCCCTTGATAGCGGGAATATCAAGAGGTGAAGGCATATAGTCGATAACTGCGTCAAGAAGCTTCTGAACACCCTTGTTCTTGAAGGATGTACCGCAGCAAACGGGAACGATCTGGTTAGCGATCGTAGCCTTACGGAGAGCTTTCTTAAGATCTTCGATACCGATCTCTTCGCCTTCGCAGTATTTTTCGAAAAGTTCTTCGTCTGTTTCGCAGATCTTTTCAACCATTTCTGCTCTTGCTTCTTCAGCCTGAGCGAGCATATCGTCGGGGATAGCCGCAACAGTTACGCTCTTACCCTGGTCGTCCTTTGAGTTGATATCAGCAACCATTTCCATAAGGTCGATGATACCGACGAATGTATCTTCACGTCCGATGGGAAGCTGTATCGGAACAGCATTCGCATGCAAACGCTCGTGCATCATTTTTACAACTCTGTAAAAGTCAGCACCCATTATATCCATTTTGTTGACGTAAGCCATACGCGGTACCTTGTACTTGTCAGCCTGGCGCCAAACTGTTTCGGACTGGGGTTCAACACCGCCCTTAGCGCAGAATACTGTAACTGAACCGTCAAGGACACGGAGTGAACGTTCAACTTCAACTGTGAAGTCAACGTGTCCGGGTGTGTCGATGATGTTGATTCTGTTACCCTTCCAGAAACATGTTGTAGCGGCAGAGGTAATTGTAATACCTCTTTCCTGTTCCTGTGCCATCCAGTCCATCGTTGCGGAACCGTCGTGGGTTTCGCCTATCTTATGCGTTTTACCGGTGTAAAACAATATACGCTCGGTAGTAGTCGTTTTACCGGCATCAATGTGAGCCATAATACCGATATTTCGGGTAAGCTCAAGCGGGTATTCTCTTGCCATTTAAAAACTCCTTACCATCTGAAATGTGCGAAAGCCTTGTTAGCTTCTGCCATTTTGTGCGTGTCTTCTTTCTTCTTAACCGATGCACCTGTGTTGTTCATTGCATCGAGTATTTCCGCCGCAAGGCGGTCTGCCATTGTTCTTTCGTTACGCTCTCTGGAATATCTTGTGATCCAACGCAAGCCAAGTGTAAGCTGACGTTCAGGTCTTACGTCCATAGGAACCTGATATGTCGAACCACCTACACGGCGAGCCTTAACCTCAAGCTTCGGCATAATGTTGTCAAGCGCGCCCTGGAAAGCTTCCAAAGCACTCTTTCCTGACTTTTCTTCTACGATAGCGAAAGCGTCATATACGATTTTCTGAGCAACGCCCTTTTTACCGTCATACATAATGTTGTTGATGAGCTTTGTAACAAGCTTAGAGTTATAAAGCGGATCCGGCAGAACGTCTCTCTTTGAGATTTGACCTCTTCTCGGCACTGTACTTCCCTCCTTCATTAATTTTCATGATATCATTGGTACTCGAAAGTATAACTTTTCGTCCGTGCAGAAAGCTGTCGGGTCTGATAATAAACACCTTATTTTTGAATAAAGGATCTTCCCGGCTTTTGCAGTTCTGAAAGCTGAAACTTTTTTAACCTGCAGACTTATTATTTGCCTGCCTTTGCTCTCTTTGCGCCGTAGAGCGAACGGCTCTGGTTTCTCTTTGCAACACCCTGTGTATCAAGAGTACCTCTTATGATGTGGTAACGCACACCGGGGAGGTCACGTACACGGCCGCCGCGGATAAGAACGACGGAGTGCTCCTGAAGGTTATGACCGATACCGGGGATGTAGCACGTAGCTTCAAGACCATTAACGAGCTTAACTCTTGCGATCTTACGGATAGCGGAGTTAGGCTTCTTAGGTGTAGCTGTAGTTACCTTTGTGCAAACGCCTCTCTTTTGAGGTGAGCTTTGGTCAGTTGCACGCTTTTTAAGGGAGTTGTAGCCCTTCTGAAGTACCGGTACTTTAGACTTGTACTTCTTGTCGTGACGACCGTTTTTAACTAACTGGTTAAAGGTTGGCATCTCGGGAATCTCTCCTTTCTTCAAAAATAAGTTGTCTATTATACAAACGCAAACCCGAAAGCTCACGAAAGTACCTCTTTATTGCGCTTTCAAAGCGCAGCACACGGCGCACGGAACCTCGATATTACAAAGAACACCGAGCTGCAACATTGAAAATTCAAGGCAAACGGTGACGGCTTTATCGCCGACACAGTCCGTAACCTTATTCTTCACAGCGTCGTCTGCATCGTATGCAATGAATACAAGCGCGGCAGAATCTTTCTTCACGGCCTTGACCGTACTGTTCAACCCTATCCTCAATTCAGACGGGTGAAAATCCGCAGGACTCATATTATTCCTCCTGTTTCCGCCGACTATATACATACATATAACAATATAGCATAAAAATCCGATTTTGTCAATAGTTACGGCAATTAAATTGCGAATTTAGCCGTTTTACAATTTTGTACAGATAAATTTGCGTTTTTTATGCATTTTACACAAATCATTCTTTTCCCTTTTTGAACGACGCTTTTTTCAGAATTCCGAAAAATACGAATCCGCCTGCAACCATCACGGCACAGCCTGCAATTATAATATATCTCATTATATTACCGTTTTCCTCGGTGTCACTCGGTACCGCTTCCGTTTCTGCGGAGATCGGGGCATCCTGCGCGGTCATACTTTTCGTATAAACGTAACCGTCGGCAAACGGCACACGCATTGCAAACACACCCTCGCCCGACACCGCACCGTCGTGAAAGAGCGGCGTTCCGCTTACCGTCACGAATTCAGCTTTGTCGGTAACGTCGTAAACCGTGCCGTCATCACGCGTCGCGCTGACCGTTATCTTACCGCCTGCGTCCTTCTGCACGTCAAGCTGTTTTATCTGTCTTTCGCTGTCATAAACAACCGTGATCCCTCTTGACACAGCGCAGTACAAAAATTCCTTTGTAAGCTTGATGTTCTGAGGAAAATATGCGGAATCAACAGCTCTTTTTGCGTTTTCTATACAGCAGACAGCGGTATTTCCGTCCGCATTCGCGGGTATATACACCTTTGACGTACATTCCGCGCCGACTTTCAGCTCACCGCGTACATATTTTGCAACGCTTTCCTTTTCCGTAAGGATGACAACGCGGGATTCCATTCCGTATTCCGCAGCGGATGCATTGACCGCATCAGCCGTGAATGACCTGTCATCGGAAAGCTTTGCATACACAACAACGTCCGGATACGCATTTTTGAGGTGTTTCAAGACCTCGGAAAGCGTGGCTATCGTTTCGTCAGATATTCTTTCGTCGTTGTAATGGAGCTTTTTAAGCTCGCTCACCGTCGTTCCGTAAATGCTGACGTTTTGGTTCAGATACACCGTTTCATCGGTTGCGCTCAACACCGCACAACCGTCATCGGTTATACAGACATCGACCTGTATTGCATCCGCGCCTTTGTTTGCCGCGGACATCACGGCTGTCAGCGAATTCAAAGGTGCCGCTGCACTGTCGCCGCCGACCGATACCGACAGCGGT
>JAZKZC010000012.1:0-7710 GCA_045612465.1 Eubacteriales bacterium
GGGCATATCGCGTATAGTCAAATCAAAGTGTGATTTTACAGTGTCGATTCCGATGCTCGGAAACGTTAACTCCCTCAACGTTTCGTGTGCCGCGGCAGTAATACTCAACGAGGTTGCAAAGCAAAAATATATAAAAAGCAAATAAAAAGAAAGGGTGAAATGTATGGAAAAGAAGGATTTGAATGATATTTCCGCAGATGAGATAATAAGACGTTTGAATAAAACTCTCGGTATTGAGCCCGAAAACGATGCAGAAGATGAAAACGCTTCCGATAACGAAACCCGGAATGCAGATAACGGAGCATCTGAAAATACCGCCTCTGCACCGGATATAATCTATCCAATTGCAGATACAGGCGAAGATGATACGGAAGTTTCCGAAGGTGACGATGACTTTGACATACTATATTTATCTTCGGACGAAGAAGATTACGAAGATGATACCACACTGAAAGATATATTCGATTCCAAGAAAAAGGAATCCTCTGAAGCAGCCGATTCGCTTGTCGGTTTTTCGGATACTCTTGACAGACTTGACGACTCTGTATATCAACCTGCACCGATGAAACGTTCGCAAAAAAACACGTCTGACGAAAACACAAGAAGCGTGAACAGTATAAATATTTCAACAGAAAAAGAAGAAAAAGCAGGACGAATTTTCTTTAACGATGCTGAATACGATGACGTTGAATTTCCCGACACACCTGACATTCTGTTACCTACGGACGATCCTGATAATACCGAAGAAGATAATCTTAAACAACAAACAACTGTTATAACCGCCGTCAAAGATGACGAAAGCGGTGATACGATAGCATTAACCGCTGATATGTCAAAATCCAATGATACACCCGTTGATGATGAAATATCAGATGATACGGTAGCTGTAGATGATAAAACCGTCATATCGCCCACCATCGGCAGCTTTAGCGGCGAAGACAATGAAGAAGATGATGATGTTATAGTTAATGACACAGAATCGGACAAACCCGCCGATGAAAATTTGGATTTCGGGTTTGATCAGGTATACAGAAATACATCGGAAACATCATCAGACGGCTATGATGATGCCGAACATCGTATTATGGATGCGATGGTCGATTTTTCAAAAGCGCTTGAAGATGTATACGACAATGACAAAGAAAACACCGACATAGCAACAATAGGCCGTGCGGGCGAAAAAAAGAAGGACAATACTCCCCGCAAAGCAAAGAAGAATTCCGGTGAATATACGAATACTGCTCAGAGGAAGCCTTTTAAAGACAGATACAAAAAGCTTTACAAAAGCTCAAGGGTAAAATTGATCTGTGCATGTCTGTTTACTTTATTGCTTTTGACGCTTGAAACCGTAATTTCTCTCGGCTATACCGTTCCCCATTTCTTAGATCCCATTTCTAATCCGAGAGTGCTGGTACTTGTCGCATTTCAGCTTTTCCTCATAGTATTCGCATTTTTCTTCACGGGCTTTCTCGGAAGTATCAAAGCACTTGCAAACGGAAAGATAACGGGCGAGCTTTTGACAACGTCTTTCTCAATTATAACCATTGCTTTCGGTATATACCAAGCAATCGTTTCGACGCAGAATCCCATTCTTATTTTCTCGCCGTGCGCATTTTGCATTACTGCAACACTTCTGAACGAACGCAGAGACCTCAAGCGTGAGATTTCATCCTTCAATATTGCTTCAAGCAATATGATAAAGTACACGATAGATGAATTCAAGCCCTCATCCGAAAGCGTGGAAAATGATGAGTTTTACAGCTATCTGCCCGAAAATCCGACAATGTTCAAAATCAACAAAACAAATTTTGTTGAAAACTTTGTATCTAACACACGCAAACACTCCAGATCCAAAACTCACTTTTTGATATCGGGAGCTGTTTGTTTTCTCGCAGCGCTTATAGCATTTTTCGCTATGTTCTTGCTGAAGAAAGGATTTGACACCTCATTTACTTACGCATTCGTACTTTTCAGCGCAATAATTCCCTCCTCGCTTTTCACAGCGTTCTCATACCCGCTTTATAAAGCGGCAACTATCGCTTCGCAGGATAACAGCACCTTTATCGGTGAATGTGCCGCTGATGATTTTTCCGAAGCCGCTGTCGTTTCTTTCGATGACAAGGAAGTATTCCCATCATACGCATTAAAGCTCCTCTCGGTTAAAGTATACGGAGAAAACAGAATCGACCATGTTTTGTTCGCCGCGACGAGTGTTTTCAAAAAGCTTGGCGGTCCGCTTTACGACGTTTTCGAAAATGCTTCACGCGAAATTGAAAAAACGGATAACGTAAAGATATTCTCCGTCTACGATGACGGTATCGAAGCAACTGTAAATGAAGAACACATTTTGCTCGGAAGCGCATCCTTTATGGAAAAGCAAAACTTTATCCCCGTGTATACAGATGATGATCAGAGCGCTGAAGCCAAAAATGCAAAGCGTATTATGTATATGGCGTCGGGCGGCACAATAGTTGCCAAGCTTTACCTTAAATATTCCGCAGATTCCGACTTTTCCGCTGTTTTACAGCAGCTTACGGATGCGGGAATGTGCATAGCAATAAAGACTTTTGACCCCAATATCGACACTTCCTTGCTTGCAAGCGAAATAAATATCAAGAAATACCCTGTAAGAGTTGTGAAATGCTCCGACAGATCAGAGCTTTCGCAAACACTTCAGAGCACCGATGCAACGATCGTTTCGAAAGGATCTGCAAAATCACTTCTTAAGGTACTGACCAACTGCAGAAAGCTCTCCTCTGTAATAAAAACAGGTGTACTGATTTCATTCGTTTCCATTATAATAGGTATTATGGTGGCAGCATTCACAATATTTGCAGGCATAGAAAGTGGTATAAGCTCGCTCGTCGTTGTGCTTTATCAACTTCTCTGGATGATCACTTGCAATATATTCACAAACATATGCATTAAATAGATCCCAAACAAACACAAAGGGGCACGCTCTGTATGGAGCGCGCCCCTGTTTCGTTTTCAAAATACTTTAATTTTCTGTTTTATAATTAAGTATACATTCAAAAACTTTTCTGTGAAGCTCAAATTCTGCCTCTACTTTTTCCTTGCCTTTGAGTGTTGCCACAGCACTGTCTGAAGTATTAGCTCTCAAACATAGGTACATATCATCTCTGTAATTTGCAAAACAAGCAAATGAATTTCCGAATTCAGTTTTTTTGATCGGAATACCGTACACATCTGCGCCATCCGGAACGTTTTTCACAACGTCCGAAAGCTTTGATAACGCCCCCGATGTTTTGACAAGATCATATTGCTCTTTATCAAGTATGTAAATATATGAATCTCCCACGCTGATCTCACTGTTCAACAGCTTGACAGCGTCGCTGTTGGACGTGGATGAAACAAACATATCATCGTTGCGACTCTGTGTAAACAGCTCCTTGTTTAGATATACGATATCACGTATAGATATTTCCTTAACTTCTTCGGAAAGTCCCTCGTCGAGCGTTTCTTTTATTGCATTTTCTATCGATTCAAGTCCTTCTACCGTATGCGATACAGGGCCTAAATACGTAACAAAAATATCGTAATCTGTCTTTGTAAATATCTGAACGACGAGTATTATACATATAATAAGAGCAAAACCACCCGCAACAAAGTGCATTTTGTAATAATACCCGTATTCTTTAAACCAATTTATTATTTTTTTCAAATCAATTCCCCTTTAAGGCTTTTTATTAATTCTAACAAAAAATAATGTATAAATCTATCAATATATATGTCCGATGATACGGTCATAACACTTTTTCGCCGTCAAGTATAACGCGGTTGAGCTTACCTTTGCCAGATGAGTTTCCATCATTGTTTACGTTATCAAATTCCACCGTTTTGATAAGCCCGTCTATTTTTGTTACTCTTTCTCCGTTCACAAGAATATCTTTAAGTTCGAGTGTATCAAGTGTTGCACTCACATACGGATCAAATACCTCTTTTCCGTCCCTGATACAAGACATTGGACCGACCGTTATAAGATGTGTCTTGTCACTTGTATTTGCATCAGTTGTATATTGAATATTTTCAAGCGAAAGATAACCAATGTTGGAGTTAGAGAAAAACATTCCGAAATGTCCTCTTTTCTCATCATCTTCGTCGGGATACCACGGACGTTGCGCGGTAATCGCGATGTCCTCAAAAAAGATATTGTCGGCCGTTCCTGCACCCTCCCCCTCAGGCTTATCTCCGATAAAATACCTTGGTGACTGAAAATAAAGCTTGTATTCAAAGATTCCGCGCGCGTGCTTCACGTAAACATTTGTAAGCGAACAATCAACGAGCGTTCCGTCTTGAAATTTAAACATTCCCGGCTGCAAACGCATCATCTTTGCTCTGCTGTCGGGTTCGGAAATAATGTTTTCGCAGTAAATATTATGTGCAGGACCAAAATTTATCGATGAATTTATCCAGTCGTACATATTCAACGCAACAAGATCATCACCGACATGCCCCTTGAAATTTCGTACATAAAGATTTTCACAGTTGCCGTTGATGTGTAAGCCGTCGGCAAAACAGGAAACGAAGCTGAAATTTTCAAAAACACCGTCAATAAGGTCACCTACTTGAACACAAAATGAATTTGCGTGTGAAAACGTGACGTCGGTTATAGTCAAATTATTGATGTTGTTAAACAGCATCATTGTTTGAACACCCTTAAACGTGTTCGAAAAATCCGAATTCAGTCTGCGCTTGCCTCGAACATCACAGGTTTCCTCCCATCTTCCGCCGTGAATTGATATGTTCGCATCGCGGTAAGATGTGTCAATCGGAGCATTTGTTCCATCATGTATATGCTCGTTACACAACATTACGTAAGGAAATTCAGGAACAAGCCTTATAACAGCACCGCTCGCTTCAATTCTCCTGTTTGACGGAATTATCACAGTTGAATCAAGCCAATATACATCATCAGACGGCGGAATTACGACTATCTCGTGCTCATCCAGCGCCGTTTGTAAGGCTTTTGTCCAGACTGTACCATGTTCACTTTCGGTTGTCAGACAGCAGTAGTCAGTAAGCAGAACTCTGTCATGTAGGCACGCGATTGCTTTTTCATTTCTCCGCTTCGCCGCAAGTGTTTTTTCGAGTATTTCTTTTTTTATATTTTCTCTCAGCATATTTTTACATTTCTCTATATCTCATATAACATAATTACATAAAAATTTTCGCATAAATCACTGCTGCGGCAATGAGCAAAAGCGCAGTAACAGTCACAGCAATACCTACATTGACACGTTTTTTCTTTCTTTTACCGTATTTTTTGTTTGCTGGCTTTCCATTTTTATTTTTTGAGCTGTTTGATCGTTTCTTTTTCGCTTTACGATATAACGAAAGGGGGTCACTTTGATTGATAATACGGGAATAAAATCCATTTATCCATCTTGTATCACTGCGTGTACACATTTTTTCTTCTGTACAATCGGGATCGTGTGCAATTTTATTTCTCACCCAACGATAATGCTTGAGCTGTTTTAAGTCATCGTCCCAGCCGTCTACAATATATCGTCCTTCCGAAATACTTATCATTTCGTCAATATAAGCGGATACTCTGCGGTCATCGTCCATAATTTCCCCGCACAGCTTTTCCAAACGCTTATATGAATCCATAAAGCTCATAAACACACCTCTTTTTTAAACTTATCACGTATATAATATCATATTCGAACCCAAAAATCAATTGATTTTTTAACCTTTGAAAAGATAATAAAATAGATGGCTATGACATTTTGATGTCATAGCCATCTATTTTATAGATTTTTAACTGATAAATATTTTTCCTGCATCATATCAGAATGCCAAGTCAGCATAAGCAAACGGATGGTCCGTCAATGTGCTGTGGTTGTTGACGTTTTTAATCAACTCAAAACATTTGATCGTATAGTTTCCGGTTCCGAATATATGGTCAAAGTGATTTGAAGTGGGTACTGTCGACAAAGCCGTGCCATTGTTTTTCGCCTGTTCGCTGATAACATTAAATGATGTGGGAGTCCATGTTGACTGCGTGAAGAATGGCAAGGATGTGTTAAAGTCACCTGTCAAAAAGATAGGAGAATCGGAGTATGTTTTTTTCAACGATGCCATAAAATCCTTGGTTTCGTTCATACACTGGGTGCGCAATTCGTTTGCAGCGATAGGCTTGGAAGAACCTGTTAAATAGGTATTTCCTTCAGCGTGCTCCAGACGATACGACCAATGTGTATTGGCAACGATAAACTTCTTGCTCGTATTGTTCAAGAATGCGAACTGCGCCCAGCTTATGTTACGCATGTGGTAGCTGTAATTAGCAGCTTTATCTTTCCACCAGCTGAATACATGCACACCGCTGTTCACTACCTTCAGTTTATCGGAACGGTACAAAAGCGATGTCAAATTGATTTTGCCCTCGTATGTAGCAAGACATCTTGCGTACTTTATACCGTATACTTTTTCAATGCGTGTAAGATAGTCGCAGAGAACCTTATCCCAGCTTCCGTCAACTTCCTGAAGACCGATTACATCGGGTGTATATGATACAAGCATACCAGCAAATATTTCCGCACGATAGTAAGCATCTTTATATTCGCTTCCCGCAAATGCATCAGCGAGAATATTTGCGCTCATTACACGTGCAGTAGTACCACTTGTAATAGCACGTGAAGCAGTTAACAATGACGTCTTATAATATTCACCGTTACTGAGTGTCAAGCTGTTTCCGGTGAAAACATTACTGCAAAGGTAGCTGATTGCCTTCTCTGCGGAAACAGAACCACCGACGTTAATTCTGAACTGACCGTCATTTACTGTAACGGAATATTCCATAACTCTGCTTAAAGTATTATCGCGGTTAGTGTCACCTAACAAAATCTCATATGCTGCTCTGTCAGATGCACTGTCTGCAACAACATTGAGCGTTACTCCGTACTTTGCGGAAATCTGATTTTTAAGCTGATTAGCCAGGTTTGCGTAGTCGGGATTGCTCTTTGAATATACGATCACATATCTTGAAAGATCGCTTGTCTTGAATTGCTCAGTTACCACAGTATTGGTAAGTTTATAAGAAATGCTTACCGATTTATTCAAGTTACCGCACATTTTAAGGCTGATACGTACGGGCATATTCTTAACGTTGCTTGCCTCACCCGTCGCAATAACCTTTGAAATGTCAACCGTACAAACCTTTGTTCCTGCCAAATATGCCACGGCATTTGAGCCTTCAATAGCCACACGGAATTTAATTCCGCTATTTTTAAGCGTTGTTGTCTGGGCATCTGTCAATACATAGCAGTTCTGCCATGCTTTCGCCAATGTTGATCCGCTCATAACCTGGATTCTGTACTTTCCGTCATCCTTGTTATGTAAACGGAGAATAAGTGTTTCGCCGTTATCGAATTCAAACTTATACTTCATCGAGAAGTCTTTTGCAGACGGATAATAGTCACGTACTGTAACTGTAATATCATTTGCCTTATTGATAGCAGACAGCCAACCCGAATCACCCGATGAGTGTTTATCCATAACAAGCTTACCTGCCCCCTGATGTGTCAGTGTCCACTTGTCAGATGTGCTTTCTGTAAACGTGTTCTTTGTGAACGTTGCTGTAATTTCGTATGTATCATCCTGAGCAACAAACTTGTATTTGCCGCTCGTGTCGGGGCTTACGGTACTACCGTTTACCTTCAACGTCTTGTAGCTGTAACCGCTGTTGGG
>JAZKZC010000013.1:0-13817 GCA_045612465.1 Eubacteriales bacterium
CGTTCTTCTCGGTAAGAAGTGCTTTGCGCTCCGTATTGCTTCCTATCAGGGCAAGCAGGAGGGATGGATGGCTGAACATATGCTTATCCTCGGTATCGAAAATCCCGAAGGCGAAGTTAAGTATATCGCAGCTGCGTTCCCCTCTGCATGTGGTAAGACAAACCTTGCAATGCTCATTCCTCCGGAAATATACAAGAAGAAGGGCTATAAGGTTTGGTGTGTAGGCGATGACATCGCTTGGATAAGAGTCGGCGAAGACGGCAGACTTTGGGCTATGAACCCTGAAAACGGCTTCTTCGGTGTTGCTCCCGGTACAAACGAAAAGTCCAACCCCAACGCGCTTTACACAACGCTTAAGGATACTATCTTCACAAACGTTGCTCACAATACAGATGACAACACAGTTTGGTGGGAAGGTCTTACAAAGGAAAAGCCTGCCAATATGATCGACTGGAAGGGTAATCCCTACAACGCTGAATCAGGCGAAAAGGCAGCTCACCCGAACTCCAGATTCACAGCAAGAGCAAAGAACTGCCCCTGCCTGTCCTCTGAATTCGAAAGCCCCAACGGTGTTCCGCTTTCCGCTATCGTATTCGGTGGCAGACGTGCAAAGACAGCTCCCCTTGTATATGAATCCACGAGCTGGCAGAACGGTGTATTCGTAGGTTCTATCATGGCTTCCGAAACAACGGCAGCAGCGTCAGGCGCTGTCGGTGTTGTCCGCCGTGACCCTATGGCTATGCGTCCTTTCACAGGCTATGATATGGGTGATTACTTTGCTCACTGGCTCGAAATGGGCAAGAAAATCAAGAATCCCCCCAAGATATTCAACGTAAACTGGTTCCGTCTTGATGACGAAGGCCACTTCATCTGGCCCGGCTTCGGTGACAATATGCGTGTTCTTCTCTGGATACTTGCGCGTTGCGAAGGCAAGGCTGACGCGGTTGAATCTCCCATCGGTTTCCTTCCCAAGGCAGAAGACATCAACATCGAAGGACTTGATATTACACTTGATACTATCAAGGAGCTTCTTGATATTGATACAAAGGTATGGCTTGAAGAAGCAGAAGGAATCAAGGACTTCTACGCTCAGATCGGCGACAGAGTTCCCGCAGAACTTTACGCAGAGCTTGAAACACTTCTTGCAAACCTTAAAAAGTAATTTTTGAATATTTATTGATATACCCCGAAGGGCTGTAAGCTTTTCGGGGTATATTTTTAAGGTAAAAAGCCTTGACTTTTATATAATTCTGATGTAAAATAAAATATATAATGTTTTTTTGGAGAGTTGAAAATATGGCAATACTTAATATGATAAAAAGCGCGATCGCTAAAGGGTTTTCAGTTACCACGCTGTCAACTGCGGAAATAATCGTAACACTTGCTTTTTCCGCACTTATCGGTGTGTTTGTGTACGTTGTTTACAGACTCACAAGCGGTAAGGATTTCTACAACAGAAATTTCAACAAAACGCTTGCGCTGTTGCCTGTTATAACAGCGGGAATTATGCTTGCGATGCAGAACAATCTCGTTCTCAGCTTGGGTATGGTCGGCGCACTTTCGATAGTTCGTTTCCGTAACGCGGTAAAGGATTCAATGGATCTTACGTTTTTATTCTGGAGCATCAGCGTCGGTATCATAACAGGTGTAGGTTTGTTTGAGCTTTCGATAATAATAAGCTTGGGAATTGCGTTGTTTATGATAATTCTTGATATGTTCCCCACGCTGAAGGCTCCTTGCCTTGCGGTGATTTCCGCGGATAATGCCGATTGCTACGATAAGATCAAGGAATGTACGGAAAAGTACACGAAGAAATGCCGTGTCAGAAGCAAGAATATTTCTTCAAAGGGGATGGAGCTTATTCTTGAAACGAAAATAAAGGACGAAGCTGAATTTTCAAAAGCTCTTTCGCAAATCGAAGGTGTGTCTTCGGTAAGCATTATGGCTCACGACGGTGAGGTCCGTTTCTGATAACGGTATGGAATACAGAGTAGAAAATAAATATATAATTACCGAAAAACACATAGCGCTGATAAAAGGACGTCTTGACGGATTTTTGCAGAGGGATTCGCACCAAACGGGTGAATCTTATCTCATACGCAGTCTTTATTTTGATACGTATGATGAAAAATGTATTTCCGAGAATGATGCGGGAGTAGACGACAGAAAAAAGTACAGGATACGAACATACGGAGAAAGCGACGGCTTTATCAGACTTGAAATAAAGGAAAAGAAAAATTCTCTTACGAAAAAATCCTCGTGCATGATAACGAGGGCAGAGGCTGAAGCACTTGCGACAAGGGATTGTTTTTCGGCAGATCTTCCGCATTTCGGTGAGCGCCGTGTGCTCAATGAATTTTTGTTGGAAAGAAAATGCAAGGGACTTCTTCCAAGGGCGGTAATTGAATATGAGAGATCGGCTTACGTATACAAAACAGGAAACGTACGTATAACGATTGACAAGAATATCTCCGCATCGGGCAATCTTGACAGCTTTTTGCTTCCGAAAACGGAAAGCCCGGTTCCCGTAACACCCGAAGGAATACATATTCTTGAAGTGAAATACGATGAATTTATTCCCGATTTTATATTGCAGTTACTTCAAATCGGTACACTCGAGAGATGTACGTTTTCCAAATATTATCTGGGGTGCTTTGCGTTGAACGGAGAGTTTTTGATTTAAACGAAAGGAGCGGAAAAAGTGTCCGAGAAAAAGACATTAAAATGGACAGTGTTGATTTTGTTTACTGTTCTTTTTCTGATATTTGCAATTTTTGCATTGAACAGACAAAATGATATTGTTCCTTTAAAGCTCGTTTCAAAAGAGGAAGCAGGCGGCTTTTCAAAATATGTTTACAAAGATTACAGCGAATATATCTTAAACGGAGAAGTTTCTGCTGCAATAGATAAGGAAACCTCAACGGTATATGCTTCCGTAGACAAAAATGCGCTTTCAGACACGTCTTTTCTTGACGGTCTTTTGACGCTTCGCCGTGATGAGAATTTTGTTTTTTACGTTTCGGCGGAAGACTGCGCTGACGCTGTTGTGAATAATGAAGCGCTGAAGCTGATAATTGCAGAAAAAGATTCAAATGAATATATGCAGTACGATCTTGTGCTGTCAACACTTCCGATAATAAATCTTAACGGTGTTGATGCGGGAAAAGATGCATCGGGCAGACCGTTGAGCGACGGTGAATTTTCGCTTTGGAACGGAAATAAACGGTCACAGTTTCAAAAATCTTTTGCACAGTGGCGCGTGCGCGGAGCAAGTACAACTCGATACGAAAAGAAATCGTATAAATTGAATTTGCAAAGACAACGCGAAGACAATGATATGGAATTGCTCGGTCTCGGTGCTGATGATGAATGGGTACTCAATGCAATGGTGATCGATGATACTAAGGTGCGCGAAAAGCTCATGATGGATCTTTGGAACGAAATACAGAGCAATGCGGAATACAACGTCAAAATGTCATCGGGTGAGTATGTTGAGCTTGTGGTTAACGGTAAATACGAAGGTCTTTATTTGCTGGAGCGCCAGATAAGCGATAAATATTTGGAGTTTGGCGCTGACGCTGCGCTTCTTCGCGGAACCGATTACGTTTGGGTAAGTGTTCCGCAATCTCCGAATGAAGCTTACGGCATAGAATTTTCCAATAGGATGACCTCCGACGAGCTTTACGGCCATATCAGCGGATTGTTTTTTGAAAATGATTTTTCAGCGCTTGATAAGAATAATTGGGTGGACGTAAGCTTGATGATTCAGTTCGGACGTCTTGTTGATAATTTATGGCTGCAAAATACGTACTACGTTATCGACAGCAAAAATGACAAGAAAATATGCATACTTTTGTGGGACACCGACCAATCGTTTGGAATAGAGTGGGCGAACAATGCCATACAGTACACAGCAAATACGGGCACAGAGATCGTCAGACATGAGTATGAAGCTATGTTGGCACTGAATCCCGAAATTTCCGATATGATGGCAGAACGTTACAGACAACTGAGAGAGGGACTGTTGCAGTACGATAATTTAGTTGAAATGTTGCAGAAATATAATTCAGCTCTTATCGGTTCAGGTGCTTTGCTGCGCGATCAGGGAGAAAACGGACTTTTTCATAAAGGTGAAGATACATTTGAGAACATACTTGAATTTATAGAAGAACAGTTGAAGCTGATGGACGAACTGTATTTGGTGAAATGAAAGAAGTGGTAATATGATACAGATATTCGGTAAGAAAAAATGCTTTGATACAAAAAAAGCAGAGAGATTTTTTAAGGAACGCAGGGTGAAGATACAGTTTATCGACCTGCTTGACAAGGGTATATCACCGGGGGAATATAAAAGCGTGAAAAGCGCTGTCGGCGGAATTGATGCGCTGCTTGATGAAAAACACAGCGATTATAAGCTTCTTTCGTATCTCGCTTATGAAGCGGATAAGGATGAAAATATACTTGAAGATCCGTCGCTTCTTAAAACTCCCATTGTCAGAAACGGAAAGCTTGCGACGGTCGGTTACAAGCCCGAAGTCTGGCAAAAGTGGCTGGAGGCGGAAAAATGAACCTGAAAGAGCACGCTAAAGAATATATACTTAAAAATCCCAACGAAAACGGAGTTTACGTTGATTTCACGATGGGCAACGGACACGACACGGAATTTTTGTGCGGTGTTGCGAAAAACGGAAAGGTATATTCCTTCGATGTTCAGCCCGCGGCACTTGAAAACACCAAAAAGCTCCTTGATGAAAAGGGACACACCAATTTTGAGCTTATACTGTCGGGACACCAAAATGTCAAGGAATACGTAAAAGAGCCTATTGACGGGGGAATGTTCAATCTCGGGTATCTTCCCGGCGGCGACAAGTCGAAGCACACAATGTGCGAAACGACGTTCAAGGCTGTCAAAGACGGAATTGAACTGCTCAAGGGTGGCGGTGTGCTCGTCATTTCCGTTTATCCCGGTCACGATGAGGGCAGACGCGAGGGCGAAATGCTCCTTGAATACCTTGCTTCGTATGACAGAAAATATTATTCCGTAATGAATTGCAGAATGATAAATTCATACGACTCACCGTTTATAATTGCGGTGGAAAAATACGCAAAATAATAAAAATTCCTCGGATTTTCCGAGGAATTTTGCTTATCCGAATATTTTTTTACAAAGCTTTGATGTCAATTTTTCTTTTTTTGCAAAATCCATTGAAGCGGTGTATATTTTTTCAAGCTCCTCGTGAAGCGGTTTTACGCTTGAAAGATAAACGAGCGCTTCTTTAATGACGGATTCGTATGCTGTTTTCATAAAGTGAAGCCGTTTTTTATGTGCTTTTATTCCGTCTTTGTTTATGAATCTGCACATATTTATCACCTTGTCGCTGTCTGATTTTTGAGTTGTGACGGTGAAAGATATTCTCTGTGAGTTGATGTATATTCCGTCTATCTGCTCGGGAATGTCCGGTGAAAAACTCACCGTTACGTCTGCTTCCTTTGCTTTCAGCTTTTCGTATATTATCGACAGCAGAATGTGTGAGGTGTTGTATTTATCCTCGATAACGTACCGTGTTTCTGCGTTTTCGTAAAATGTGTCAAGCTTCACTTCTCCGCACGTGCCGTAGGCGTGTGTCAGGCGTATTTTCTCCTCATATTTTTCGCCGTTACGAATACGGTTTGTAAGCCTTTCCGCAAAGTCGGTCATTTTTTTATAAAGTACGTACGGCGATACCGTGCAATCGTATTCTTTCTTTATCGAACCCGCACAGCGCAAAAATGCATAGGCGCGTGTATAAAGCTCCGATTTTGCACGAATGAGCTTGATTATCATGTCCTTTTGCGAAGTAAGCTTTTTAACGTCAAAAAACTCACCTAAATTTATGATTTCATCTGCCGCACCCGGGAAAACGGGGTCTGTCATGTGCGGCGCTGTGCCGTCTATGACGGCGGTCTTCAATGACGGAATCAGAATACCGTCGAGCGAATTTGTGTCGGAGGAGCATAAAAAATATTCCACTTCATACCCCAGCGACTCTGCTTCTTTGCCGATTTTGTTCATAAGATACGATTTTCCCGTGCCGGGCCCGCCCTTGAGAATATATATTCTGTCCAGTGATTCGGCGTCGAATATCTTGCTGAAATACCCGATAAATCCGTTTGAAGTGTTTGATGCGGCGAAATATGCGTTTGTATATACTGAATTCATAAAATACCTCTTTTCATAATCATCTGTAGTATGATATGAAAAGAGGTATTTTTTTGTTATCAGATTTTTTCGGTTCCCACGATAATGCTCTCGTTTATCGATACCGAATATATGTAGGGGATTTCATTTTCCGCACGTTTTCTGAAGATGATGAAATAGTCATCGGGATATGCTATACCGTTTTGGGAAAAACGTACGACAGCACGGTAAGTATTTGCTGTTTCTTCAAGATTTACTATCTCAACGGCCGTATATACCGACGTGAGCTTGCCCGTCAGTATATACGCGTTTATTTTGTCAAGATATGAAAAACGCGACGTGTTTTTGTTTTTTAAATGAATATCTCCGCCGAAAAAGCGGTATACCGTATTTTCGTAATCGTATGCGGGAATTAGTGTGTTTACGCTTAATTCGGGATAATTTTCAGCCAAAGCCGAAAACATTGTATCGTCAGCCGAGTATTTTTCAAAATGAGTTCCGGCAAGGTAGTCAAGCACGGTGTCGCTGTATTCGTCCGCCACCGATTTGAAATTGTCAAAGCAGATTATCTCGCACGTTCCAAATGTAAGCACCGAGCAAACGCTTGAAAGCTGCTGCGCAATCTCCCCCTTTTTGTCGAGAGATGCCATGACAGCCTCGGCTCCGTAATCCGTATTGTCTATACCGAGAAGTCCCGATATTCCGCCTGCGCACGAGGTAAGGGAAACGAGCAGCAGAATTAAAAATATTTTGAACGTTATTTTGATGTAATGCATTTATGTATTTCCGTTTTCCGTTTTATTGAGCAGGTACCCGTCGCGGACACCTCTTTGACATAAAACTATCTTCTTTATACCGTAATATTCACAGAGCATGTTGAATATATAAAACCCGGTCATAAAATTGTCAGCACGCTTGGGAATCTCGCGGATAAACAAATTTTCGCTTTCCTCACCGCCATCTGCGAGGCGTCTGTACGCCTTTGCGGCATCACAGGGCGAAATTTCATCCTTTCCGTCAAAGCACAGCGAGAAAACGGAGCGTGCCGTTCCGCCGATAAGATACACCGTGTCGCGGCTTTTTACGGGTGCGGTTTTAAAAATGGAATTAACGTGCGTTTTTATTTTTTCTTCGTCACGGCTTGTCGGAATAATACCGATGCCAAGCAGTTCCTTGACGCGTAACGCACCGAGGGGAAGACTGCATATACCGACGGGTATACGGTTTTCAAATTCAACAAGCTCAAGACTTCCGCCGCCCATATCAGCCATGATGCCGTTTTCGGCATCGGGACAGTCAAGCATCAGCGCTTTCGTACTGCACAAGGCTTCTTCTTCTCCGCTTATAATGTCGATGTCTGCTCCCAGTGCCTCTTTTATATTGTGTCGCACTTCTTCGGAGTTCGAGATGTTTCTCAGACTTTGCGTTGCGAAAACATAAGTTTTCTCACACCCGTCGCAAACGGCGGCGATAAGATACTTTTCGAGGATATTTTTTAATGTTTCATATCCTTCATCTGTAAGAAATCCGCCTTTTGTGTGACGCGCCAATGCACCCTTTTCGCTTTGCGAGGAGAGCACAGTTGCTTCTTTTCCCGAAACGTCGAATATATCAAGTTTAATCGTATTTGAACCTATATCGATTACAGCAGTTTTCATATAAACACCTATGTAAATTTTTGTTCTGTAAAGCGTAATGACCGCATACATATTGTATACCCACATTGTATCGGTATGTATAACGATGTGTTAAAAAAATATTAATGGAGGCAGGGAATGGCAGGAAACATTTTCAGGATGATATACAATTTCTTTTTTGCATTTCTCAAGGTGTCGGATGCGGAGGTTTATCCACCTCCGCTTTCGGCGGAGGTGGAATATAAATGTTTTATGAAAATGAAAAACGGTGATATGTGTGCGCGTGAAAAGCTGATACGTCACAACATGCGCCTTGTTGCACACATCGTCAAAAAATACTACACGCTTTCAAAAAACCACGATGACCTGATATCAATAGGCACGATAGGTCTCATAAAAGCCATTGACAGCTTCAAGCCCGAAACGGGCACGCGGTTTGCAACGTATGCGGGAAAGTGTTTGCAAAATGAGATACTCATGTATTTCAGAAGCCAGAAAAAACTTCAGAATGAAGTGTCGATAAACGAGGTTCTCGACACTGACAAAGAGGGAAATCCGCTTACGTACATCGATATAATAAGCGTTCCCGATACTATTGCAGAGGATATAAACAGAAAACTGCAGATAGAAAATGCGTTTGCGTCCGTCAGAAAAGAACTTTCCGACCGAGAAAAAAAGATAATCATACTTCGCTACGGACTTAACGGAAAGACGCCGAAAACGCAAAGAGAGGTTGCAGAAATGCTCTGTATATCAAGGTCGTATGTATCGCGCATAGAAAAAGCGGCTCTCACCAAAATCAGAAAACGGATGAAAGAAAAAGGATTTTATTCATAAGAAACAAGCTTGATGAATATATTTTAGCAGATAATTCAAGGAAAGGTACGGTTACGGAATGGATCAAAATAATTACAGCGGTAAAGGCTTTGTCAGCAAAAAGAATTTCTCGGGCGAAAATTATACGGAGACGGTGTGTGAATACACCCTGCCCGATTATTTTCCCGATATAAAGCGCATTTTGCACGTGTTTTCCGACGTGCGCAAAACGGGAATGTACGTATCCGATGATAAAACGGAATATGAGGGATGCGTAAGCTGTGCGGTGCTTTACAGAGGCGAGGACAAAAGCTTGCAATGTGCTGAATTCAAGGCGGATTTTTCTGACAGTATACAGACGAAAGGCGCAAACGGAAATGTGTGTGACGTGTCTGTGACGGCTAAAAACATAACTCTGCGCGCACTGACACCGCGCAAGGTCGGATTAAAGGCGAAAATAGAGGCACATACAGACATCTGGGGTGAGGAAAGCGTGAGTCCCGAAATACGCGGTATAAGCGATGAAGAAAAGGTGCAGTGCATCACGCAGAATATAACGTATTGCGACACGTTTGTATGCGAGGAAACGGGAATCGGAGTGTCAGAGGACGTTACTGTCCCCGACGGTATCCCTGCGGTTGAAAGAGTGGTACATACGATCATTTGCCCTCATTCTGTGGACGCAAAGGGCGGCGACGGAAAAGTGTTTGTGCGCGCGGAGCTACGCGGTATCATCATTTACCGGACGGCTGACGATAAAATCGCATCGATGCCCGTAAGTATTGCGCTGTCACATATCGTTCCGTGTGAAAATGTGACGGAGGACTCCGTATGTTCAGGTACGGTAAACGTATACGATATAACGTCTGCAGTGTCGGAAAATACGAACGGAGAAAAAAGAGTTGTCGAGCTTGACCTTTTGTATGACGTAAAGGTTTTCTCGCGTACGGAGAAAAACGTGACAGCTCCTCTTGATATGTACGCTGTCGGCTGTACGGGACACCCTGAATATAAAAGTGTGCGCTGTGATAAAAACACAGCCTCTTTCAAGGGTAATTTCAGTGTAAACGCAATGCTTGACAAGGATGTGTGCGATGCTGTAACGGGGAATATAACGCTGTGCTTCGGTAACGTTGAGGGCGCGTCTTACAGTATCACGGACGGAAAACTCGTTTGTAACGGTGTTTGCGACGTCTGCGCTGTGTTTGATGGTGAGGAGTACGACAGTATAAGAGTATCTGTGCCATTCAAGGGGGAAACGGACGTTCCTTCAAAGGGACTTGGCAAGATAGTAAACGCAGTATGCAGATGCGGTGACGTTAAGATAAGATACGACGGTGAAAATTACTTCGCCGATACGGAAATATACGTAGACGCCGTTTTGGCAGAGGAGTGTAATTACAGTGTTATGCAAAGTATCGTGTTTGAAAACAAGATATCCGACGTTAAGCTCGGCACGTTTACGTTCTATTATCCGACGAGTGAGGAGGGCGTGTGGGACGTTGCCAAAAAATACGGAGTTCCGTTTGAGGACTTGAAAAGCGCAAACGGAATATCAGACTTAAAAACGTTTAAAAACGTGGTGATGATACCGAAAAAGCGTTAATGCTAAAGTGGCGACCGTTGGTTGTCCGCCTCAAATGCAAAAAAATGAGTGTGTAGTTTGAACTGCACACTCCCTATATATAACTATTCAAAAAATAAGGGACGACTCATTTTGGAAACAATTTTCCAAGTGACCGTCCCGTTTTATTATCCGTTTTTCTTGTTCATATGGATTTCTGCCAATATCATATGTGCAAAGGAGCGCACAGCGTATTGAAGCGCCAATACGTTTCCGTCGTCGCTGTCAGGTTGTGACATAGGCTCTTTTTCCACGAGCGCGTGCAAGGCATATTCAAGCTCACGCGTGAACATCTCATATATATCGCGTACGGAATATTTTTCAAAAAGACTGTCGAAAAGCTGTCGTATTTTGGCGATAGAAAGCACTCTTTTCAAAAGACACACCATTAAGAATCTCGCAAGATGTTCCTTATTATATCTTTTCTTTTCGGGTGCGGGAACGACCTTTTGCTTTACGTAGTTGTTAAGCATTGACGACGTTACACCGACCTCGTTCGAATCCGAAAATGCACCGAAATATTTTTCTGCAAGCGCCAACACCTGATCCATATAAAGGTCAATGTCGGGGAGCATATCCCAAGTTGGGGAATTGAATTTATATAATGAAGAACAATTCAAGTTATCACCTCTTTATTTTGCTGAAAAGTATTATAGCACCTGTGATGCGATATGTCAATATTTAATTTTCAAAACCTTGTGTCAGCGTTTACAAAAACGCATACACGGCGAATATTTACAAACAGTATGTGGAATTGATTTTTAAAATGATATATTATTTTATTATACTGTTTACATAGGTGAAGAAATGAATAATAGTGAAAATCTTTTGCGTCTGCTTCTGAAGAAGCAGAGCGTTGACGAGCGTATATATGCGGTATTGCGGGAAACCATGGGCATTATTGCTAAGGACGGAAGTTTTAAGGATGAAAACACCGTTCAAGCATTTAACGGGTGCCTTGACATAGAGTTACCCTTCGCCGACTACCCAGAATATCAAAAAACAGCCGAGATAAACCGAAAACTGCTTCGCCTTACAGCCTGCTCCGTGCTTGACGATACGAAAGCCGGTAAACGCAAGCTCGGCGACTTTCTTTCCGAGGATAAAAGCACGTCAAATGGCGGTGATGTGGCATATTTGAAAAATACGCTTTCGGATAAAGCGTACAAGCTGTTTTCGAAGTATCTTCTGTCGGCGCAAAGCGCATATATGTCTGATTTTAATTCCGTATGCGAGGCGGTGTACGACGGCAAAGCCGATTACTGTATACTGCCCATTGAAAATTCAACGGACGGCAGACTTGGTGGATTTTACAGCCTTATATCGAAATACGAGCTGTTTGTGTGCCTCTGTGCCGACATCGTTTCAAACGACGGAAATATGCGCACACGCTTCGCACTGTGCAAGAAAAACGCATCGCTCGTTCAGTATCACAAGAAAAATGGGTTGTATTATACTGAGCTTATCGTCACACCTAGCGAGGAAAACTCAATGTCCGACATTCTTTTCTACGCCGACTTTTTCGGTGTTCACACCGTCAAGACGGACTGTGTTCCCACACCGTACTCCGACGGGGAATACAATATGTACGTTACGTTCTCGGCGGATGAAAAAAAGCTTGTAAAGCTCTTCTTGTTCTTTGCAACGGAGCAGATAAGATATTCCACCGTCGGAATATACACGCTTATAAAATAAAGGTTGGCATAAGCCAACCTTTAATTTTTATTGTATCAATCTTCGGGAACGAGCAGACCGTAGTCGTTTTCACGGCGCTTGTATATGACATTCGTTTTTTCTGTATCGGAGTTGACGAAAACGAAGAACTGATGTCCCAGAAGGTTCATCTGCAAAATTGCTTCTTCAACCGACATAGGACGAGCGGGGAAGGTCTTTTCTCTTATTTTATAAGGAGCTTCGTCCTCCTCGTCATCTGCTTCAATATCGTATACTGCGTGGTCAAAATAGCTGTCACGCAGGCGCTTCTGAAGCCTCGTCTTATTTTTTCTTATCTGACGTTCAATTATATCAACCGCAGTATCCAGAGCGTTTCTGAACGTATCCTGTTCTTCTTCAGCTCTGAACAGCGTACTGCCGACTGTTATCGTAAGCTCCAGAATTTCTTTTTTGCGTTCCCTTGAAAGCACGACCGTTGCGGAAGCGTTGTTATTGAAAAACTTATCAAATTTCTCAAGCTTCTTTTCAATGATTGCTTTCAGATCATCGGTAACGGTAATTTGTTTTGCCACTATCAATGTTTTCATAGAAAAACCACCTTTACGAGAAATTGCAAAATATTCGGCTTTTATCTTGCATTTTTACTATAGCATATTTCTATGTGAAAATCAATAGTTTTTAACAATAATTTAATTATTGTTTGGTTATTTTTAATATTTTTTCGATGTTTTCATCTGAAATTTCGTTCAAAGTGTCGCATTTTCTCAGGTTCCAACGCTCGATGTGGGTAAGCTTTTCGCCGGGGGCAATGTCGTGAAGCGCGCTGAGTGATTCAAGCTCGAAGAAATTTTTGCCCGTGAAAAATTCACAGTACACGTCACCGTCGGGGTAAACCGCGCCGTCTTCGATGTCAAATTCTTTTGTGAAAAGCACGCCGTCTTTGTAGTAATATACAGCACCGCTGTCGCAGTCTGTCGCTATTTTAAAGTCACCCGTTGCAAATCTGTCCTGCTTTACCGCAAGGTATTTGTCAAGCATATGAAGTCTTTTGTCGGTGAGCGACGTATAAGACCAAATAACGAGCTTTTTGTTGGGCAAAAGTCCCGTATTTTCATCGTTGGGCTTTACAAAGCCGACACCGTCCTTTGCCATTACCGACAAAGCCCAGACAGCGCCGTTCAGCGTCTTGTCCGTGATGTTCTTAACGGTGTTATGCACCGTAACACCGCCGTTTTCAAAAACAAGCTTCAGTTCAGCCGACACAAGACCGCCCGTGTAGGGAAGCTGTGTGAATGTAACGGTGTTGTCGGATATTTCGTATTCAATGGGTGAGTTGTCAGGGTTGTACGTAAGAGGATATTCTTCGGGGGACATCCAGATTCTGTGGCCGCCGTAAATATACCAAGCAGTATTTTTGCCGAACGTCTTTTCAAATTCCTCGTCCGTTCTCTGCGTTTCTCTGTCAATATCCTCAAAAAAGAGGTTTTCACAGCCGTCTATCGACATATATATCACTCTCGGGCCTACGTCAAGAGTTACACCGAGGGTAATATCCCCATCGTCGATAAACATTGTTTTTCCGTAGTTCTTGTAGTTTTCAATTCTTGTTTTCATAATCAATCCGCCGTTCCTATAAATTTTGCTATTTGATAAAGTGCATCTGTAAGTGACGGTGCAGGGCGCACGGGTGTTACCGTTTCATCAAAAAGAAATACCTGACCGTTTTTGCAAGCGGAAATGTTTTCAAAGTTTTTCCGTTTGCGTATATCGTTGACTGTGAATTTTTCAGCCTTAACGAAGCTTATTATTATTTCGGGGTTTACTTCAAGCAGTGTATTTGTGCTGGCTGTAACCGTTTCCGCATCGTCTGTAAATACGTTTTCACCGC
>JAZKZC010000014.1:0-6379 GCA_045612465.1 Eubacteriales bacterium
AAAGTCATATTTACTTGAATCCTTTTCGCTATAAAAATATTAGTTGTATAAAATTGGAGTGTTCACAGCATAATTATTGTTTATGCGATAGATAATGTACTTTGTTTTTTCAGTCAATAGCCTTGCTAAAAATACAGTTCAAGTATAACATCAAACTGCTTGTCTTCAGATACAATATTCATTTCATCGCTATATTTTCTAGCAATTTTACGAAGCGAATAAAGTCCAAAACCGTGTTCAGCACGGTTTTTTTGTTGTTTGAATTGTGTTATCATTGACTGTAACTTTTTGCTCCACAGGGTTAGTTGTGCAAATTAAAGCAATTCCACGAAAATCTAACAGATACATATATTGTTTTTATTATGTGGAAGTTTTTCGCATGCTTTTATTATAAATTATTCGATATTTTATTGTTTACGTTTAATACTCTATTTTAAGTGCATTAAACTCCCAAATATATTATAAATCGACAAAACGATTCATATAATGAAACAGGGGAAACCAAATTAATCAATAAACAAAGGAGAGTAAAATGATGAAAGTATCAAAGTTTATGAGGATGCTATCTATCATTTTGATGGTATTTATAGCATTTCAATCGTTGCCTGTTGATGCATTGATAGAACCGTATATATCAAGCGCATCAAATTCGTCGGTTCAAGACTCACCGAACAATGATGCATACATAATCGGTGAAGATGAGAACAAAAGAACCGCTACAGAAAAGCATTTTCTTATGTCAGACGGTTCATTTACGGTTTATTCCTATGATAAAAACGTTCATTACAAAAATGAAGACGGCTCATGGGATGACATAGACAATACTCTTTGCGCTGACAGCAAAGACGGTGTTGAGGGGTATTCCAATAAGAAAAACTCAACAAAGATCAAATTTGCCAAAAAATCGAATCAAGGTTACCTTTATGAGATTAAAGAAGGTGACTATAAGATAACAATGGGAATTTCAAAAGATACATCTCCCGAAAAGGTTTCCGCCCGGGTGGTATCTTTTGATAATGATAATTCATCAGCACTTGAGACTTTCGATAAAAGAGCCGTTTTGAATAACATAAATTCAAAAATACGGTATGAAAACATATTTGCGGGAGTAGATCTTGAATATACTATAACAGGCGACTCCTTGAATAAGTTTATCATAATAAAAGAAAAGTGTGATACATACAGCTATAAATTTGACCTCGAACTTAAAAACCTTTCCCCTGAGTTAGAGGAAGACGGTTCTATAGTTCTGTATCATTCAACTGAGCCTGTTTACGTGATACCTGCTCCGTATATGTTTGACAGCGCAGAAGTATATTCTGACGATGTTCATTACACACTTACGCAGAAGAACAAAAATAAGTATACGTTGGAAATAACAGCGAATGAAGAATGGCTTAACAGTTCAGAACGTGTATATCCGATAACGATAGATCCCCCGGTGTATAAGTACAAATACAACGAAACATACGATACATATGTTGAAGCAGGAAATCCTGATATCAACCATGGCGCTGAACGTGTTATATATGTTGGAAAAAATAAAAACGGGCCGTGTTATTCGCTTTTAAAATACAGCCGTGATTTTCTCCCTGTTTTGTCTCCGTCATCGATAATCGTTGATGCAAGTATTTCTCTTCATCAGCTTCAGAACAATGGTATATTGCCGGATACCTCAACAGTAACTGTTGGTGCATACGAAGTGTTATCCGATTGGCAGGAGCATTACGTTACTTTGAATACCGCTCCCGACTTCGACGATGAAACGGTTCTTGACTATACTGTGGTTTCGTCAAGTACGGCAGGAGAGTATCATACATGGAATATTACCGATCTTGTAAAACGTTGGTATGCAAGCGATACGATATATGGAATAGCTCTTGTTGATATCGCAAAAACCGGATATACATATCCTTCCGCACGTTTTCATACTACAGAATTTTACAAAGCCTATGAATACGGTGCACCTGTGTTCCAAATAAACTACAGAGACAATAAAGGTCTTGAAGATTATTGGACAACACATTCAATGGGTGTGGACGGCGCAGGAACGATATACTGTAATGATTTCACCGGCAACATCACGTATGTGTTACCTTTGGTATCCACTCCCGGAAACATAATGCCTCTTACGGTAAGCCTTGTATATGACGGATACTCGGCAGGTGAATATTTCACAAGCTCCAATGACACGCTCACAGCCGATTATACTGCGATGCAAATAGGTGCAGGATATAAGCTGAATGTAATGGAAAGCGTCGTTGTGAAAGTCATAGATGAAGGTGATGGTTCAGCCACTACTTATCTTGTACACAATGATGCAGACGGAACGGAGCACTATTACTATAAGCCTGACGGCGGATCAAAATATCTCAGTGAAGACGGATTGCCGTATGAAATAAAGGTTACGGGAACGGTTGGCAACAGTAGCTGCACGTATACAATGACTGACGAAAACGGCAATTCTAAAATATTCAATGCAGCGGGATATATGAGAGAAATCCGTGATGTCGATGGTAATAGAATGGTGTTTGGTTATAACAATGGCAGACTGTATTCTATATTGACATATCCTTCTCAAAGCAATGATGACATGAATCCCATTTACTTTTCTTATTCCGATAATACTTTGGTATGTGTATCTCAAAACGACATAAGATGTAATTTCACATATTCTGAAAATACAGACGGTACGCTCAATACGCTACAAAGTGTTGAAATATCCCAATGGGATGGAACTGAAAATTTGCTGGACACAATTGCTTTTTCGTATAATGCCGACAGCATGTTGAGTAGCGTTAAAAATGTTGATAGTAACTATTCGGTCAATATATACTACCAAAACGGTATTTGTAACCGTTTGCTTGAAAGAGCCGGTTCCAGGGGACAAGAGATCCGCATAGAACATCCTGCCGATAAGGTGACAACGTTCTTAACAAGCGGAAATGATGACCGCACAGGTACAAACGATGATCTGCTTCATACATATGTGTTTGATCATTTCGGAAGAACTATCTGCACGTATACGACCGACGTAAACGAACAGACGGTATATTCGGCATCTTCTGTAGGATATAATTCTGAAATTAATTCAAAGAAAAACAACAAGATAAACAAATCAGGCTCAAGCGGTATGCTGAGCCGCAATATGCTGAAATATTCAAGCTTTGAAGCTGATACAAGTACGCTTAACAGCTACTGGAGCCGTACTTTATCATCAAACCACTCATTTGCTTTTGATACATCAGAAACGTATTTAGGTGCAAAATCAGCAAAGCTCACGGCTTCGGGTGACGGTGTAAGCTCGGTATATACTTCAAGTACACTTACACCCGGACAAACATATACCTTCTCCGCATACGTTAAAGCATCAAATGTTGTTGGAGACGGTGCATATCTTACCGTAACGGGGACAGACACAAATGTATCAAGCTTGAAAGTAAATTCAACCGACAATGAATTTGAAAACGACTGGAAGAGATTAAGCGTTTCGTTTGTTGCAAATTCAAGCAATTGCACGGTAAGTCTTGTGTTTTCCGCAAGCTCGGGAGCAGTATATTTCGATGCCGTTCAGCTTGAAGAAGGACAGATAGGAACGTATAACCTTATCGAAAACAGCGACTTTTCATTCGGTACACACGGCTGGACACTTCCCGCAGGTGCGTCGGTGACGACAAACGATTCACTTGACGGCAACTGTATGCAGATAACGGGTTCAACTCCTTCAAACGTTGAGGTAACACAAACCATCGACCTTAATTGCTCCGTAAATACGACGTTTATTCTTTCTGCATGGATAAAAGGTAATTCGGTTGATACGTTTGCACATGATGACAGAACCTTTGAAGTAAAAGCGGAATTTGTGTATCTTACCGAAAACGGCACACAGTATTCGGAAACTTATACTGTACACGCAAAAGCAAACTCCAATAACTCCGCAAAGCAGTTTACATCAGAAGCGGCAGTAACACCGAAAAACATCGCAGAGGCTTGTACTGTTATTGACTACGTTAAGATAAGTCTGTCGTATAACAAAAATGCAAATAAAGCATATTTTGACGATATATCGCTTATTGCAGAGCCTGCCGCAACGTATAATTATGACGATGAGGGCAATATCAACACGGTTCAGTCGCCCGACGGAAATACACCGATATATGAATATGCATCAAACAATGTTGACTTAACATCGGTAACAAATCCCGACGGCTCATCTTATACTATTGAATACGTTCAAAAGAACGGTGAAAGCACACATCAGGTAAGCTCGGTAATGGATGCAAACGACGTCAAAGCATCTTACACTTATGACAGCTGCGGAAACGTAACGGGTGTTGCCATTTCTCATTACACATCCCCCTATCTTATCACAACGGATTATACGTATGATTCAACGGGCAGATATGTAACGGGCATTACAGATACACTCGGTAATACAACGGAGTATAACTACAACACCGCAAACGGTCTGCTCAATTACGTACTTGATGCAAACGATACAAAAACAAGCTATTTGTACGATCTGTCACACAGAATTACAAACGTCTTTACCGACCTTGATTTTGATAACGCAATTGACGAAAACGAATCCTCTGTATCGTATGAATATGACAGTGCTGACAGACTTTCGAAGATAATAACAACAAGCACAACGTATAATTTTGTTTACGATTATTACGGAAATGTAGATACCATAACCGTAGGAGAGTCGGAAACTCCCCTGGTAACGTATGTATACGGCATGCATAACGGTAAACCTATGCATATGATATATGCAAACGGCGACTACATCGGTTATGAATACGATGTTCTTGACAGAGTGGAAAAATTGTGCTACAATAACGTTGTAAGATACGTTGTTACGTATGCAAAAGACGGCACTGTATCGCAGATAGATGACCTTTCTGAAAATATTACGTATAAGTATGAATATGACCGTTTGGGAAGACTTCTTACTTACCACGAGATAAGAAACGGACAGATCATCACTTCATTTACCAACTACTATGACAGCGTCGGAAGAAATGACAAGACCTCGTATAAAAACGAAGGATATTCCGAAAAAACGTATGAAAATACGTACAGTAATACGGGATATCTTTGTAAAACAGAGTTTGCGGGTAACGAAGTATCTATCGCCAAGGGCTTGTATTACAGAGATCTGTACCACTTGCATAGGTACAACGATCAGACCAGATACACACTCAACTTTGAACATAAATTCTTTACAAACTCTGCCGGTGAAAGCAGATCTGCAAATCAGATAACCGCACTCCGCTATTCTGGTACGGGCATCAACCTTGCGTATAACTACGAATATGATGCACTTGGCAATATTTCGAATGCTTCCGGTGTAACGTATGCATACGATGCGTTGAATCAGCTGATTCGTGAGAATAATCCCGATACAGGCAAAACGTACGTTTATTCCTACGATACGGCAGGGAATATACTTTCCGCTAAAACGTATGCTTATACAACAGGTGCACTCGGTACACCGTTAAGTGAAGACGTATATGCGTATACAGACGCTAACTGGGGCGATAAGCTCACCTCGTATAACGGTGTTTCCTTTACCTATGATGTGCAGGGAAATCCCCTTACGTATTACAACGGTGAAAATTACACCTTTACGTGGCAAAACGGCAGACAGCTTGCAAGTGCAACAAAAGGTACAACAAACGTAACTTACAAATACAATTCCGATGGTATCCGTTACGAAAAAACGGTAAACGGAGTTGTTCATAAGTACTACTTAAACGGCAGTACAATAACCGCCGAAACTATCGTAAACGGTGACGATGTAACGTACATCGAATACTTTTACGATATGCTTGGTGCCCACTCGTTCAGCCTTAACGGTACGATGTATTTCTACATCAAAAACCTGCAAGGCGACGTAATGCACATTGCGACGGCAGACAATACTATCGTCGCAAGCTATACCTACGATGCTTGGGGCAATATAGAATCTGTAACAGGTACACTTGCCGATACAGTGGGAACAATAAACCCCATTCGCTACCGTGGGTACTACTACGATAATGAAACAGGATTATATTACCTCAATGCAAGGTATTATGATTCTGAAATCAGTAGATTTGTTAGTGCTGACGATGTTAATCTCCTTGGAGCAAATGAGGATTTTACAAGTCTAAATCTTTTTGCGTATTGCGGAAATAATCCCGTTATTCGTAAAGATACATGTGGTTATGCCTGGGAAACCATATGGGATATCATTTCATTAGGAACAAGTATTGCTGAAGTAGTTGCAAATCCTGTTGATCCATGGGCTTGGGCTGGATTGCGGGGAGATGTTGTGGATGTAGCCGTACCTTTTGTTGGAGGGGGGGGTGAAGCTGTAGATGTAGCGAAGACA
>JAZKZC010000015.1:0-4956 GCA_045612465.1 Eubacteriales bacterium
TCCTTGGCTCACAGAACGACATGGCTACGATCCGACTTATCGTCGTAACTGTCGAATATCCTCTGACTTGCCATGTCAACAACGACTGTATCGGAAAGCAGGTCGTGAATGGTTGAGGACGTACGTGTGGCGAATATAAGAATTATATTAAGAAGAATTATTGCAAATATCACCAGTGCACCGACAAAGCCGAGTACACCGAAAATTATCATAAAGATAAGGAATACAGGCACCATTGACTCAATGGTGTATTTTCCGAGAACGGCTCTTATAAAAAGTATCGGCGTAGTTATTTTAACGGAATTCGTACGCATAACCGCAATGCTGAATATCTTTTTGCCGAGCGTCTGTCCGTTTCCTATAAAGAGCGGAATAATAAATTCAACTATGAAAAAGCCGATAAACATACCAAGGCTTACGATTACAATCGAAAGACTCAGCATCATACGGTAAGCCTTCAATACCTCGGCATCGCTGTTCATAGCCTTATCCGCTTCGTAGTATATATTCTTTTCTTCCTCGGTGAGCTTTTCGAAATCCTCAGCGGATATATCGAAATCAACACCGTACATTTCTTCATACTGTTCGTAATACCGGGTCATCTCATCGGCATATCCGTCATACCCGAATATGGCTGATAAAGCGGATGCCGTACCGATAACCACGATAGCAAGTATAATGACATCAAACAAGAATGCGGACATACGCTTCCACATACTCGCCTTTTGCAGATCTGCTGTCATAATGATCCTTTCGGTTTTGTTTATTTTAACGTGAGGGATAACAGTGATAACGTCGCTTTGATATATTTTCACGTACATAGCATATTGTACCACATATAAAGACAAAAATCAACCTTTTTTTCACCGAAATCGTAATTTATTTTTGTTTTGTAACAAGTTTTTGGCATTCAAATCGTTATAAGCAAAAATTAATACCAAATAATACATAAAAATGACAATTATTCTTGACATAAAAACGGAAATGTTATATAATAGAAAAAAATTGTATTTTTGAAAGGGTATAAAACAATGGATATCAAGAACATTTTATCAAAATGTGACCACACACTTCTTGCTCAGACATCTACATGGGAGCAGATCAAGAAAATATGCGACGACGGAATGAAGTATTCCACAGCTTCCGTTTGCATTCCCCCGAGCTTCGTTAAGCGTGCAAAGGAATATGTAGGCGACAAGCTCGCTATCTGTACTGTTATCGGGTTCCCCAACGGTTACTGCACAACAGCGGTAAAGGTTTTCGAAACAGCTGACGCTGTTAAGAACGGTGCTGACGAAATCGATATGGTCATCAACATAGGCGATCTCAAGGACGGTAAGGATGACGAAGTACGTGAAGAAATCCGTCAGATCAAGGCTGCATGTAACGGAAAGCTTCTTAAGGTTATCATCGAAACATGTCTTCTTACAGAGGATGAAAAGATCCGTATGTGCAAGCTCGTAACAGAAGCGGGTGCTGACTACATCAAGACATCAACAGGCTTCTCAACAGCAGGCGCAACACTTGATGACGTTAAGCTTATGTATGCTAACGTTGGCGAGGGCGTTCTCGTTAAGGCTGCAGGCGGTATCTCAAATCTTGACGACGCGCAGGCATTCATCGATGCAGGCGCATCACGTCTTGGCACGAGCCGCGTAGTCAAGGCTGTTCAGGGCATCGAAGGCTCAGGCTATTGATTTATGAAAAAAAATAACAAGCGTGCTTTCATCATCGTTCTTGACAGTATGGGCATCGGTGCGATGCCCGATGCATCAGTCTGGAACGATGAAGGAAGCGACACGTTGGGCGCAATACAGAACCATCCGGAATTCAACTGCCCCAACCTTACAAAGCTCGGACTTTTCAACATCGAAGGCGTAAAGGGAGAAAAATCCCCCTCGCCCTCGGCTTCCTATGCAAGAATGCACGAAGCATCACTCGGCAAGGACACAACGATAGGACACTGGGAGATTGCGGGCATTTATTCCGAAAAGCCCTTCCCTACCTATCCCGACGGTTTTCCCGCCGATGTCATAGAGGAATTCGAAAAACTCACGGGCAGAGGTGTACTTTGTAATAAGCCCTATTCGGGTACAGACGTAATACGCGACTTCGGTCAGGAGCATATGGAAACGGGTAAACTTATCGTTTACACCTCTGCCGACAGCGTATTTCAGATTGCTGCACACGAGGACGTCGTGCCGATAGAAAAGCTGTACGAATACTGTGAGATCGCGCGTAAGATGCTCAAAGGCTCTCACGGCGTCGGACGTGTTATTGCTCGTCCGTTCGAGGGTGTTCATCCCTTCAAGCGTACGCCCAGACGTCACGACTTTTCGCTCGTTCCCCCCTCTGACACTGTACCCTCTTTGCTTAAAGACTGCGGATTTGATTCAATATCCGTCGGTAAAATATATGACATCTTTGCAGGTGTCGGATTTACGGAAAGCTATCCCACTGTAAATAACGGTGACGGAATGGATAAACTTGACGGAATTATGAAGCGTGACTTTAACGGTCTTTGCTTTGTAAATCTCGTTGATTTCGATATGGTTTACGGACACAGAAACGATATTGCGGGATATGCATGCGCGATGACTGAATTTGACATAAGACTCGGCGCTGTTATCGATAATATGAAAGATGACGACCTGCTTATCATAACGGCTGACCACGGATGCGATCCTTCCACACCGTCTACCGACCATTCAAGAGAATACACCCCTATGCTTGTTTACGGCAAGCAGATAAAAGCAGGGGTTGACCTCGGCACACGCAAGACGTTTGCTGATATCGGCGCTACGGTTCTTGATTGGTTCGGAGTGTCGCAGGAAAAAATTTCGGGAAGCTCTTTCCTCAACGATGTGCGCATCATAAGCGACAGCGAGCTTTTGAATCTTGCAATAGAAGCGCGCGAAAACTCATATTCACCGTATTCAAACTTCCGCGTGGGCGCGGCACTTTTATCAAAAAGCGGAAAGGTCTATAAAGGCTGTAACGTTGAAAATGCCGCATACTCACCCACAAACTGCGCTGAAAGAACGGCTGTTTTCAAGGCAGTAAGCGAGGGCGAAAGAGATTTCGAGGCAATTGCCATCGTCGGCGGAAAAGATGAGCTTAACGATATATGCGCACCGTGCGGTGTATGCCGTCAGGTGCTTGCCGAATTCTGTACGGGCGATTTTAAAATAATTATGGGTACACCCGAAGATATAAAGGTTTGTACACTTAGCGAGCTTTTACCGTATTCTTTCGGCAAAAGCAATTTAAATTAAAGGAGATATGCGCCATGCGTATGTTTGATATCATTAAAAAGAAGAGAGACGGCGGAACTTTGACAGAAGCAGAAATCAACTGGTTCATCAAAGGGTACGTTGAAAAAAAGATACCCGATTATCAGGTATCTGCTCTCTGTATGGCTATTTATTTCAGAGGAATGACTCTGGAAGAAACGACGGCTTTGACGTTCGCTGTGCGTGATTCGGGAAAGAAGCTTGACTTCCCGAACGTTAACGGTCTCCGCGTTGACAAGCATTCAACGGGCGGTGTCGGTGACAAGACAAGTCTTGTTATCACACCCATCGTTGCAACACTCGGTGTCAAGGTCGCAAAGATGAGCGGCCGCGGACTCGGTCACACCGGCGGTACGATAGATAAGCTTGAAGCAATTCCGGGCTTCCGCACGGATATACCGCTTGAGGAATTCCAACAGATCGTTAATGATATCGGCATCGCCATCATCGGTCAGGGCGAGGATATGACACCAGCCGACAAGCTTCTGTACGGACTTCGTGACGTTACGGCAACTATCGACAGTTTGCCGCTTATTGTTTCGAGTATTATGGGTAAAAAGCTTGCCGCTGACGATGACTGTATCGTTCTTGACGTTAAAACGGGAAGCGGTGCATTTATGAAGACTGTTGAAGCAAGCCGCGAGCTTGCAGAGTGGATGGTCGCAATCGGTAAACGCGCGGAGAAAAAAATGTGTGCGCTTATAACCGATATGGACATTCCGCTCGGTTACTCTATCGGTAACTCTCTTGAGGTCATTGAAGCTATCGAAACGCTCAAGGGCAACGGCCCCGAAGACCTTACGGAAATCTGTATTGAGCTTGCGACACGTATGCTTTATCTTGCCGAAAAAGGCACAATGGACGAATGCCGTGCAAATGTTCTTCGCGTTATCGAAAACGGCGAAGCGCTTAAAACATTTGCGAAAATGGTTGAAGCGCAAGGCGGAAACAAGGATTGGATACTCAATCCCGAAAACTTCCCCTCAGCTCCCTTCTCCGAGGAGATCAAAGCAGAGGAATCGGGTTACATCGTCGGAATCGACACAGAGGGGTACGGTATTGCCAGCCTCTTGCTCGGCGCAGGCCGTAACACGAAAGAGGACGTTATCGACAGCACGGCAGGTATCATTCTCAAAAAGAAGCACGGCGACTTTGTAAACAAAGGCGACGTTATCGCAACGATGTATACGTCAAATGCCTCTTTGTTTGAATCCTCACGCAAGAAATTCCTTGAATCAACAAAGCTCGGAGATACAGCGCCCGTAAAACGTCCGCTTATACTCGATATTGTTGAATAAGCTACCATAAACATTAAGGGCATTGCTCGGTGATACGATCACGTGGCAATGCCCTTGTTTGTTTTATTATAACGTCAACTATTTGAAACTGCTGTATATTTTTTCACACTATTTGCCTATAAGTGGCACTTGTCGCAACTCCGTTTTCATTGAAATAAATCATAAAATATTCAGGATATGGTGATCCAAAAAGACCTTTGCTTGCCGGTGTAATCAGATATCCACAATAAGTTTTGCAATAAAGCCCATCTCCATTAGTGTATGCCGGCTTTCTATCAAAATCACCGTATTTTTCAACTATCTGTTTTGACGTTAAACCTACAACTTCATCTGCGTCATATATATATTTTGTGCTACAACTTGAA
>JAZKZC010000016.1:0-1620 GCA_045612465.1 Eubacteriales bacterium
CTATTACAGAAATAATTTCCGCACGGTCGCATACGGCGCCATTGAAACCCCTGCGGGCATCGACGTTGAAGTGCGTATTGAAAAAATATACGATACGCTTTCGGAAATAATCGATAAATATTCTCCGACGGATATGGCGATCGAGGAGCTGTTTTTTAACACCAACCAGAAGACGGCTATTGCCGTTGCTGAGGCAAGAGGCGCAATTTTGCTTGCGGGTATCAAGAAAAAACTGATGCTTTATGAATATACACCGCTTCAGGTAAAGCAGGCTGTTGTCGGCTATGGCAGAGCAGACAAACAGCAGGTCATGGCGATGACGATGTCGATACTCAATCTTCAAAAAATGCCGAGGCTGGACGATACGGCGGATGCTCTTGCAATCGCGATTTGCCACGCGCATACGTGCGGTTCGGGCATAAAGCAATATTACAACGAAAAAAAGAAAAAATTACTTTAGGTGAATTATGTTTTATTATATTAAAGGAACTCTCGTTTATACAGACTCGTCTTCCGCTGTAATCGATACGGGCGGTGTTGCTTACAAAATGACGGTAAGTACGTCGACTCTTTCGCAAATAGCAACGCTGAAAAACAACGTTACGCTTTATACATATATGGCGGTCAGAGAAGATGCGGTAGACCTTTTCGGATTTTACACTCTTGAGGAGCTTTCGCTGTTCAAGCTTCTGATAACCGTTTCGGGAGTCGGACCGAAAGCGGCAATGGGTGTTCTTTCGGCATTTACCCCTGAAAGATTCGCAATCGTCGTCGGAAGTGAGGACGTAAAGGCACTTTCAAAAGCAAACGGAGTGGGCGCTAAAACGGCGGCGAGAATTATACTTGAGCTTAAAGATAAGGTCGCAAAGGAAATGACCGCATCGAAGTCTGCGCCGATTGCATCGGGCGGCGACTTTTCCGATGCACAGAATGCGCTTATGGTACTCGGCTACACAAAGGCAGAGGCTGTAAAGGCACTGTCCGGTGTTTCTCCGACGCTTGCGCTTGAAGATATGATAAAAGAAGCACTTAAAAAGCTGATGAAATAAAGGATAGAATTATGGCCGATTACGAAGAATTTACAAGTGATGACTTTGACACACGGCTTATTGACGTTGAATATTCGGCGGAGGATTCCGAAAACGAGGTGAATCTCCGTCCGCAGACACTTGACGAATATATAGGACAGACGAAGGTCAAAGAAAATCTCAGAATATATATAAACGCGGCGAAGTACAGAGGTGACAGTCTTGACCATACGCTTTTGTACGGCCCTCCCGGACTTGGTAAAACAACATTGTCGCAGATAATTGCCAATGAGATGAATACGTCTATCAGAATAACATCAGGTCCCGCTATTGAAAAGCCGGGTGACCTTGCGGCGCTTCTTACCAACCTCAATGAGGGAGATGTGCTGTTTATAGACGAAATACACCGACTTCCGAGAACGGTTGAAGAAATACTTTATCCCGCCATGGAAGACTTTTCCCTTGATATAATCATCGGTAAAGGACCTTCCGCAAGAAGCATCCGTCTACCTTTGAACAAGTTCACTCTTATCGGTGCTACCACCAGAGCAGGACAGCTCTCCACCCCTCTCCGTGACCGTTTCGGTGTTAT
>JAZKZC010000017.1:0-4957 GCA_045612465.1 Eubacteriales bacterium
CGTCTATATACGAATCGTGTGTCCCCGCTGTAAAATACTGCGGATCGTTGCTTGCGTTCGTATTCGTATCCTCGCTGTGCGCAATCTTCAGGTCAGTAAAGCTCTTACCCTCCTCAAGTTGCTTATAAATACGTTCTATAAGCGTTTTGTTTTCGTTCTTGTCATCGCCGTAATCGTTATAAAGCACTATCCAGTCGGCGCACATAACGTAATTCTCGATGAATTTATTTACAAGCTCTTTATCAGCGTATATTACATTGTCGGATTCATCACCCGTCAGATACGAAAACAGCTTATTTTCAAGAACATAGAGCTTTGCCAAACGGTAATTTGATCTGTCGGTGAGGTGGAGATAATCAAGATATTCGTTATACTCATCTATCGTACTGAAATCATTTTTGTTTGTTTCAATCGTTGCGTCAAGCGTCTTTATATCTTCTTCTGAAAGAGATATATCGTACTGCTCTGCAAGTGTTTCGATAGCGTACTGACGGTACAGATACTCCTCTGCTTCCTCTTTTATCTCATTGTCAAAGTTGTGATCGTTCCAGAAGGTAACGTCAGAACGGTCATACTTCTCTTTCAAATTGAGAAAATAATAACGGTATTCCTCATACGTTACGTTTCTTCCGTCTATTGACATAACGTCGGGATGTGATGTATAATCGGGTGAGGGATAGATTTTACTTTCCGTAACAGCGTCGGTGTCAGTCGTGCTTTCTTTTCCTTCTCCGTTACACGATGCGGCGGAAAATATCATTGCAAAAGCGGAAAGAAGACAAATTATTTTCAAATAAAGTTTCATTTTCAAAGTTCCTTACATTTTTAATGCAGTAATTATACCACATTAAATTTAACAATAAAATACAAAGCATTTAAATTTTATATTTCGGAGTGTAATATGTTCAGATACAAACCGTTCACGGTATTTTTCATTTTGACCTTGACAGCGCTTGTTGCTTTTTTGGCATCGTTTTTGGTTTCTTCAAGCATTGACAGAGAATTTTCTTCAAAAATATCTTTGTTGGCAACGGTAGAAACGGAAAATGAAAACGCTTTTGCCGTATATGAATATGAAAATAATACGTACCACACGCAGCTTACGTATTCAAGCGCATTGAAAAACGGAACGAAAATTCCGATATACATTGACGCTGATTCCCCGTCGGAAATATACATAAAAAATCTGACGTCAGTATATCTTTTACGTTTTCTGTCGATTCCCGTGTTTTTTATATGCATAATCGGAACGGCGGTGTCGATGGCAAAATACAAAAAACGCGCAAAATGACAAATTCCTGCAAGCAAATGGCTTGCAGGAATTTTTTGTTCATTTGCTTTTCGGCAGTTTTTTCGGTGATTTTTTCTTTTTAGCGTGAGAAAAACCGAAAGCGCCGAGCGATTTACCGAGCTTATAATACTGACCGTGGCTATATCCTACAAGTCCGCAATTTTCAAGGTGAAGTTTGCCCTTGTCATCAAGCAGCTTTTCGTCAACATTTACCGCAACGATGTCGCAAACAAAAACATCATGAGAGCCCATCGGAAGAATATCCGTAACCTTACATTCAAGGCTTAAGGGACATTCGTCGATAAGGGGCGCCGTGATTTCCGATGCGGGTGCTTTCGTCAGGTGCATTTTTTCAAACTTGTCAACATCACGTCCGGAGCGTATTCCGCACCAGTCGCAAGCATACACAAGGTCTGCTGTGGTAAGGTTTATCGCAAGCTCACGTGTTTCTTTTATCAGTCCGTAGGAATGACGTTCCGGACGAATAGAAACATACGTCTTTGCGGGGCTTGAAGCCAGAATTCCACACCAGGCAACAGTGATAATATTTGCGTTTTCCATTGTTCCGCAACTGACCATAACGGGCGGAACAGGTGCCAGAAGCGTTGAGCCTTTCCAAGTGACTTTTGCCATAGTAACTCCCTACTAATTATACTTTCAAGGGTTTTGCCTGCATTTCGCAGTATATGCATCTGTACGTTCTTCTGTTCGTATCCGTGAGCTTGAATATGTGTTCAAGATCCGCTTCCGCGTTGGTAATGCAACGTGGATTTTTGCAGCGAAGTACGTTATTGAGCACAGACGGAAGCTGAAGGTGTTTCTTTTCAACAACAATACCGTCTTTAATTACGTTGACCGTAATATCGGGGTCGATGTAGCCAAGCACGTCAAGGTCAATATCAAACAGTGAATCTATCTTGATTATGTCCTTTTTCCCCATTTTTTTGCTTTTTACGTTACGGATCATCGCAACACAGCAATCCTGCTTGTCAAGCTTCAGGTAGTTATATATCTGTATTGCATTTCCTGCCTTTATGTGGTCGATAACGTAACCGTTGATTATGGAATCTATATTCATACGGACACCTCCAAAAGCTTCATAATAAGCGCCATTCTTATGTATTTACCGTTTCTTGCCTGTTCAAAATAACAAGCTCTGGGATCGTCGTCGATCGACGGTGCGATCTCGTTTACTCTGGGAAGCGGATGAAGAATAGAAAGGTCTGGCTTTGAAAGCTCAAGCTTCTGCTGATTGAATATATACGTATCTTTAAGACGGATATAGTCAGCTTCGTTGAAGAATCTTTCCTTCTGAACTCTCGTCATATACAGAATGTCAAGCGTGGGAAGTATCTCATCCATTCTTTCAATTTCCGTATATTTGAGTCCGCAAGCATCAAGTATGTCGGTTTTTATATATTCGGGAAGCTTAAGCTCGGGAGGGCTTATAAACACATAATTTATATTCTTATATCTGCTCAAAGCCGAGATAAGCGAGTGAACGGTTCTGCCGAACTTCAAGTCACCGCAGAAGCCTATCGTAAAATTGTTCAATCTTCTCTTTTTTCTCTTTATAGTCAAAAGGTCTGTAAGTGTCTGCGTGGGGTGATTGTGTCCGCCGTCGCCCGCATTTATGATCGGAACGTAGGACTTCATTGAAGCCGCAAGGGGCGCACCCTCCTTGGGATGACGCATTGCAATTATGTCTGCATATCCGCCGACAACTCTCGTTGTGTCGGAAACGCTTTCGCCCTTTGATGCAGAGCTCGTATCGGCTGATGAAAAGCCGAGAACGTTACCGCCAAGCTCCATCATAGCTGCTTCAAATGAAAGACGTGTTCTTGTGGACGGCTCAAAAAACAGTGTTGCGAGCTTTTTGCCGCGGCAAACCTCAGAATATTTCGCAGGGTTCTCGATTATATCCTCTGCACGTTCAATAAGCTCATCTATTTCGTCAACTGACAGATCTTTTATATCTATTAAGTGGCGCATCGTATTTTCCTTTCGTGAAACTTTGAAACATCGTAAAATTTCCGTCGTCAAAAGACGACGGAAATTCCATTATACTTTATTTTTAAAATACTGAATTCTGTCGTGAACGTCAGGATATTTCGCCTTTATTGCATCACAGAACATAGATTCGTCTTCATTCGCTGTTGCGGCATTTTCAGCACCGATCAAAGCATATGTAGCATCTACGAGATGTGAATAAAGGGGATTATCAAGCTCACGGCAAATAAATTCCTGACGGGGGGAGTTGATGTCAACACCGCTTATCTGGAACAGATTGTATTTGTCGCAAAGGCCCATAATACGGCGAAGCTGTGCTTCTGTATTTCTTGTGGGCATATATGTAACGGCATCAAAACCGAGAGCAACAAGCTCCTCGAACAAAAGGTCGAGGTAATCATCTTCAAATTTCTGCGCTTTCTTGTCGCCTGTTACGGAGTCGCCAACGTCACCGAGGTATGCATACGCGGAAATACCGTGGCACTTTTTAGCCAAAGCGATATAATCGCGGACGTCGGGACATTCCTCGTCAGCGTCAATATATATCTTTTCGACCATATTGCTCTTGAGAGCGCCGAGTATATCGTACTCATAGAAATCGGGTGTCTTGTCACCGTTAAGTATCTGTGCTTCAACCTTGGGAGAGATCTCTATCTTCATTTCGTTCTTGAAGAAATCTACAACCTCAGCAGGAGTCTTATACTTTTCCGTTACCTTCTTTGCAAGTCCGTAAAGAACGTGGCGTTCTGTGATAGAACCGCCCTCGTTGCACTTGGAAAGGGGCATAACGTCCTTTTCAAAATCGAGAGAAAGACCGTACGGCTCAACAAGCTTTGTGATGTTTGCGCACATCTTCTTGTTTCTTTCGTTTCTCCTTGCGCGGTAAGGAGCCAAAAACTCATCAAGCATATCAACATACTGGTGAGGAATACCGTGAATTGCAACGTAAGCAACAGACTCCTGGTCGGGGTTGTTGATCTTCTTGCCGTTAAGACGTGTATTCTTCATACCCACTCTGCACTCGAAACCGCAAGTTACGGGCATACCGATGATTTTACCTGCTTCGATAAATTCCTTGATACCCGAAACGGAATCGTGGTCCATAATTCCCGCAGTTTTAAGTCCTGCCTGCCAAGCCATATAAAGAGCCTTGGTAGGAGAATAGGGAGAAAAAGAGTATGTTGTATGAATGTGGTTATTAACGTAAAGAGTATCGGGAACTGCGGGCAATACACCCTCGTCCGTCAATTTCTTGATTTCTGCAAGTGCGTTTAAACGCACTTGCATATCATTATCGTTAAGTTGTTCAATAAGCTTCTGTGTATCCATTTTGCACCCTTAGTTAAGCATTTCCTGACCGCCTGTTACGGGAACAGCCTGGCCTGTTTCATAATCCTGTTCAACGATGTAGAAGATTGCTCTTGCAACGTCAATCGGCAAGCATCCTCTGTGAATGGGAGTCTTGCTTTCGTAAGACTTTCTTACATCTTCAACTGTCTTAGCGCCGGGTACCTTACCTGCCTTGAGGTACTGTACGAACAAGCCCTTAACGGGGTCGCTCCACAAAGGACCGTCAAGATAGTTACCGGGACAAACAGCATTTACCTTGATGTTGTAATCAACAAGCTCAAGCGCAAAGCTCTGTGTAAGACCGAT
>JAZKZC010000018.1:0-7835 GCA_045612465.1 Eubacteriales bacterium
TGATATATGACACGCATAACAGCATCTCGCTCCCTGTCGTTCGGAGTGATAAAATCAATGCCGAATTCGGAAAGAATATTGTCGTAAAGCTTTGATGCAAGCGTACCCTCGGTCGCAAGTATTGCGGCTTTTTTGTTCGGAAATCTTTCACGGGATGCTTCAGCCGTTGCTGTAAGCATACTGATGAACGGTATATCCGTGAGCTTTTGCAACTGCGGTAAAAAGAAATGCGCTGTGTTGCAAGTCATTATGATGCAGTCAGCGCCGCATTTTTCAAGCCTTTTAAGGGAATCTGCCATTTGGGGAACAGGATCGTCACCGCCTGATAAAATCGCGGAAGTTCTGTCGGGTATATACGGATTGTTGTCTATGAATATCCGTATATGCTCGGTATCGCGTTCAGCTTTTGTCAAGTTAACGATCTTTGTGAAGATGTCGGTTGTTGCCAACGGCCCCATCCCGCCTATGATGCCGATGCTTTTTTTCATATTTTACCTCATTGTATTCATTGAACATCATATTGTATCATATAAATAATGAACAAGTCAAGAATTTTAAAGTGTTGCATATAATAAAATGAGATCTTTTGAAGGAGGAAATATGACAAATAATACAAATTTCGGTTATCTCGGAGTTACGGTGACGACAGCTCTCGATGCAATACCCGTAAAGGGAGCGACCGTTACGGTTTCACGTTTTGAAAACGGCACGGATGTTCCCGTTAAAATACTTACGACGAACGAGGATGGAAAAACCGACGTGATAATACTTCCTACACCGCCGAGGGAAAATTCGCTTACACCGAATCCCACAGGTCCTTCGTATTCCGTCTATAACGTACGTGTCGACAAGGAAGGTTTCTACACCCAAAACAGCCTTAACGTGCCGATATTTACGGGGATAACATCAATACAGCCTATGCGCCTGATTCCGCTTGTCTACGGTCAGTTTGAAAACGGTCAGACGGAAAGAATACCGTACTCGGAGCTTACAAACGAAAGCCGAACAGGCGAAAATTTGCAGTAAGGCAGGGCGGATATGGCGAATTTACCTTTCATTCCCGAATTTATAACCGTCCACCTCGGACGCCCCGACGAGTATGCTGAAAACATCACGGTGTCATTTCCCGAATACATAAAAAACGTAGCATCGAGCGAGCTTTATCCGACGTGGCCCGAATCGGCTCTGCGAGCGAATATTTTAGCTCAAATATCGTATGCGCTCAACCGCGTTTATACGGAATATTACAGGGCAGCCGGATATGATTTTGACATAACCTCATCTACTTCCGTTGACCAGAGCTTTGTCAGGGGAAGGGATATATTTGAAAACGTCAGCGAGATAGTTGACGATATATTCAATAACTATATAGTAAGGCGAGGAAACGTCGAACCGCTTTTCGCATCCTACTGTAACGGCACGACCACGACGTGCGAGGGACTTTCGCAGTGGGGAAGCGTTGACAGAGCAAACGAGGGACTTGTTCCTTATGAGATATTACAGTATTACTACGGTGAAAATATAGACCTTGTTCAGAATGCTCCCATTGATAACATCGAACCGTCAAATCCCCTGAATCCTTTGAAACTCGGAAGTATCGGCGAGGACGTAAGGCAGGTACAGCTGAAGCTGAACCGAATAAGCAAAAATTATCCGTCTATCCCGAAAATAGTGCCCGTGTCGGGATTTTTCACGGAATCGACGGAGAATGCCGTTAAAGAATTCCAAAGAATATTCAACCTCACCGTTGACGGGATAGTGGGCAAAGCGACGTGGTACAAAATACAGTTCCTTTATAACGGCGTGAAAAGGCTCAATGACCTTGCGGGCGAGGGACTCGTTTACGAGGAAGTGAAAAAACAGTTTCCCGATACGCTCAGCCTCGGAGCGGAAGGTGATTACGTTGCCATTCTTCAATATTATCTTCGCGTTATAGGTGATTATTACAATTCCGTTCCGATAATAGAGGTCACAAGGGTTTATGATGAAGCGACAAAAAATGCGGTGTCGGAATTTCAGTATATTTTCGGACTTGACCCTGACGGAATAACGGGAGAACTTACGTGGGCAGCTATTTTCGATGCGTATTACGGAATTATACAAAGCTTGCCGGCGGACATAATTTCATCCGCCACCGCGCCGTTTGACGGGAATTATCTCGCCCTCGGCTCAAGCGGTGATAAAGTATCGCGCGTTCAGGAGTATCTTAACGTCGTGGCGACCGTATATCCGTCGATAGTACCGCCGCCGCAAACGGGAGTTTATGCGTCACAGACCGAGGAAGCGGTAAAGGAATTTCAAAGGCTTTTCGACCTCACGGTGACGGGAATAATCGACCCGATAACGTGGGATGAGCTGACGGAGCAGTACGTTCTCATAAGCGAAGGTAATCTGAAAAGCGAAGGACAGTTTGCAAAAGAAGCATCGGCAGACACAGGGGAGGGCACAGTATGAACAATCAGAATACACCGAATTTCTTTTCATCGGCAGACCAGAAAAGCATCAACCGAGAAATACAGGAAATGCTGTATTACATATCTTTTTTTGACAAGGATATTCCGAGAGTGTATCCAGACGGGATATACGGCGAGGAAACGGAGAATGCCGTGAGGATATTTCAGGAACAAAACGGACTTGAACCGACAGGCCGTGTCAACTATGAAACGTGGGTAAGACTGCGGGAAAGATATTTGTCGCTGAGCGATAAAAATGCCGCGCCGATCAGAATTTCGATATTTCCCTCATCGCTTTATGAAACGCAGACGGGTGAAACGAGCGGAATCGTAACGGTGATACAGATACTTCTTGACGAGCTTTCCGAGCATTTGCCGATAGGCCCAATCGAAAGAACGGGTGTCAATGACGAGCAGACCATAGAAGCGGTGAGAAAATATCAGAATATAAGAAATCTTCCGCTTACGGGAATGGTCGATAAAAGGACGTGGGATGCGCTTGCAACGGATTACGAAATATACGAAAAAAAATCAGAATGACGATGTATATATTTACGTCATTGAACCCATAATCCGAGTGATAAAGTTCTTATGAGGTGGATATGTACAATAAACTTACCAAAACGGCTGAAAATGCGCTTGCAGAGGCAGTAAAGCACGCGAAAAAAATGGGGCACACCTATGTCGGCACGGAGCATTTACTCCTTGGACTTTTAAGCGAAAAAGGGTGTATAGCATCAAAAATACTCGTGAGCCGAGGAATAGAATTTGATACCGTAAGCGATATGATAGAAGATGCCGTCGGCTTCGGAGAGGTAACTGATATTAGCTCTAAAGATATAAGCCCAAGGGCGAAAACGGTGATAAACAACGCATCGTGCGAGGCGATGAAATATTCATCTCCCTGTGTCGGAACGGAGCATATCCTGCTGTCTTTAATGACCGAAAGTGACAGTACTGCGTACCGAATAATCAGTGCGCACGGCGCAAAGCTTTCAGAGCTTTATACTGATATAATGGCATTTATCGACAGCGGTAATTCGGATAAAAATGTTTTCGCTAAAGAGAAAAAAACGAAGGCTTATCTTAAAGATATGCCGACGATAAAACAGTATGGAAAAAATCTTAACGAGGAAGCTTTGAAAGGAAAATTTGACCCCGTTATCGGCAGAGAAGAAGAAATGCAACGGGTTATACAGATACTGTCGCGCAGAAACAAAAACAACCCCTGCCTGATAGGTAAGGCAGGGGTCGGAAAAACAGCCATTGCAGAGGGACTTGCGCTGAAAATAGTGAACGGCGACGTGCCGTCAGATCTTGAAAACAGAGTTATATTTTCGGTTGATATGAGCGCAATGCTTGCAGGCGCAAAGTACAGAGGCGAGTTTGAGGACAGAATGAAAAATATCATAAACGAAGTTGCGAAAAACCCTTGCGTAATTTTGTTTATAGATGAGCTTCACACGATAGTCGGCGCAGGCGCGGCGGAGGGCGCGATAGACGCGGCAAACATTCTCAAGCCGGCGCTTGCAAGAGGAGAAATGCAGATAATAGGCGCAAGTACCCCCGACGAATACAGAAAAAGCGTTGAGAAAGACCCCGCGCTTGAAAGGCGCTTTCAACCCGTTGACGTTCCAGAGCCGTCGAAAGAAAAGACATATGACATCCTTTGCGGGATAAAGGAAAGGTACGAACAGCATCACCGCGTTGTTATATCCGACGGAGCACTCCGCGCAGCAGTTGAGCTGTCGGAAAAATTCATCACCGACAGATGCTTTCCGGACAAAGCGATAGACCTTATCGACGAAGCATGCAGCCGTAAGCGCGTTGCGATGTTTGAATTTCCTGAAGAAATTACAAATGATGAAAAGCTTATGAAAAAGCTGTCGGCTGAAAAGGAAACCGCAATAAGAAATCAGGAATTTGACCGCGCGTGCAGGATACGCGAAAAGGAAAAGAAACTGACGAACGCTCTGAACGAAAAAAAGAATGCCGTTTTAAAGGAGAGAGAAAACGGGAAACTAACGGTGACGTACGACGATATTGCAGGTGTTATAACGGGGATTACCAAAATACCGACCGGCAGGCTCCTTGAGGGTGAAGGCGAATTTTTGCGGACTCTTGAGGAAAAACTGAACGAAAAAATAATAGGGCAAAAAGAGGCGGTAGCATCCGTTTGCCGTGCCGTTATGCGTGCAAGAACCGGAATAAAAGACCCGTCAAGACCGTGCTCGTTTATTTTCAGCGGTCCTACGGGTGTGGGCAAAACGATGCTGTGCCGTGAGCTTTCAAAGCTTATGTTTTCAAGTGACAGAGCGTATATAAAGCTCGATATGAGCGAGTATATGGAAAGCCATTCCGTTTCACGGATGATAGGCGCGCCTCCCGGATACGCAGGGCACGAGGAGGGCGGAAGACTGACCGAGGCAGTACGCAGACAGCCTTATTCCGTTGTCGTTTTCGATGAGATAGAAAAGGCGCACAGAGACGTGTTCAATATCCTTTTGCAGATACTTGACGAGGGGCGCCTGACGGACGGATGCGGTGCCGAAGTCAGCTTCAGAAACTGTATCGTGATAATGACATCAAATGTTGGATTCGAGGACCTCGGCAGGGAAGTAAGCTTCGGATTTTCGACGGATAAAAATGCCGAAAATGATGAAAAAAAGCTCGACAAAAAAACAAATTCGGCACTGAAAAAGCTGTTTTCGTCGGAGCTTCTGAACCGTGTTGACGAAACGGTCGTGTTCCGTTTCCTTACACATGAGGATGGAAAGAAAATAGCTGAAAAAATGCTGTCAGAGCTGTGTAAAAGATGCGCCGACGCGGGATGTTTTCTTAAAATTTCTCCCTGCGTCAGCTCGTATATAGCCGAGATGGGATGCGGACGTGAATACGGTGCGAGAAATCTCCGCAGAGTTATAAGAAAGCAAATAGAGGACGTTGTATCTCTTAAACTTCTGAACGGCAGAATGAACAAAAATCGTGAGCTTATCGCTGACGTTTCCGACGGCAGACTCGTTTTTATCGGGAATACCGAAGCAAACTTTGTATAAGTTCATCAAAATATTAAAATTTCGGGTTGACTATTTCATTTTGTAATGGTATAATTAACAAAAAATCCAAGGAGGATAAATGAAATGAAGGTTACTAAAGAATCTATCATAGGCGATATTCTTGATTTTGATCCCGGCACAGCCGAATTCTTTTTTGAAATAGGAATGCACTGTCTCGGATGCCCCCATTCAAGAGGTGAATCGGTTGAAGATGCGTGCGCCGCACACGGTACGGATGCAGATGCTCTTATCGCAAAGATAAACGCATATCTTGAAAATAAATAAGAATTCCGCTGAAAAAACGGGCTTTCACTTATTCGCTGAAAGCCCGTGTATTTTTTTGCAGTGAAAATGTTTTACAGCAGCGCGCTGTCTTTTTTTATGCCTTTCACGGCATCAATAAGCATTTTTTTGTGTGTATCCGGGAACGTCTGATACAACGTTCTGCACAATCCGTCGCTGTATATGAGTTTGATAGCCTTGTGCGACATTTCGATGTTATCCATATGTTTCAACTCATACGTGTCGTATATGTTGTTGGTTATCAGTATGTAGTACGTTTTTCTCGATTCGGCAATCAGATTCCCCGTTTTTGCTTTGTATCCGAAATAAACAAAGTGGTAATAGCTGTAAGGGCGAACGTACGTCTTTCTGAAAAGGCGATGGTAACGCACCGTACGCTCGGTGAAAGAAACTGTTATCCACCATTTTGAAATGCAGTAGAGTGTTGCCGCAATCAGAAGCACAGCCAGCCCCAAAAAGAGTATCTGCCCGCTGAAAATGTCTGTTTCCTCGGGAAGATTCGTTTCGTTTCTCAAAACGAAAAACATTACGCCGGATGCCGCAACTCCCACTATACAGCAGAAAATAGAACAGTAAAGCGCTATGCGGTTGAGTCTGACAATAGTTTTCTTTCCTTCTTTTTTCATATCCGACCGTCCTTTGAAATCTTTACTGTATTATACCGCTTTTTTTTCGTTATGTCAATACAAAATGCATCTTTCGTAAGTCCGGACGGTGTTCTGAGGGGTGACATCTTCCGATAGGATCTCTTTATAATATAAATAATTTTATTTGCAAATATAGTTGACTTAGAAAAAATATTGTGTTATAATGCTGTACGATAGGTGTGTTTTACACAACGGCCAATTTTTAAACGGTGAAAGTATGTACAAAAAGTTTTTTAAACGCTTATTTGATATAATTTTTTCCCTGCTTGGGATTATCGTTCTCGCACTTCCGATGCTTATAACGGTGCTTGTAATCAGGCTTGACAGTAAAGGCGGCGCCGTGTTTGCACAGACACGTGTTGGATTACATAAAAAGCACTTCAAGATATATAAATTCCGCACGATGTATAAAGAAACACCGAAAAACATCCCGTCGAGAGATCTGGAAGACCCTCGTAAGTGGATAACGAAGCCCGGCAGGATACTCCGTAAGACGAGTCTTGATGAAATTCCACAGCTTTTCAATATACTCAAAGGCGAGATGTCATTCATCGGTCCGAGACCAGTTATTCCGCATGAGGAAGAGCTTATTGCACTCAGAGAGGCGAACGGTGCAAATAACGTGCTTCCCGGACTTACGGGCTGGGCGCAAGTCAACGGCCGTGATGAGCTTGAGGCGGACGTCAAGGCGAAATTTGACGGAGAGTACGTGGACGAGCTTGACAAAGGATTTTTCAAAGGCGTTGCCATGGACCTGAAATGCTTCTTTAAAACGGTCAGGTCGGTGCTTAAAAAAGAGGGAATCCTCGATAATTATTTTTACAACGACAAAGAAGAACAAACCGAGGAAGAAACAAAGAAAGAAACGAAGGTCGGATAAGACCGCCGCATTTGTTCAGACACGGTTTGTTTCCGAAAGTTTTATTTTGAAAAGGTGAGCGTGTTATGGACGTTACTGCGGTAATAATAACCAAAAACGAAGAAAAAAACATTACCGATTGCATAAAGTCGATAGAGGGATTTGCAAAAAGAATATTGATAATCGACAGCGGAAGCACGGATAAAACGTGTGAGATTGCAGAACAGCTCGGCTGTGAGGTGCATTATCACGAGTTTGAAACCCACGCAAAACAACGTAATTGGGCAATAGACAATCTCGATATCAAAACGAAGTGGATACTAAGGCTCGATGCCGACGAAAGATTTACCCCCGAGTTTACAAAGGAAGTGTCTCAACTTATTGAGGAGCACGATGCCGACGACGTAAACGGGATAGCCGCAGAGGCCTGGCTTTATTTTATGGACAGACGCATAAAGCACGGGTGCCGTAATAAACGTAAGATACTTCTGTTCAAAAACGGCAAGGGAAGAATAGA
>JAZKZC010000019.1:0-8295 GCA_045612465.1 Eubacteriales bacterium
GGTCCTGCGGCAAGAAGTATACGAATGCCGCTGAAGCATTTTACGCTTATAGGAGCAACAACGAGAGCAGGACAGCTCACAACACCGCTTCGTGACCGTTTCGGTGTGCTTATGCGCCTTGAACTTTATACGCATGATGAACTTGCGACCATCGTTACAAGAAGCTCCGATATACTCGGTATTAAAATATCAAAGGACGGCGCGCAGGAGATCGCAAAGCGTTCGCGCGGAACACCGCGAATTGCAAATAGACTTCTGAAGCGTGTGCGCGACTTCGCACAGATAATGGGCGACGGCGAGATAACAAAGGAAATTGCCGACTACGCCTTGAAGCAGCTTGAAATTGATGAGCTTGGACTTGACGGAACAGACCGCAAGATGCTCACGACTATAATTAAATTTTACGACGGCGGCCCCGTAGGGCTTGAAACGCTCGCCGCAACCGTCGGCGAGGAGTCTGTAACGCTTGAGGACGTTTACGAACCGTATCTTATGCAGATAGGATTTTTAAACAGAACACCCAGAGGAAGATGCGTTACAAAGGCTGCGTACGATCATTTGAAAATGTCTGTTCCCGAAAAGCAGACGAAAAACGGAATTTTTGGTGAGAGTGGAGAAAACTGATGTTTGTATCGGATAAATGGAAGGATTATGAGCTTATAGATGCCTCAGACGGCGAAAGACTTGAAAGATGGGGAAAGTATATACTTATCCGTCCCGATCCTCAGATAATCTGGAAAGGCAAAAAGACAAGCCCTCTGTGGAAGCGCGCTGACGCGATATACAGACGCGAATCAAGCGGAGGCGGTAAGTGGGTAAAATGCGACGTTCCCGAATCGTGGACGATAAATTACGGTAATCTGCGTTTTCTCATAAAGCCGATGGGATTCAAACACACGGGCGTTTTCCCCGAACAAGCCGTAAACTGGGATTGGTTCTCAAAGATACTTGCCGATAACGGCGGCGGTAGAGTTTTGAATCTGTTTGCTTATACGGGCGGTGCTACCATCGCCGCATCGAGCGCGGGCGCATCGGTCTGCCACGTTGACGCTTCAAAGGGTATGACACAGCAGGCAAAACAGAATGCGGCTTTGTCGGGATTTGAAAAAAATCCTATAAGATATATAGTTGACGACTGTATGAAATTCATTGAGCGTGAGATAAGACGCGGTAATTCATACGAGGGAATTATAATGGACCCGCCTTCTTACGGCAGAGGACCCGGAGGGGAAGTATGGAAGCTCGAAGAATGTGTTGATGAGCTTATTTCAAGGGCATCACTCCTTCTTTCCGATAAACCGCTTTTCTTCCTCGTCAATTCATACACGACGGGACTTTCCCCGTCAACTGTCGGATATATGCTCAATACCGGCATAAAAAAGAAGCTTGGCGGTACGGTCGTATGCGATGAGGTCGGACTTCCCGTAAGCGTAACCGGCGGATTTTTACCGTGCGGCTCGGCTTCAAGATGGTATAAATAAAGGCAGAAAATTGTAAATGGAAATAATAAAAACAAAAGACCTTTCATTCTCGTATAAAGACGGCGACGGCAAGGCTATACCCGTTTTAAAAAACATCAGCTTTTCTGTTAACGAGGGTGAATTTGTTGCTGTGCTCGGTCATAACGGAAGCGGTAAATCCACGCTTGCAAAGCTCATCAATATGATACTTACCGAGGAATCGGGGGACTTTACGGGTGAGCTTACGGTATGCGGAAAAAATATAACCGCTGATATAACCGAGGATGAGATATACGAGATACGCCGTCATATAGGAATGGTGCATCAGAATCCCGATAACCAGATCGTTGCCACGACCGTTGAGGAGGATGTTGCATTCGGCCCGGAAAACCTCGGAATTCCGAGAGAAGAAATAAGAAAGCGCGTTGACGAGGCACTCGAAGACGTCGGTATGACCGAATATATGCACCACGCACCGCACAAGCTGTCAGGCGGTCAGAAGCAACGCGTTGCCATTGCGGGAATAATTGCTATGCGTCCGGAGGTCATAATTTTCGATGAATCCACCGCGATGCTCGACCCTCACGGAAGACGTGAGATAATGAAAACAATAAAGGAACTGAACGCGCTCGGCAAGACGATACTTCTTATAACTCACTATATGGATGAGGCGGCTGAAGCTGACAGGATAATCGTTTTAAACGACGGACAGATATATAAAACGGGAACTCCCGAGGAGATATTCTCCAATCCTGAACCCTTAAGACGCGTGCGCCTTGACGTGCCGCAGGTAACTGAGCTGTTTACACTCCTTAAAGATGCGGGACTTCCGATAGATAAAATACCCGTGACAGCTGACGGAGGCGCTGAGCTTTTAAAGTCGATATTTACAAAGAAAAAAGGGGGAGAGTAAATGCCTCTTTCACTTGAAAACGTATCATATATTTACGGTGCGCGTACTCCGTTTGAACATAAGGCGCTCAACGATCTTTCCTTGACGTTCAAGGATGGTATCATAACGGGACTTATGGGGCATACGGGTTCGGGAAAATCGACTGCCGCACAGATGTTAAACGGACTTTTGAAGCCGACGGTCGGCCGTGTGCTTCTTGACGGATGCGACATAAATGAGTCAAAAAAGTCGTGCTATGAAGCAAAATTCAAGGTCGGTCTTGTTTTTCAGTATCCCGAATATCAGCTTTTCAAGGAAAGTGTGTGGGAGGATATTGCCTACGGACCGAGAAATATGAAGCTTTCGGATGACGAAGTTAAAAAACGTGTAAAAGAAGCGGCAGAGCTTGTAGGACTTACACGCGAAATGCTTGAAAAATCACCGTTTGAACTTTCGGGCGGACAGAAAAGACGTGCAGCCATCGCAGGTATAATTGCAATGAAGCCGCGCTTTCTGGTGCTCGATGAGCCTGCGGCGGGACTTGACCCCGCGGGACGCGACGATATTCTCTCGCAGATATGTCAATACCGAAATTCCGAAAACGCTTCGGTCATTATTATAAGCCACAGTATGGAGGATATGGCGAAGTACTGTGATGAAATTGCTGTTATGGACGACGGTGCGCTTTGTATGTACGGAACGCCCGACGAGGTATTTTCAAAAAGTGAAGTGCTGAAAAATGCAGGCTTGAACGTACCGCAGATAACGGAGCTTATGGAGAAATTATATAATTGCGGTGTCGGTGTTTCGCCGAATGTCTATACGGTCGAAGCTGCCGCAGAACAGCTTATAAAGCTTTACAGTAAGGTTTGAAATGATTAATGATATAACACTCGGACAGTATTTTCCAGGTGAATCGGTGATTCACCGCGCTGATCCGCGAATGAAATTGATAATTGCATTTATAATGATAGGCGCGATATTTACGGCATCCTCGCTTATCAGCTTTGCGCTTCTTGCAGCTGTCGTTGTACTTTTTACCGTTATTTCGAAAATATCGCCCACGGTAGTTTTAAAAGGTATGAAGCCTGTTTTATTCATCCTTTTGTTTACTGCGGTGATACAGGTGTTTTTGACGAGGACGGGGACGCTTATTGCCGAATGGTGGATATTCAAGATATATTCCGACGGCTTGATGATGGCGTTTAAAATGATGTGCAGGATAGTTTTGCTTGTTGCCTCGACAAGCTTACTGCTGTCTTACACCACGTCGCCGATAGCGCTCACCGACGGTATAGAGGGATTGTTGAGTCCTTTGAAAAAGCTCGGACTCAATACACACGATTTTGCGATGATGATGTCGATCGCAATGCGCTTTATTCCGACGATAATTGAAGAAACGGACAAAATAATGTCAGCGCAAAAGGCAAGGGGAACGGATTTTTCCTCGGGCGGTCTTATAAAACGTGCCAAGGCGATGATACCGATATTTGTTCCGCTTCTTGCATCGGAAATAAGACGTGCCGATGAGCTTTCCTGCGCGATGATCTGCCGCTGTTACCGCGGCGGAGAGGGAAGAACGAAGCTCAAGGAATTGAAGATAACTGCAAAAGATGTCGTACTTCTTTTTGTCGGACTCGGAATTCTTGCGCTTGTAATTACCGCAAATATTTTAACTGCACATTTTGGATTGCCTATATGAAATATCTTTTAAAAATGTCATACCTCGGGTGTGATTACCACGGATTCCAGATACAGGATAACGCAAGGACTATTGCGGGAACGCTTAAAAAAAGCTGTGAGATGCTGTTTGATGCGCCTTGCACGATACAAGGCTGCAGCAGGACGGACACGGGTGTTCATGCACTTGTTTATTACGCTTCGTGCGAAGTGAACGGGGGAAATCTTGTTCCGTGCGAAAGGATACCGTATGCGCTCAATCACTTATTACCCAGCGATATTTCCGTGTCGGATTGCTGCACCGTTTCCGATGATTTCAACCCGCGCCACACCGAATACAAGGAATACAGATATATCGTACACAATTCACCGTTTAAAGATCCGTTTTTACACAAACGCGCGGTGAGGATTCCCGATAAGATAGATGAAAAAATGCTTGACCGAGAGGCAAAATCATATATCGGTACGCATGATTTTTCATCGTTTATGGCAACGGGCTCGCCTGTGAATACGACCGTACGCACGGTTAAGTATTTCAACGTGGAGCGCGACGGAGATAAAGTAATATTTTCCGTTGCCGCAGACGGTTTCCTTTACAATATGGTGCGGATAATGGTCGGTACGCTTCTGGATATTTCAAAGGGAAAGATAAAAGAAGGAAAAATTCCCGAAATTATAGAAAAAAAAGACCGAAAGCAAGCGGGTGTTACAGCACCGCCTGACGGACTTTACTTATCAAAGGTAGTTTATTAAGAGAATTTTTGCCGTTTGGAGTTGATAATTTGAAAAGAAAAGAAAGGCAAAATATAACCGAACAAGATATTATTGATATAAACAGCGAAAGTATACCTAAAAATTCAAGATCGGGAGGCCCCGAGCTTGACATATTCGATGAAGATGAAGAAGAAAAGCTGAATGAGTATTACGTAGGTATCGCATACAGATTAAGAATTGCAAAGTTCCTTTCGTTTACACTCCTCATCGTATTCGTGCTTTGTATGCTTACAGCGTTTTCGGAGGATATTACAACGGAAAAGTTCAGGTATCTTATGAAGGATATGAACATAGACGTTCCCGTAACACCTTCGGAGTTCGGTAATATTTCTTACACAGAAGACACCGAATCGGTATTTGCGATATTCAAAAACGATATTGTCAGCGTCGGCCGTCGCAAGGTTGAGATCGTTGACACGGCAGGCAACATCGTTTTGAACAGTGACATAAGCTATGTAAAGCCGCGAATATCGGTCGGAGAAAAATATTTCCTGATATACGATCTTGCAGGGTATGAATTCTCTGTATACAATTCGTTTTCGGTCTTATACAGCGAAAAGCTTGATTATCCCATATCACACGCATATATGTGCGACGACGGACGTGTGCTCGTCATAACAAAAAGCGACGATTACAGATGCGTTGCAATTATGTATAATAAAGATTATGAAAAAGCATATACGTGGAAAACGAACGATAAATATGTATTTGACGGTGTGCTTCGGGATGACGGTTCATTTACGCTTTTGTGTGCATCGGTTTCCGACGGTTCGTTTGACTGTGTGACGGTAGACGGTAATATGAAATATGAAGACGTTACCGTGTCACCCGTTAAAAAGGATACAATGGGGCTGTCTTTCGGTGAATTTGAAGATAACGGGCGTGTCATCTTCTGCACCGAGGGGATGATATTTGAAGATGAAAGCGGCAATACAGTAAAGAAAATAAATTACAATTCCGATGTTTGTATGTTAACCGCTTACACGGAAAAATATGCGCTTAACATAATGGATACATCAAGTCTGAGCGCTGAAAACGTACTTAACGTATTTACGAAAAACGGTGAGAATATACTTTCAACACCCGTGGCCGAGCATCCGCTGTCCGTATATTTTTACGGCGAGGAGGTATATATTATGTATACCGACTGTATCGTTTATATAGACGTGCAAAGCGGTGAGAGCAAAAAATGCGAAAGCGATACCGTAATAAATTCGCTTTTAATGACGGAAAACGGAATTTTGCTCGCACTCGGCAAAACGCGAGCTTGTCCGCTTGACAAGTCTGATTTCAAATAAAAGTTAAATTATAAAAGGGAGAATATTATGAGCTATATTATAGACCTTATTTTCGTACTTCTTATAGGAGTATCAACGTACCTCGGATATAAAAGAGGATTTATTAAGACGGTTATAAGCCTTGTCGTTAAACTTGTTTCGTTTATTGTCGCGTTGCTTTTTGCATCGCCCGTTTCAGCGCTGTTTGCCGACAAGATACTTCCCGAATATCCGGAAGCTGTTTCGAATGCCGCAGCATATACGATTGCTTTTGTTATAATCTACATATTGGCAAACATCGGTATAACTATCGCAGCTAATGTTCTTGACATAATAGCAAAGCTTCCGTTTTTGAATTTTGCCAATAAAACGCTCGGTATTGCCGCAGGCGCAATTCTCGGTCTTATTTCGGCTTGGATATTCGCAATCGTGCTTAATTTCGTATTTCCTCTGCTTACGGAGTATAATCCCGAGCTTTTCACAAACACTTTACTTGATGATTCGTTACTTTTCGGTATTATATACAATATCAATATTTTCAAGGATCTTTTTGCCAAGATCTGCTCTTGAAACAATTTAATATATGAGGAATGATAGATAATGCAACTTTGTTCAAAATGTAAAAAACGTCTTGCCGTTGTCTTTATGACGAGAATTGAAAACGGCAACACGGTAAACGAGGGACTTTGCCTTAAATGCGCAAAGGAGCTTGGTATAAAGCCCGTTGACGATATACTCAACAAAATGGGTGTCAGCGCGGAAGACCTTGACCGTATGGACGAGGAAATGGGAAGCATAATGCAAGGCGGCGGTGATTTTCCGACAATGGCGGGAGATGAAAACAACGCTGATGCGCCCGCTATTGACTTTGCAAAGCTTTTCGGAGGCGCAGGCGCTGAAAAGAAACAGCAGAAAAAAGAAGAAAAGAAAAAGGATAAAGCAAAAAATTACCTTAACAACTACTGTCTTAATCTTACCGAAAGAGCAAAGGAAGGCAAGCTTGATAAGGTCATAGGCAGAGACAGGGAAATACAGCGTGTAATCCAGATACTCAACAGACGTCAGAAAAATAACCCTTGTCTTATAGGTGAACCGGGTGTCGGTAAAACGGCGATAGCCGAGGCGCTTGCGCAAAGAATTGCCGCAAAAGAGGTTCCGTATAAGCTTCAGGATAAAGAAGTGTATTTGCTTGACTTGACAGCACTTGTCGCAGGTACGCAGTTCAGAGGACAGTTTGAAGGCAGAGTCAAGGGACTTATTGATGAAGTTAAAACTCTCGGCAACGTAATTCTCGTTATAGATGAGGTGCACAACCTCGTCGGCGCGGGCGATGCAGAGGGAAGTATGAACGCGGCGAATATTATGAAGCCTGCGCTTTCACGTTCCGAAATACAGGTCATCGGTGCAACGACGTTAGGTGAATACAGAAAGTATATAGAAAAGGATTCCGCACTTGAACGCCGTTTTCAACCCGTTGTCGTGGCTGAACCGTCCATTTCGGATACGGTAAAGATACTCGGCGGCATAAAGGCGTACTACGAAACACACCACGGCATCAAGATTTCCGATGAGATAGTGTACCGTTCTGTTGTTCTTTCGGAAAGATATATAACCGACAGATTCTTGCCTGATAAGGCAATAGACCTGCTTGACGAAGCGGCATCGCATCTTGCGATCCACACACCTCTTTTGAGTGAGCTTGCGCAGAAAATAGACCTTTTGAAATCCGTGCAGCAGGAAAAAGATAAGATAGAATCGGAAGAAGCAAAGCCTGAGGACGACCTTGAAGCACGTTATGAACGTCTTGCAAAGCTCAAAAGCGACGAGCTTCGCCTGAGTGATGAAATAAAGATTCTGGAAGAACAAAAAGAGGGTATCAGGCTCACGCTTGAGGACCTTGCGCGTGTTATTGAGATTTGGACGGGAATTCCGTCGGGCAATATAACGGAACATGAGTTTTCGAGAATAGGCGGTCTTGAGGAAAGACTCCGCGAAAGAATTATCGGTCAGGACGAAGCGATAAGCGCAGTCTGCCGTGCTATCAAGAGAAACCGCGCAGGTGTATCGTATAAGAAAAAGCCTGTTTCATTTATCTTTGCAGGCCCTACGGGTGTCGGAAAAACGGAACTTGTAAAGACGCTTGCTTGTGATATGTTTGATACTCCCGATGCGCTGATACGCGTCGATATGTCGGAGTTTATGGAAAAGCATT
>JAZKZC010000020.1:0-3559 GCA_045612465.1 Eubacteriales bacterium
TCTGCCGCGCCCGCAAGCAGAATGTTGAAAACGAGAAACGTCAGCAAAATGCCGAGCATACCGATAAATTTCAAAACAGGTACCGTCTTAACGTAACTGTCCTCTTTTTTTCTTGCCGTCTGTATAAGCGCGGCAAGCATAACACCGATACAAAGGAAATTACTGAGGTTTGTGAAATGTACGTAAAAATCCCAGCGGATCATATTTATATTGTCAAAAATTCCAAAGCTGGCAATAATGCCCACAAATCCGAGCGTGCAATAGATTGTTTGATAAATTAATTGCGCAGTTCTGTTTTTAATCATAAAAACTCTCCTTGAAAATATATTATCTGCATTATGGCAAATTACTGACTCAGCAGGCGCGGTACCTCAAATTTTTAAGTTCAAATTCAAGGTGCTCTTTCTTTGCGGGCTTAACGAGATAGCCGCTGGGCTTTATTTTAAGCACCTCGCGCGCATACTCTTTTTCGTCACACACGGTTACAAAAATGATGTTGACCTCAGGATTTATCATTTTCACCTTTTTGGCAAGCGTCAGTCCGTCCGTTCCGCAAAGTTCAATTTCGCTTATCAATATTTCACATCCGTTTTCACACATGAAGGAAAGCGCTTCGTCGGCGCGCTCAAAGCCGTAAACACTCGCGTTCGGCAGGATCTGGCTGATGCTTTGCGTCAATCCTTTGAGCATAACGGGATGGTCGTCTACACAAACTATCCTCATATAGTTCCTCCCTTTTCATCTTCTTCATCACGGTGTAAAATGTACTGCCGTTTTACGATCTTCGAATCTATACGGTAAAACGGAGCCGTCCCCTGACATTCCGCATCATCCACCGTCATATCGGCTCGTATGGCGGAATCATAAACCGATTTTCCGCAAAACGGAATTCTGATTTTCGCCAAAGGTATCAAAAATTTTGCATGGTATTCCACCTCTGCAGCAAAGGAATATACCGATGTATTTCCCGTATGTGTGGCAAGAATAGCCGCCGCTTCGTATTTTGTCGGATTTTCACGGTCTTTTATGTATATTTTTTCGTTATCGCAAACAACGTTTCCGACTCCGTAATTCAAAGACTTGATAAAATCGAAAAGCCGTGCGGCATTTTTTGACATTTCATCACGGTTTTCCGATGAGATAAGCTTTCTGTAATAGTCGGGCACAGCAATATATCCATTTTCCGCAAACGACGCAATATATTTTGCATACGTATCAGCAACAAGGTATGAGCCTTGCGAGCGGGGATCCTTGAAGTATTTTTTCAGAGCTTCGTGATGGCGCTGTTTTCTGTAAAGCACAACACGGTGTATTTCGTGATTAAGTTTTTTTCTGTTTTCTTCTGTCGGTTCATCAAGACATCGCGACAATATATCGCAGTCAAACGCAACAAACGATACCGTAACACCGGGTGTATCGCCGTCTGCAAAGGCGCCGTTTTCGGCATCGTGTTCCTGCTCTCTCATCTTTAAAAGGCTGTACACGTAATCTCCCCCGTCGGGCACAGCATACAAATACCAATCGTCAAAAAAATTCTCGCATATGAGCTTTTCTCCGTCGGGACTCGTAAGATACGCAATATTCCTTTTCAAAAGCAAGTCCGACAAGGAGGTGCAAAGAAGAAAAAATCCGTCACGGGTGTTGATAACGTTGAGCTCTTCTGCATACCCATCGGCACACAAAAAACCGAAAAAATCAGGCATCTTAGCATCAGACATTTCATCACCCTCCATAAAAATGTACTTTTTCTTATTTTACATTATTATAGCACTGCATCTATGACAAACTTCTTACAAAAAGAAGTATACTTTTAACAAAGCACTTCTTTTACAGCTGTTTTTCGGTTATATCAATTTCCGAATTGTATCAGCCGATTATATCCGAAATGAAGCCCATAGCACGTAATGTTTCCAATGTTTTGGGATGTTCTTTTCCAAGCACCTTGCATCGCATAACATATACTTTTTCAAAAAATCCCAATGATTTTTTGTATTCTCCGAGGTTGTAGTAAACCATTGCCAGATTATTTAAAGATATAATCGTGTCCTGATGCGCCTCACCGAGAATTTTATAGCGCTGTATATACACGGTTTCATACAATTCAGCAGCTTTTTTATATTCACCGAGTCGTCCGTAACTATACGCCAGATTATTTAAAGACGAAATTGTGTCACGGTGTTCTTCTCCGAGAATTTTACAACGATGCATATACGCACCTTCGTATAATTCAGCGGATTTTTTATATTCGCCAAGCTGTCCGTAAATATACGCCAGATTGTATAAATATATCAACGTGGACGGATGTTCTTCACCGAGGATTATGCAAGATATGTTATGAACCTTTTTTCCGAATTCCAATGCTTTGATCTGTTCACCCATTTTCAGATAAGTCATAACCAGGTTGTTTAAAGATGAAAACGTGGCGGGATGTTTTTCTCCGAGAATTTTAAATCTGATCGCATATACTTTTTCCTGAAGTTCCGCCGCTTTTTTATGTTCACCAAGCTGTCCGTAAGTATACGCCAGATTATTGGCAGAACTTAATGCTTCTACGTGTTCTTCACCGAGAAGTAGACATTTTTCATATATTTTTTCTTGCATTTCCATAGATTTACGATATTCACCAAGGTTTCCGTAAGTATATGCAAGACTACCTAAAGCCTTTAATGCACCCAAATGTTCTTCGCCGAGGATTTTACATAATAAGCGATATACCTTTTCTTTCATCTCCAAAGCTTCCCGGTGTTTTCCGAAATTGTCATAGATACATGCCAGATTATTCAAAGATGTCAATGTGCTCATATGTTCTTCGCCCAGAATTTTACATCGTACCGTATATGCCTTTTCGTTAAGTTCCAGTGCTTTTTGATATTCACCGTTTTGTGAATATACATACGCCAGATTACTTAAAGCTGATAATGTATCTGGGTGTTCTTCACCGAAAGACTTACAAAAAAGATCGTATTTCTTCTGTGCCCATTGAGCGGCTTTTTTGTAATCAACGCCCGCGCCGACACCTTTGCTGTACATATCGTACAGTTTATCTATCGCCTCGACAAGTTCGGCTTCCGCGGCGCTTGTTATAAGCTCGGTAGCAAGCTCACGGTTTACTTCAACGTCAATACCGTCAAGATAAGCAAGTCCGATGAGAAAATCGTGCTCGGGCGTGTTGTTTGTATCCGTGGCAATTTTTGAAATCGTTTCAACCAAACGTTCGCGGAATTCAGCATCATCGGATTTCAAATAATCATTTATATCGATAGCGGAAAGAGCGTTTTTGTCCGTTTTATCCATTTCGACGGGGAAAATGTCCGTGCCCTTTTCTTCCTTTTTTTGGCGAGCCATGGGAAGCTCTGTGGAAATTACGTAGTTATCGCATTCTTCGCCTTTTTCGTTGATTACCTTTTCCAGAAGTCTTGGTGTGACGAGCAGGGTGAACAGCTTACAGTCATCAAGTATCTTTTCGATATTTTTTCTGAAGCTTTCGCCCGGTGTCAGAAATTCATCAAACCAGATGGCAATGTCACGGTATTCGGGGTTACTGTGGATAAGGCGCATC
>JAZKZC010000021.1:0-4185 GCA_045612465.1 Eubacteriales bacterium
CAATGCAATCTATTTAAGATATTCGTTTTAACTGATAAATACACCGCCGATGAGGGATTTTCACGGCGGTGTATTTTTTGAAATTGACAAAGGGATGAATGTGTGATATACTCATTTTAATATCTTGAAAGAGGAATATTATGAAAACAGTAAATATATATACAGACGGTGCGTGCCGCGGTAATCCGGGCCCCGGAGGCTGGGGTGCTGTTCTTGTATACGGAGAAACGGAAAAACGCATTTGCGGCGGTGACGGCGAAACAACGAACAATAAAATGGAGCTTACGGCAGTTATCGAAGCCTTGAAGCTTCTTAAATATCCGTGCCGTGTTATTTTGTGCTCTGACTCAAAGTACGTTATAGACGGTCTTAAGCTCGGCTGGGCGCAGGGCTGGAAGAAAAAGGGCTGGAAAAAAAGCGACGGCAAGCCTGCGCTCAACCCCGAACTTTGGGATGAGCTTTTGACACTTACCGATATACACGAAATGGAATACATTTGGGTTAAAGGTCATAACGGTCATAAATATAATGAAATTTGCGACGAAATGGCAACAGCCGAGGCTGATAAATACGGCGGTGCAAAATGAAAAAATACGCACTTGTCACGGGCGCAACTTCGGGCATCGGCAAGCAGATAGCGATAGGCCTTGCCAACAAAGGCTTTTCGGTGGTAGCAACGGGAAGAAACGAGAAAATTCTTTTGGAGCTTTCCGAAAAATACGGAATGATACCCGATGCTTGCGATATTTCCGATAAAAACGAATGTGTTGCGCTTTGGGACAAATACAAAGATATGAATATCTGCACCGTTGTGAACTGCGCGGGATTCGGATACGTTTCGGATTTTGATGCAGTTACGGTCGAAAACGATGTTGAAATGATAAACGTCAACGTCACAGCAACGCAGATACTTACAAAGCTGTTTTCACGTTCGATGAAAAGCGGTATTATTCTCAATGTTTGTTCTGCTGCCGCGTTTTCACCAGAACCGCTTATGGCAGCGTATGCCGCATCAAAAGCATACGTTTACTCATACAGCCGCGCGGCGGATTATGAGCTTAAACGGCGGAATTCAAATGTCCGCGTCCGTATTTTGTGTCCGGGGGCGGTCAGTACACCGTTTGAAAAAACAGCGGGAGTTAAAAATCCATTACCGTCTATAAGCGCCGAAAAGTGCGCAGAGTATGCGCTGAAAGCAATAGAGGGCAAAAAAACTGTCACGGTAACGGGCTTTAAAATGAAAATTTCACGTTTGCTTTCAAAATTAACACCGGAAAGCATCATTCTTGCCGTGCAGTATAAAATTCAAGGTTCAAAGAGGTAAAGCTACAAATATGAAAAAGTTATCGGCAGTACTTCTCACTTTTATAATCTGTTTATTTTCCTTTGATTTCGGCACTTTCGCTTCGGAAAATGATTTTGTTGTCTCTTACCGCGATGCATTGAATAAAGCCGAAATGACGGTTTATGATACTTTTTTGAATAATCTTGAAAAAATGAAGGACGGAAAGACCGAAATAAAGATACGTTTTCCCGAAAATATATCAAAGGATGATATAAGCGGTGTTTTGCAAAGGTCATCTGCCGCATTCGTGCTTGATCATCCCGAATGCTTCTGGCTTTCATATGAAAAGCTTTCATTTTCTTACATTGAAGCAGACGGCGGTGTGTCGGTAATAACAGCGAGAAAAGACGATGAAAACGAATATTATTTTCCGTCCGATTTTTCTTCACGTGATGACGTTGAAAGGGAAGCGGCGCTTGTGAAAGAAAAAATTGATGAGATAGTTGAAGCCTCGGAAAAATATCCGTCGTCTTATGAAAAAATTAAATATTTCCACGACTGGCTTTGTAAAAACAACGCATACAATGAATACGTACTGAACGGAAACGAAGAAAGTGCCGACCAAAGCGCGTGGCGCGCATTGTCTGCGCTGACAAGCGGAAATGATGCGGAAAAAGGTCCTGTATGTGAGGGGTACGCAAAAGCCTTTAAAATACTGTGTGATAACGTGGGTATTCCGTGCGTGCTTATCCCCGGTGACGGCATAAGCAACGATGCGCGTGAAGCACATATGTGGTGCACCGTTATGCTTTCGGGCGAATGGTACGGCGTCGATGTTACGTGGGATGATGCTGTAACATCAAACGGTGTCAATGTTATGCGCGACAATTACTTCCTTTGCGGTGCGGATGATGAGGATTTTTCGAATACTCACATACCCGATATGGAGAAATACTTTATGACAAGTCTTCCGACGCCGAAGCTCGCGGAAAAAAGGTATGAACCTGCCGAAAACGACGGCGGAAGCTTTTTGACCGTGACGGGCTTTTCCGCTGTCTACGGGGAAAAAGCAGAAGTAAAATTAACGCTGTCGGATAATCTTGCGTGTGAAAAAATTACTCTATACAAAAATTGCGTTGCGGACGCGAATAAGATATATGAAGTGAAAACAGAAAACACTTCTTTGACCGTAAAGCTCGATACATCCGTTCTTTCGTGTGTCAACGATAAAAGGATAACGGCAGTGTGTGAAGACGAAAAGGGAAATGTGTATACTTCGTGTGATGAAATACTTGTGCTGCCGAAAATGCTTGAGCTTGATGAGTCAAGTGTCACCGTACTGTATACCGACAGCATTCCGCAGCTTTCGGGTGAGCTTATATCAAAAACGGGGCAAAAGCTTTCCTATGAGCTTGAAAGTAAGGTGTCGGAGGATGAAAAAAGTATGATTCTCGAATATACCGATATCGCACCGCTTGATATGAATTATACAACAAAGGACACGCTTACACTTGAATTTGAACTGCCGAATGAAGATAATAGAATATACATATATATAATACCTGCGCTGATTGTTATATTTTGCGCGATAGTGTCGCTTTTGAAAAGAAAATAGTGTGTCAAACTTTCCTCCTTATCATATTATATAGTGAGAACGGTCAATGACCGCTTTCAGGATTTTTATATGATATTATTTTACGGAGGATAGAATCCAAGTGCCAGATAACAGAAATGGCTGCTGCTCGGGGGGAATCGGTAACTCCCGAGATTTAGCCTATATAGATACTTACCGCATCCTTGACAGCTGCAGAGATAAAGACTGCTTCGAGGATGTACCCGTTTTTCTTACCGATTACGGCCGTGACGTTGTTGAACATTCAAGCAATGTACGCACATGCTCGGCATCTATTGCGGCAACAAATATAACCGTAAACCCCGTACCCTTCAACAGAGGCTTTTATCAGGTGGATATACGTATCTATGTAAGAATGACGTTTGAATGCTGTGTATGTATGTCAAACCGCCAGATAATCGAGGGCATCGCCGTATGCGATAAAAAGGTCGTGCTTTTCGGTAGCGAGGGCAACGTTTCGATATTCAGAAGCAACCCCGACGAAGACAGCTTCTGCACCGTGCCTGAGCTTGCAAATAACTGCTGCGGCAGTACAAATCTGCCCGTTGCGGTGGTTGAGCTTGCAGAACCCGTCATACTCACCACGCGTATTCTTGAAAAACAGCAGTGCTCTTGCTGTTGTTGCTGCTGTTCGGCAAGCGAAGTGCCCGGTCACATTTCGGGCAGAGTTGCAGGAGATCTTACGGACCCCGGCGAACGCTTCCTTGCTGTATCGATCGGCTTCTTCTCGGTGACGAGAATTGAACGTCCCGAGCAGTATCTTATCAGCGCAACTGAATATTCCGTTCCCGAAAAGGAATGTGAATACGTCGAAAGTGACGATCCTTGCTCTGTATTCCGTGCTATGGAATTCCCGATAAACGAGTTTTCTCCCCCCGGATTGCAGAAAAATAATGGCAATTCTCCTTGCAGAAAAGGCGACAGATAATTAACCGACATCATATTTTAACTGAACGCAAGATGTAAAAATGTTTCTTCTGCGCCCCCGCTCGGCGGGCGCAGATTTCCTTTAAAAACGAAAACGGCAACGCTTATTATGAGCGTTGCCCTTCAAATTTACGATATACCTGAACCGCACTGTTCTTCGTGCGGTTATTTTACTGTCTGTATTCAAACGGCAAGTTTACACGTTTGGCGGTTATTACTACGGCTGTCAGAAAAAAATAAAGCAAAGACGTATACAGAATATTTACAAAATAAACGAATAAAAATTATTGAAAAACGATATTAAATATGCTATGATGAATTTGAAATAAGATAGTGTAGA
>JAZKZC010000022.1:0-4130 GCA_045612465.1 Eubacteriales bacterium
CACGGCCGCCGCCGCCTACAACAAGTACGTTCATTTTATCGTCCTTTCATCAATGGTGGAACAGACGTATCTTTGTGAACGCCATTGCCATACCGTATTTGTCCGCACATTCAATTACAACATCGTCACGGATAGAGCCGCCGGGTTCTGCGATATATTCAACACCGCTTCTTCTTGCACGCTCGATGTTATCGGAGAACGGGAAGAAAGCGTCAGATCCGAGTGAAACACCCGACATTGTTGCAAGGTATGCCTTCTTTTCTTCACGTGTAAGAGGTTCGGGGCGTACAGCGAAGAAATTCTGCCATACATCATCACCCAAAACATCTTCATAATCCTCGGAAACGTAAACGTCGATGCAGTTGTTCTTATCAGCAAGCGCCATACCCTCCTTGAACTGAAGAGCGAGCGTCTTGGGATGCTGACGCAAGAACCACACGTCTGCCTTGTTTCCTGCGAGTCTTGTGCAGTGAACTCTCGACTGCTGACCTGCGCCGACACCTATTGTCTGACCGCCCTTTGCATAGCAAACGGAGTTGGACTGTGTGTATTTAAGTGTGATAAGTGAAATTATGAGGTCACGCTTTGCATCTTCGGGGATCTCCTTTTTAGCTGTGACAACGTCGGAAAGAATGTCATTGTCTATTTTAAGCTCGTTTCTTCCCTGCTCAAATGTGATACCGTACACCTGCTTGCGCTCAATGGGATCGGGTGTGTAGTTTTCATCGATCTTTACGATATTGTATGCGCCCTTGCGCTTTGCCTTAAGTATTTCAAGCGCCTCGTCTGTGTATCCGGGCGCTATAACACCGTCTGATACCTCACGCTTGATAATGAGTGCCGTTGCCTTGTCGCAAACGTCTGAAAGCGCTATCCAGTCACCGAATGATGACATTCTGTCAGTTCCTCTTGCTCTTGCATAAGCCCAGGCAAGGGGAGATTCGTCAAATCCCGGAATATCCTCAACGAAGTATATCTTTTTGAGTATATCGTCAAGCGGTACAGCAACTGCCGCACCTGCGGGAGAAACGTGCTTGAACGATGCCGCTGACGGAAGATTTGTCGCTGCCTTAAGCTCCTTTACAAGCTGATAGGAGTTGAATGCATCAAGAAAGTTTATGTAACCTGGACGTCCCGAAAGAACTTCTATGGGAAGCTCTGCACCGTTGTCCATATATATCTTTGAGGGTTTCTGATTGGGGTTACAACCGTATTTAAGTTCAAATTCCTTCATTTTAAATTCTCCCTTTATTTGTTTTTGTTTTCGATTATCGTTTTAACTTCGCCCGTTTCAAGGTTTGTATAGCGAACAAACAACGATACTTTATTATCTTCATTGAGGTTCTTCCACAAAAGCTGTGTAAATTCTTCAATGTCGCTGTTTATCGTAATTCTTTCAGGCTCACCCTCAAACGTGGGAATGGGATTTCCGTCGTGCATATACGTGTGAATGAAGTGAGCAACGCCGTTTATAGGCTCATATTCATAGAAGTATCTGTTACAAGCGGAGCCTTCTGCGTCTGCACTCTTGAGAATACTCATTTTATAAGTGAAGCCGCCGTCTTTGAATGTGAGCATACCGCTTATTCTGGGTGTGAAGTTGGGTGCATCAGGCTCAAATTCACGTGTGCGGAGTGCCTTGCAGAAGCAACCGCCCTCTTTAAGCGATTCATATACCGTGTCTGTCTGGTCACCGTTTGTAACGATGAGCTTATTTTCGTATTTTCTTACAGGATAGTAGATAATGAGTGAGGGATCTTTAAGCTTCGAAGGATCGTATGCCTTTGTTCTTACATCCTCGCCCTCGGCAACGAATACTCTGTTTCTTGAGTTTTCGCTTCTGCCCATTATAAAGTATGCGCTTACCGCATATTTACCGTCAGCGGATTTACCGATTATGATACCGCGTCCGGGATATGTATTTTCCGAAAGCAATTTTTCGATATTATACGTTGTCATTATTTACTCTCCTTAATTTCTTTGCATATTTTCTCTGCCGCCTCGGGCAAAATTATCCATTCGGCATTTTCCATTACACGTCTTTGAAGTGTTTCGGGAGTGTCGCCGTCTTCGATCGCAACTGCCTTTTGTGCGATTATCTTACCGCCGTCGGGTATTTCGTTTACGAAATGCACCGTTGCGCCCGTGACCTTTACACCGTAATTGAGTGCCGCCTCGTGCACGTGAAGTCCGTAAAAGCCCTCGCCGCAAAATGACGGAATAAGTGACGGATGAACATTTATAATTCTGTTTTCGTACTTCTTGGTAAACTCTGCACTGAGTATGCACATAAAGCCCGCAAGAATTATAAGCTCAATTCCGTTTTCTTCAAGCTGTGCGATTATCTTTTCTTCAAACTCTTTGGCATCTTTACACTCTTTTTTGATAACAACAGCAGTTTTGATGCCGTTGTTTTCAGCACGTGTGAGCGCATACGCATCCTTTTTGTTTGAAACAACGAGGCTTATTTTGCCGTTTTTGATGATGCCCGACTTTTCGGCATCGATAAGAGCCTGAAGATTTGTACCGCCGCCCGAAACGAGCACGCCTATCTTTACCATATCTTAACGCCCTCGATACCTGCTTTGACTTCACCCATGATGTATGCCGCCTCGCCGTTTGCATTGAGTATCTCAACGGTCTTGTCAGCATCCTCAGCAGAAACAACAACACACATACCGACACCCATATTGAACGTGTTGAACATATCACGCTTGGGAATATCGCCCTCTTTCTGAATGAGCGAGAAGATGGGGGGGATCTTTACCTTTGCTTCTTCAATCGATGCGCCGAAGCCTTCGGGGATCGTTCTCGGAATATTCTCGTAAAATCCTCCGCCCGTGATATGGGAAATACCCTTTACATCGACCTTTTCAAGAAGCGAAAGTATAGGCTTTACATATATTTTTGTAGGTGTCAGAAGTGACTCACCTATCGTCATTCCAAGTTCATCGGAGTGAGTAAATGCGTTCTTTTCATCCTTGAGAAGCACACGTCTTACAAGTGAAAAGCCGTTTGAGTGAACACCGCTTGACGGAATTGCAACGATAACGTCGCCGTCTTTTATTTTTGAATTGTCGATTATCTTTGATTTGTCAACCATACCGACCGTAAATCCTGCAAGGTCGTATTCGTCGATGGGATAAAATCCGGGCATTTCGGCTGTTTCGCCGCCGATAAGCGCGGCGCCGGACTGACGGCATCCGTCAGCAATACCCGAAACGATTGCGGCGATCTTCTCGGGAACGTTCTTACCGCAAGCGATATAGTCAAGGAAAAACAAAGGAGCAGCACCGCAGCAGATAACATCGTTTACACACATTGCAACACAGTCAATACCGACAGTATCGTGTTTGTCAAGAATAAATGCAAGCTTGAGCTTTGTACCGACACCGTCTGTACCCGAAACAAGAACGGGAGCTGTCATTCCCTTTATATTCGGCTCAAAAAGTCCGCCGAAACCGCCGATACCCGAAACAACACCTGACGTTGTTGTGGAAGCGATATGCTTCTTCATAAGCTCAACAGCGCGGTATCCCGCTGTTATATCAACACCTGCCTGCTTGTAGCTTTCACTGTAACTCTTACTCATTTTTCACACCATCCTTATATTTTTTCCTGAAGTTCTTTATCTTTTTTAAGTACGTCTTCTCTCATTTTTGCTCTTGCCGCGATAAGCTTTTCGGCAAGCTCATCATCAGTCAACGCAATTATCTGAAGCGCTAAATGTGCGGCATTTTTCGCGCCGTTTATCGCAACAGTTGCCACGGGAAGTCCTGTCGGCATCTGTACCGTTGACAGAAGTGCATCCATTCCGTCAAGCGCTGATGACTTCATCGGTATACCGATAACGGGAAGCGTTGTATTTGCCGCCGCCGCACCTGCAAGATGCGCCGCCATACCTGCCGCACAGATAATTGCGCCAAAGCCGTTTTCGCGGGCAGATGCAAAAAACTCCTTCGCTTCAACAGGTGTTCTGTGCGCAGAATATATATGCGCCTCATAAGGAACACCGTATTCCTTCAAAACCTTGACAGCACCCTCAACAACGGGAAAATCGCTGTCCGAACCCATAATTACCGCAACTTTTTTCATAAAACCTCCACGGCGCACACAAGCATATAATTAAA
>JAZKZC010000023.1:0-4966 GCA_045612465.1 Eubacteriales bacterium
GCCCGGACTTTCCTCACGGTAATACCTTACGGCGCAATACCGCGCGATTGCCTGAAACAGTACCGGTGAAGATTATATAATATTTTAGAACATTTGTCAAGTGATTTTATATAAAAAGAATTACCGTGGAATTTGCAAGTACATATATCAAAATCTATTTTCTTTTTTGCCTTTTGCGGTTGACAAATGATGTAATTTAATATACAATATTACACAGCGGTCAAATTTGTTATTTACAGTTGTACATCATAAAACGGTGTGCATGCAAAAATACTTATTGTGAGGTTAGTTATGATACTGAATTATTCGAGAATCGACGGAGATAAATATACCGTTTCGATTTCTTTTTCCGAAGCCTTTGATGGCATATTGACAACGGAATTCAAGTGTACAAGCTGTGGCAGAACGGTGACGAGAGAAACACCTTTGTCAAACGGAAAAGACTTTGTTGTTGTTCACGAGGATGTTGAATTTTTGTCAGGCGACTATATTGTTACAGTTACCGCAGGTTCAGAATCCAAATGTGTTAAATACGTAAAGGGTTATCCTCAGCTTTCGGGCGACACGGTCAAAATGGCTGTTGCTGAAATGACACTTGAGGAAAAGTGCTCGCTTTTTGTTGCTATGGGTGCCGACAGACATATGGCGGCGACAACGTACGTTGTTGAAAGACTCGGTATTCCTATGATGTATCTTGCAGACGGCCCTGCGGGACTTCGTGTGAATGTTCCTACGGTCGGTTATCCGTCGGGAACGACGCTTGCGAACACATGGGATCCCTCTGCTATGGAAAAGGTAACCGCCTTTATGGGTGATGACTGCAACAGCTTCGGTGTTGATATATTGCTCGCTCCGGGTATGAACATTCAGAGATATGTTCTTAACGGCAGAAACTTCGAATATTTCTCCGAAGACCCGTATCTCAACGGCATAATGGCAGGACACTATACACTCGGTGTACAGTCTGCGGGTGTCGGCGTTTCACTCAAGCACTACACAACAAACAATCAGGAATTTAACAGAGGCGGCGTATCTACTGTTATAAGCGAACGTGCGCTTCGTGAAATTTACCTTAAAGGATATGAATACGCCGTTGAAATGGGCAATCCTTATACGGTGATGACGGCATACAACAAGATAAACGGTGTTTGCGCACCTACAGCAAAGGATCTCATTACCGATGTTCTGCGAAATGAATTCGGCTTTGACGGATTTGTTATGAGCGACTGGGGCGCACAGGGTACAAAAGATGCAATGATCGCCGCAGGTAACGATATGTACTGCGGAAGCCCCGACGTTCCCGCTGATATTGCCGCAGTAAAGGGAATGGTTGAAAACGGTAAGATCGACGAAAGAGCTCTTGATTTGTGCTGCGAAAAGATACTTTCCGTTGTTGCACGCTCACAGGCGATGAACAGAGGAGAGGTATCGTATACAATATCGAACAAGGCTGAAAAGCTTCAGACTGTACGTAAAGTCGGCGCTGACGGTATGATCCTTATGAAAAATGACGGTATGCTCCCGATGCAGAACGGTAAGAACATTGCGCTTTTCGGTAATGCATCTTACATCACGGAGCATTGCGGATACGGCGCAGGATATGTCATCGTTTCCCACGTTGTAACTGTTAAAGAGGGATTTGAAAACGCCAACTTCAGCATCAACGGCGAAATAGCATCGCTTTATACCGATTGTAAGCGTCACCCGCACATACTTACTCAGGAAATGAATCCGACAGACGATCAGTTCGAAATCGTTATAACAGAGGAAATTGCGGAAAAAGCGGCACAGGTATCTGATTTTGCGGTATTTACGATCTCGCGTATGACAGCAGAGGGTGTTGACCACGCAGACATTAAGGGTGACTTCTATCTTAACGACAGAGAAATTGCGGCTATAACAAACATTTCAAATGCTTTCCATAAGGCAGGTAAAAAATTCGTTGTACTTATAAACGCAGGTAACCCCATTGAAGTTGCTTCGTGGGCAGATAAGGCAGATGCTATTCTTTGCATCGGTCTTTCGGGTGAGCAGATCGGTAACTCTATGGCTGACGTATTCACAGGCGCAGTTAACCCCTCCGGTAAGCTTGCGGTAACATGGCCTGTTTCATATAACGATACGGCTTATTCAGAGATATATCCCGATAACGATCACGCAGTATATTCAGACGATATTTACGTTGGATATCGTTATTTCACAACGTTTGACGCTCCTGCAATGTATGAGTTCGGTTACGGACTTTCGTATACGGATTACGAATATTCGGATTTCAAGGCTGAAAAGACGGAAAACGGCTTTACGCTCGGCGTAAAGGTTACAAACAAAGGCTACATTACAGGCCGTGAAACGGTACAGTTCTACGTTACAAAGCCCGAAACAAGAAACGAGCATCCCGTGCGTGAGCTTGTCGGCTTCGGCAAAACTCCCGAGCTTTCAAAGGGCGAAAGCGCAACCGTTACGGTGAATGTAACAAGCAGAGAGCTTATGACGTATTTTGCGCCCGAGGCAAAATGGATAGTCGAAAAGGGCGAATACGTATTTTCGGCAGGCGCATCTGTCAAAGATATTCGCTTGACAGCAAACGCTGTGCTTGACGAAGAGATACTCGTACGTCAGGTTATGAATGTGTCTCCCATACAGTTTGATATTGACACTATAACAAAGAAAAATCCCAAAAAGGTTGATGCAAAGGGCGAAAACCTTGCGCTTTACAAGACAGTATATGCAAGCGGTGAAGAAAAGGGCTGTGAGGCTTTGTATGCTGTTGACGGCTCGCATTTCACAAGATGGAGCGCACTCGGAACAGAGGGCGAGAACTACTGGATAACTGTTGACCTCGGAAATATTACAAAGATAGAAAAGCTTGTTCTTGAATGGGAATCAAATGCTCTTGGTGAATTTACAGTTTCCGTGTCAGACGACAACGAAAACTGGAAAGACATCAATAAATACAAATATGAGCCTAAAAATGTTATCGACCTTGATGTTAAGGCAAGATACGTAAGAGTGCTCAATAAAAAAGACGGCTTCTTCTCAATTTATAACATAGGTATTTATTAATGATATTAAAAATGCGATATTTGGTTTTGTACCGAGTATCGCATTTTTTGTTGTGTTATTGTTCTTTTCCGCACTCGCTGCAGAATTTGGAATCACCATCAATTTTTGTTCCGCAGTGCTTACAGAACATCGTTTCACCGTCTGCCACGCCTTCCTTTACGCCTTTTGCTATTTCCTTGGCGGCTGTTCCGAGCGCAGGTGACATCTCTTCAAAGCCTTCTTTTACAATAGGCATAGCCTGCTGTGTCTGGTAAGCCATAATCTTTCTCTGATTAGCTACTACAAAGCGTATCATACAACCGACAACGGTTAAAAATGATCCGAACGTGACCATAACGCTTCCTGTAAAGCTTCTTTCCGATTGAGCGCTTCTTCTTTCAAACCAATCGTAATCCGACATATGAGGAATCTCCATTTCCGAAGCGGATTTAAGCACGGCAATGCCGGCAATCGCAAGGCAAATGCCGATTATCATTACTATTACGCCTGCAATTTTTACTTTCTTGTTATTTTTCTGATATTCTTCTTCGTTTAAGTATTCTTTTTTTGCCATTATCATATCTCCTTTATACGATGTTTTAGGAGATTATACTATATTTCAGATTCAATGTCAAGTGGTTAAGGCGTTAATAAGTGTTGTATATAATTTATATCCGAACGATTTTTTTTGGCGCGTTTTCGGTAAAAAAACTTGACACAAAAGAGAAAATATGTATAATGGTTGTATGTGCAACAGTTGCACATACAACTTTATTTTTGGAGAGAAATATGCCTAAAATAATGAAAATATTAAATAATATAAGCAGATGTCAGGCGGTATACAGGCGGAGAATGATACCCGACGAGGGGCTTTGTGCGCATCAGTATGCTTTCGTGCTTGCTATCTGCCACGGGCCCGACCGTTCGCAGGAGGAGCTTGCAAGGGAACTTTGCCTTGACAAAAGCACGGTCGCAAGAACACTTGCATCTCTTGAAAAAAGCGGATATATAACGAGGGTGGCAAAGGAAAACGACAAGCGGTGTTACCTTGTGCATCCGACGGAAAAAATGCTCAGTGTCTATCCGCTTATACAAAATGCCAACAGACTGTGGAACGAGCAGATAGAAAAGGGAATATCAAAGGAGGAACTTGAAGTGTTTTACACCGTGCTTTCTCGTATGGAGCAAAGCGCAAGGCTTGCTATCGAAAAGGAGGCGGATGAATGAAACGCATATTATCGTATCTTTTGCCGTATAAAAAACGGCTTCTTATAGGCTTTTCAATAAAGGTGTTCGGAACGGTGTCGGAGCTGTTTATTCCGTTTTTGCTTACGTACATACTTGAAAACGTGATAGTGACCGAGGATATATCGAACATCGTATTTTTCGGTGTTTTGATGATGTTTTGTGCACTCGGCGCGTGTGTCGGAAACGTCACGGCGAACAGAATGGCGGCGCGCTCCACGGCTGATTTTTCAATAAGAATGCGTCACGATCTGTTTCAAAAAACGATGTATCTTTCGGCAAAGGACACGGACAGATATACCATCGCCTCGCTTGAATCGAGAATTACCTCGGATACATATAACGTACAGAATTTTATAGGTATGATGCAGAGAATGGGTGTGCGCGCACCGATACTTCTGCTCGGCGGTGTTGCGATAACGCTTTTTATGGATTCGGCACTCGCACTTGTAATGATCGCAACGATGCCCGTTATCTTTATCACCGTGTTCTGTATTGCACGTTGGGGTGTTCCGCTTTACACACGCGTGCAGAAATCGATAGACGATATGATACGTGTCGTACGTGAGGACGTTCAGGGTGTGCGGGTTATCAAGGCGCTTTCAAAAAATGAATACGAAAATCGCAGATACGACGTGTTCAATAAAAAATTGGTTGAGAATGAGCGCCGTGCAAGCAT
>JAZKZC010000024.1:0-6671 GCA_045612465.1 Eubacteriales bacterium
GATAGAAGACCTTAAAGACAGCGTTAATTACGCTTTGGAAAAGTTCGGTATGCCGAAGGTGTCAACAGAAGAAGCGACGGCAAACGTCGGAAGCGGTGTTAAAAATCTAATTTCGCTGTGCGCACCCGACGGGACAGACGAAGAAATGCTTGAATCAATACTTTTGACGTTCAAAGAGCATTACAAGGACAATATGGAAAACAAAACAAGACCGTATGACGGTGTTTTGAAGATGCTCGCACAGTTGAAAGAAAAGGGAATCAAAACAGCGGTTCTGTCGAACAAGTTTGATGCAGCGACGGTAAGGCTGTGCAATAACCTTATGCCGAATCTTATCGATCTTCCCGTAGGAGAAAAAGCGGGTGTTCCGAGAAAGCCGTCACCCGAAGCGGTGTATGCTATAATTGAACAGTTTGGTGCTGACTTTGAAAAAACGGTGTTTGTAGGTGATTCCGATACGGATATAAAAACGGGTAAAAACGCAAATGTTTCAACCGTCGCCGTGACGTGGGGATACAGAAGCCGTGAATGTCTTATCTCGGCAGGCGCTGATTTTATGGCTGATACGGTTGAGGAGCTTTCTGAAATACTCATTAAAAAGATTTGATATAAAAACGCTCACTTTAAAAGTGAGCGTTTTTGCGTTAAAATACGGAAAATTTTTACCTTTTTCTGTGTCAGATGTGCTTTTTCGGCAAATAATACTGATATATTCTGTTGAAAAAAGGAGATATAACGTGTACGGAAACAAGGTTGAAATTTGCGGTGTAAATACCTCAAAACTAAAAATATTAACAGAAAAAGAAAAAGAGGCGCTCTTGAAGCTTGCAAAGGACGGTGACAGTCTTGCAAGAGAGCGCCTTGTAAACGGAAATCTTAAACTCGTTTTAAGTGTGGTGCAAAGATTCACGGGCAGACGTGAAAATCTTGATGATATATTTCAGGTCGGATGTATCGGTCTTATCAAAGCTATTGACAATTTCAATACCGAGGTAGGTGTGCGATTTTCCACGTACGCGGTGCCGATGAATATACCAATGTGAAATCATCTTTCGGTTGCATCTTCATATAATGAGTAAAGCAGTCCCAGATGATGCTCCTCGTCCTTGATGATACGCTTGATGACAGCGTTTATTTTCCCGTCGTCGCATTTGTCTATAAAGCTATTGTAAGTGGAAATGGCTTTTTTTTCGCCTCTTATGTCATCTCGTATCATCTTGATGAAATTCTGCGAATAATCGACGTATACACCGTTCCAATAAACGTATCTGCTTCTGTCGCATACGGCTATCCTGCAATCACCTCCGAGTTCTTTTATCAGCTTGCAAAGTATTTCAAAATGCTTCATCTCGGTTATCGCGATACATTCCAGAATGTCGGCGCCGTAGGCGAATTTTGTGGGGAGCGATATGTGCTGATACGTATATTGAAGCACGGCTGTCAGCTCTCCGTCCTTGCCCGAAGCGAGAACCGAAAGTCTATCCGAAAGCTCCTTGCTTTTTCTTGTCGCCTCAATTCTCGGATACGGCTCGTTAAGAATACAGTTAAAACTTTTCAATGCTTACACCTTTCTGTATGACAGATTGTTTTGTCTTTTGTTCAAGTATATGCCGTATGCTTTTTTTCTGTGAAAATTTTGCCTTAACACTTGAAAATGTGAGAAAAATGTAGTATGATTATTGAAAAGTACGGAGGAATAAATAATGCTTGATAAAATTATAGAAATAGTTGCAAGGGAAATAGGTCTTGATGATGAGGTTGTTAACGCAGACAGCGATATAATCGAGGACCTTTGCGCAAATTCCCTTGATATAGTCGGAATAATAACATCGCTTGAAGATACTTACGGTATTGAGGTGCCCGACGAGGCAATAATCGATCTTCGCACACCCGCGCTTATAGCAAGTTATATAGAAAGTACAACCTCGGACGGTTCTTCGGAAAATGAGTAAATATACGAAGTTACTTAAAAATACCTCAATAATGGGTGTCGGCGCCTTTTTGTCAAAGGTGCTTGTATTTTTGCTTCTTCCGCTTTATTCGTCTGTTATGTCAACGGCGGATTACGGTGTCGCGGACATCGTTGCGCAGTCATCGAATCTGCTTATGCCGATAATAACGCTCGGTATATGCGCGGCTGTTTTCAGATTTGCGTGTGACAAAAAAGCGGATCACAAGGCTGTTTTTACGGTGGGATTCATTCTTCTTTTGTTCAGTATGGTGCTGTTTGCGGCACTGATACCGCTGTTCAAAAAGGTGTACGTGCTTGATGAATATCTGCTTTTATTTGCCCTTTACGTTTTTATGTTCGGGCTTCATACCCTGTGCGGTCAGTATTTAAGAGGCGTCGGAAAAGTAAAGGAATTCGCTGTAAAAGGCGTTATTTGTACTGTATTTACGCTTTTATTGAATATCCTTTTGCTTCTCGTTTTCAATCTCGGTGTAACGGGGTATCTCGTTGCGAATATACTTGCCGACTTTTTCACAGTTGTTTATATGTTCCGTGTCGGAAATCTTGTCGATGCATTTGACGTGAAAAAGTTTTCGTTCGGTCTGCTTCTGGAAATGCTTAAATATTCGCTTCCGCTCGTTCCCACGACGGTGTGCTGGTGGATAACGAATATGTCGGACAGATATATAGTGCTTTATATGATTGATGAATCTGCAAGCGGTATATATGCGATGAGCTATAAGATACCGAATATCGTTACGATGATAACGGGCATATTTGCCGATGCGTGGCAGATGTCGCTTATTGATGAAAGCAATCAAGGCTCTGTAAGTAAGTTCTTGACGAAGATATTTGAAAGCTATAAGGCGGTGCTTTTCATCGTCGGCTCGGGTATTATCCTGTTTGTCAAGGTGATTACGGGTATTCTTATAAGAAACGATTTCTACGTTGCGTGGAAATATACGACGCTTCTCGTTGTGGCAACTATATGTATGAGTATGGTCAACTTCATCACGGTCATTTTTCACGTTAAGAAAAAGAGCGTGAATTCGCTCATCTGTGCTACTGTGGGCGCGTGCGTCAATATACTCGGAAACATCGTGCTTATCAAAGCCTACGGCGCCGTCGGTGCAGCTGTTGCAACCGTTATCAGCTATGTGATAGTTTATGTGGTCGCAACGAATCTTTCTCTTAAATACGTTAAATACAATGTCTTTTTCACGAAAACTATGGTGAATATAGGGCTGTTGACAGTGCAGAGCATTATTATGATGCTTGTACCCGGTGTTGCTGCGTATATAATTTCAACGATAATATTTATCGCTGTTCTCGCGCTCAATCTTCCTGTGTTTCTTTACTCGGCAAAGTCAATTATAAAAGGTAAAAATAAATAAAAAACGGAGAATACCAAAACGGTATTCTCCGTTTTTTTACCAAGTCGAGGGGGATTTGTTGAATGAAGTAAGTGAGGGAATCTGTTTTCCTTCTCTGAAATAAGTGATGTTGTATTTTTTGAGGGTGTTATACATATTTTCAAGCAGTTCGGGGTGTTTTTCATCGTCCCAGCCGATATACATAAGAAAATAATCAATCTGTGCTTTGGATTTTTCTACGTGTCGTCGGCATATATTTTCTGTTGTGGCATTATACGCCTTTGTCCACAGATTAGACATTTCAACTGCAAAAGCGACCAGTGCATCATCGCTTTTTGTATTTCCCAAAATCGTCCTGACACCTGAGTACACGAGCATATGAGAAGTCACACATTCCTCCGACGTCTTGTTTATATACTCGAGGATATATTCCCAGCCTTCGCCGTAATACCCCTCAAGAAAATCGCACATATACGCTGAATATTCTTCCTTTGACATTTCGGGATTCCACATAAGCTTTGAAAGAAGATACGCACGAAGTTCACCGAATTCACCGCTTGCACAGTTATAATTTCCTTGCTCGAAAATTCCTGTGACGTTATTTTCAAGATAGAATTTTACGTTGTCATATATTGTGTAAAGGTTTGGGAAGGGGCACAGATAATACATAAAATTGGCTGTGTAATCCCATACGTAAAGATTTTTACAGATTTTGCCCCAATCTGTAATATATTCATCGATGCTGTTAGCGGCACAATCGTTTAAAGCATGCGAAAAGCACGCATCAACGGTTGACAATCGTATTATTACGTTGTCGGACGGAACTGACATTTTGGGCGCTTTGGGATCGGAGTACGATATGAGTGTGTCAATATATACACCCGTATGCTTTTCTGAAATACTGTCGGCAAGCTTATTTATAAAAACTATATAAGAGCCGAGCGGCGTACCCTCTTTTTTGTTCAACTCGGCACATTCGTTACAGGTGCACACTTTGAGTTTTTCTTCCGCATACGATATTGACACAACGGTTTCCGACGGATTTTCATCAAGCCATTTCGTTATGCTTTCAAGCGTGGTATCGTATATCTCGTCGCTCGTCAGACACAGAATATCCTCATCGCTTTTGGCAAGTGATGAAAGGGAATGGACGGTATTTACGTCAAACGAAGCGCCTCCGCCGTAGTTTTCGAGTTTTCGCGAGATGGAGCTGTTTATTTTCTGCTTTGCGGAAAATTCAGCATCCAGCGCTTCGTACCAGAAACAGTCGCGGAAATCAAACGTCGGTACGAAGTGTTTGTCAAGAGTATTCGGTATATCGATTTTGTCGGCTTTGAGTATACGCTCGCAGTCGGGCGTGTAATACCTTACGCCTACGTATTCTTCAAGAAAGCTGTATACACCGTAAAGTGTTCCGCGTTCACCGTTTCCGGTTATGTAAAGGTCACCGCTGTCACAAAGAAGATAATAGCCCTCATCTCCCATACGTGTCAGCTTTTGCACTATTTTTTCGGGAATTTCCGATGTTTGCCCGATGTGTATTTTGTATTCTGAAGCCGAATTTGTGTCTTTGGAACATTCAAGACGTATTCCCGTTGAAGCGTGAATATAGTAAACAAATTCTTCGGCGGCATATTTTACGGTACTTGATGCATCGGCGGGATATACGACTGTATAGAGCCCGATGTCGTTACCTGCAACGTTAAGCGACTTTACGGGAAAGACGTCGCTTATCGGCGCTTGTGCGCTTTCACTGTCAGTCTTTTCCGACTCTGCAGCGGTGTCTGATGTGGCACCTGTATCGTAAGTTATTGTCTGCGACACACAGGAGGTCATTACGGTGAATGTAAGAAGTAGAAAAGAAAGTAATTTTTTCACGTTAAACTTCTTCTCCTATCATTTTTTTGAATTTTTCAATAAGGTTTGATTCGTAACCGCATTCTGCACCTGACAGCTGTTTGCCTTTTAATATATGCTCAAACTTACCTGTTTTTTTCAGAACGAATTCACGGAATAAAGGATCGTCGTGCGTTTTCAGACCTATGTGTAAAAATTCTTCCTCGGTCTTATGAGGGATTCCGTCGTATGAGCAGAGTATTATTTCGTATATTTTTCCGCTGTCACGGCATAAAATTTCATTTTTTATCTCAAAGCCGTTTTGCAAAAGGTATGTCCTTAATTCATATGTGCAGGTCATGGGTTGGAGAATGAGGTTGACGTTTTTGTTTTTCACGTATCCGCTTTTATCGATTATCTTCGAGATAAGCTCACCGCCCATGCCTGCAATTATAATATCGTCGGGAGAGAAAGCCTCAATTCCGTCAAGACCGTCCGCAAGATGCGCCGTTATATATTCCGAAAAGCCGTATCTTTCGATGTTGGCTTTTGCCGCCTGCAGGGGACCTTCGCGCACGTCGGAGGCATATACGCGCCTCGAAATTCCGAGTTGTACGAGCTTGCAGGAAACATATGCGTGGTCACAGCCTATATCAGCCACAGCGGAATTTTTCCTGACTTGTGAAATTATACTATCAAATCTTTCGTTTGCCAATTTTATCTCCGTTTTCTTTTTTGAAATCCAATATGTGAAATTGTATATCATAATGGTAAAAAATGCAAGCGTATTCATAATAATTTTAATATTTGACCTTTAAAAAAAAACAAATTAGGTATAACATCTATTATGTATGGAATTTTAAAGGAGGGAAAACGCACCGTGAATGAACTTATAGAAAAAATTCTCAAAGCAGATGAAGAAGCACGGAAAAAATCACAAGCCATCGAGGAAAGACGTGCCCACCTTGAAGCTGATATAACAGAAGCGAAAAATAAGATGAAAGCGGAATATGATGCGGCGGCTGACGAAGAAATAAAAAAGCAGCTCGAAGAAAAAAGAAAAGCCGCAGAAATCTCGTGGAATGAAGCAAGCAAGAAATATAAAAAGCTTGGTGACGATCTTAAATTTTCATATAATTCCAATTATGAAAAATGGGCAAGTGAAATTGCCGAGAAGGTCATAGAGGGTGTATGATGCGCCCTGACAACAAAAAAACAACCGCTCCGCGCTTTTCAGGTGGGGAGAATGCCGCTGCCGCAAAGGCAAGGTGTATGTATGCCGACCGTTTGACGAAGGACGATTACAAGGAACTTATAATGTGTAATTCCGTCGGTGAGGCGGCATCTTACCTGAACACCAAAAAGCGTTACGCGGATATTCTGCAAAACGAACGGGCTATATCGGGTATGCATCGGGAGCAGATAGAATATATGCTTGAAAAACGCAAGTACGGCGATTATATGAAGCTGTCGTCTTATCTTATGGGAAGCGGCGGATATATCAGAAACTT
>JAZKZC010000025.1:0-13434 GCA_045612465.1 Eubacteriales bacterium
AAATGCACGCTTACGGTGGGGGATATTGATTTTTCCCCCATCGAAGCACTCGGTGAAGTATCGTATTACGATATTTTACCGCACGAGGAAATAATAGATGCCGCAAAGGATGCCGAGGTTTTAATTTGTAACAAGGCTGTAATTGATGCGGATATTATGGACAGATGTAAAAATCTCAAATATATCGGACTTTTTGCAACGGGTTACAATAATATATCCACCGATGAAGCGAAAAAAAGGGGAATCGTTGTTGTCAACGTTCCCGGATATTCAACTTATTCCGTTGCACAGCTTACAATGGCATTTATCCTTTCTCACGCAACGTCGCTTCACAGCTACAACGAATCGACACACAGCGGCGAATGGATAAAGTCTTATGCATTTTCATATTTTCCGTATCCGATAACGGAGCTTTACGGTAAAACGCTCGGTGTTTACGGAATGGGTGCCATTGGACGCAAGGTTGCGGAATGTGCAAAGACGCTCGGTATGAACGTAATTGCATCAACAAGAACCGTGCGCGATAATGATTTTGAGTACGTGAGCGTTGAGGAGCTTTTTAAGAGAAGTGACTATCTTACACTTCACGCGCCCCTGACAGATCAAAACCGTGAGCTTGTTTGTAAAAAAACGCTGTCATTGATGAAGACGACAGCTTATCTTATAAACACGTCGCGCGGCGGTGTCATAAACGAGGCTGACCTTGCTGATGCGCTTAACAACGGCACGATAGCGGGTGCGGCGCTCGATGTTCTGACGGTTGAACCTATGAAAGAGGGAAATCCTCTTTTGAAGGCTAAAAACTGCACGATCACACCGCACGTTGCATGGGCTTCGCTTGAGTCACGTATAAGGCTCATAAACATAGTTGCGGAAAATATAAAGGCATACCAAAACGGTACGCCTGTAAATGTCGTCAACTGACTTTATTTAATAAAATTATCTTTAAACGGGAGAATTTTTTGGAAAGTTCCAGAAGTTCTTCCCGTTTTTTTTCTTCATTTGCATCGTCGAAGCTGTCGCCCAAAGCGTTTTTCGCCAAACGCAAAAAATCCATCGTAATACTTCTTGTTCCGTATTTTTGTGACTGATATAAAAATCCGCCGTCTTTTATTATTTCCTCGGAATATACAAGACGCTCTGACGAATTCAGATCAAGCTCCCACATGTTAACGAAGCATATGTAAATGATCTTCAAAAGCTGTTTTTTGTCCGATCTGTTTTTAAAAGCGATGTTTTTTTCGTTTTCTTTGTCGGTTCTGTTTCCGCATTTTTCGTAAAGCGTCAGAAGCTGTTTTATGTCGTTTCTTGCATCCTCTGAAAAAAGTCCGCTGTTTATGTCGCGGCACAGGCTCAAAAGCTTGTTTTTTTCAAAATATACGTCGTTCATATCTATCCTCAATTCAAGGTTTCGTTCAAAAGCCGCTTTACGGCGTTGTAACAGCCGAATTCATCACAGATAAAGGAATTTGCGTGGTGCGCATCTTCGACCGTGTGAAATTCAAACGCTGTCTTTGCGGCTTTGTAATTGCTTTCGCTCATATAATACGGCACGTAAGTGTCAAGCGCGCCGTGCACGAAAAGTATCGGTATATCAGATTTCTTTAAAATATCTTCCGTATTTGCGTTTCTGAATTTGCATTTGCAAATCATCTCGCAAAATAAAACGACCGTCTTTCGCATAAAAGCAGGGAAGTGAAAGTCTTTTTCAAGTACGTGATGAATTATACCTTCGGGACTGTTAAATCCGCAGTCGTCTATAACGCACTTGACTTCACTCGGTAACTGCCTGTCCAATGAAAACAGCACGCTTGCACCTCCGAGGGAAATGCCGTGCAAAACGATCTTTTTGCAATTCTTGAATTTCTGAACTATAAATCTGCACCACGTTGCCACATCACGACTTTCGTTGACAGCGAATGTAATGTATTTACCCTCGGATGCACCGCACGATCTTTGATCAATAACGAGTGTGTCAAAGCCGAGATCCTTGTAAAATGTAATCTGAGAGCCGAAAGCGGTAAAAGCATCGGAATCATACCCGTGCACAAGTAAAACGAAAGTGTCCGTTTCGCGTCCGCAGGGAACGTAATACGCGCAAAGCTTCAGATTATCAAAGCTTTCTGTATAAAACACGTCTTTCATTTCACGTTTCAGCGTGTCAATACGTGATATACACCGCTTTGCGTAGTCGTGTGACGTGCTTTTTTCGCTGTTTAAAAGTACCTTTTCAAACATTTCACGCGTACGCTGTTTTTTTCTTTTTACAATATATAAGGATATGAATAAACAAATGATAAAATAAAGTAAGACCGTTGCAAAAACGGCTAAAATAAACTCCGTCAATGCTTTGCCTCGCATTTGTGCGGAACGATATTAAAGGAATAAATACCGTTTTCGTCTTTGATAAAGCCGAGCATTTTTATAAGCTGCTCGTTTTCGCCTTTATAAATTACCTTTTTTACACCGCATACGTCAATAAAGCTGACGGCTGACATACCGATGAGAATTATCATATCACGGTTTTCTTTTCCGGGTACGTACGCAATTTCGTCGATCATTCCGTGCTCGCCGTTTAAATAAAACTGACAGCACGCGGTAAGTACGCCATCGTCGTAACCGCCGTAGCAAAAATGCGCCTCGTTATATTCAACACCGCATAAATTGCAGATGTCTTTCTGTACCTGCTTGTCCTGTATCGGTTTTACGGTAAGCATTTTATACACCCTTTTCCTTTAAATATTGAACTTGCTTTCCTGTAAGATATTTGTACTTGCCCGGTGCTAAATTACCGAGCTTGATATTACCTATCGCAATTCTCGTGAGTCTTATTATGCGAAGTCCTGCCGCCTCTGCCATTTTTCTTATCTGGCGGTTTCTGCCCTCAAACAATGTAAATTCAAGTACCGTTTCGTTGTCAGTCATACGGATAATGTCCGTTTGCACGGGTTTTATCTTGTATCCGTCAAGCACAAGCGGACTGCGGAGCGTTGAAAGCTGTTCTTCCGTAATTTTTCCTGCGAATTTAACGTGGTATATCTTCGGTATCTTGTGAGTGGGATGCGTGAGGATATTCGTAAGCTCGCCGTCGTTTGTTAAAAGTAAAAGCCCCTCCGAATCACGGTCAAGACGTCCGACAGGGTATATCCTTTCGGGAATATCAGACACAAGATCAAGCACGGTCTTTCGTCCAAGTTCATCGCTTGAGGTTGTTATGTAACCGCGCGGCTTGTTAAGCATAACGTAAATACGGTCGTTTTCGCGCTTTGCCACAACCTTTTTGCCTCTGTACGTAACGGTGTCAACGGACGGGTCGATTACCTGACCGATAGTGCATACCTTGCCGTTTACGTAAACTATGCCGTTTTTTATATCGTCCTCTGCCGCTCTGCGTGAGGTAACTCCGCAAAGCGACAGATATTTTTGTATCCTCATTTTTTCCATCAGCTTATAAGATCCTTTATTTTTTCAAAAAATCCGCGTTCGTCCTTTGCATTTTCAATGCTTTCATCAGCATATATCGGAGCTGATGCGATGCGGATATTGCCGTTTAAATAATTGACGTACCCTATTATCTCGCCGTCTTCTATTTCGGGATAGTAAAATCTTCTCATATAAACCACACGGCGGAGATCACATCCGTTTATTCTCACGACTGCTGTAACGTTCTCGCGTGTATGCGCGTAAAGCGTGTTTTTTTCGCCTCCGCAAACGGGAGCGGTGTATTCAAACTGTCCTGCGGATTCAAGCACGACGCGCTTGTATAGAGTAAATCCGTAGGAATACATACTTTTGTGGTCATTCCAATCGTCGGGAGCGTTAAGCGTAACGGCGCAAAGCGAAACACCGTTTCTTTCGCACGATGTCACAAGACATCTGCCCGCATTTTTTGTATATCCCGTTTTTCCGCCCGTTATTCCGTCGTATGTGCCGAGAAGTCTGTTGTGATTGACAAGAAGCCTTGAATACGAGTCATCTGCTCCGTCAAGTGAAAATTTCTTCGTTGACGTTATTTTCGCAAACGTTTCGTTTTTCATACAGTAAGCCATAAGACTGGCAAGGTCTTGTGCCGTGCTGTAATGCTCTGAGTCGGAAAGCCCGTGCGGATTTGTAAAATGTGTGTTTCGAAGTCCGAGGCTTGATGCCTTGTCGTTCATCATGTCAACGAATCCGTCGACGCTTCCGCCGATTTCAATGGCAAGAGCGCAAGCGGCATCGTTTGCCGATTCAAGCATCAATGCATACAAAAGCTCCTCTGTTGTCAGACGCTCATTTTCGCAAAGATAAATTGACGAGCCTTCGACACCAACCGCCTCGGACGACACCGTGACGATTTTTTTCATCGGTGCGTTTTCAATGGCGACAATCGCAGTCATTATCTTCGTTGTGCTTGCCATCGGCATCGATTTCGTTGAATTTTTCTCGTATATTACCTCGCCCGAATTACATTCAATGATGCAGGCAGATGAAGCCGAAACAGCGGGTAATTCTGCATTTGTATTTACAGATACCTCAGCGTCGCTTGAAGCGTATGGGTTTACTGTAAGGCAAATTGCTGTAAATATTGAAATACAGATATTAATTGCTTTTCTCATATTAACTCCGTAACATAGCGTATTTGGTGGTGACACCGTGTTACATAATATGAGGTGAAAAGAAGAATTATTCTTCTGTATCCATTATTTCGGAAAGATCAAGCTCCTCGACGCTTTCATCTTCCTTCTTTTTGTTCTTCTTTACCGATTTTACGATTTCCTTGACCTTGCCGACAATGTCGGGAGTCTTGTTAAGCAGTGAAAGCACGCTTGATCCGAGGTCGTTTGCCGAATCCTGAGGATTGTTTATGCTCATCATTGACACGTCACCGTCAGGCTTGATAACGAGAAATGCAACGGGGGAAACCGTCACACCCGAACCGCCTGCACCCGTAAAGCTGTTTGCACGGTCGTTCTGTCCTTTTGTATGCTTGCCGATGTAGTCAACACCGCCTGTTGCAAGACCTACCATAATTTTTGACACGGGAATAATTGTAACGCCCGAAGATGTCACAATAGGTTCACCGATTATCGTATCTGCTTCAACAATGTTTTTGATGTTTTCAAGTGATGTTCTGAGCGCATCGGAAAATTTTTGTTCTGCCATAATTTCCTCCAAATTTATATATAATCGAGTATTCTGAATATTTCAGGTATTGCCGAGATAAGAAAAGTGAATACCTGTCCCGGACGAAGCGCTACCTGCAAATGCACGTCGCACACCGTTTTTTCGCTTGTAAAATCGGGTGTTACCGTGATGTTTTCGTTATCCTTTTCGTTGTATCTCGTGAAATGCACGAGCGCTGACAAAAGTCCGTTTATTCCCGCACAGACTGAACCGTAGAGAATGGCGGTCTTTGCCGCATTGTCCGAACCGATGTCGATGTTGCACGAAAGAATCCTTACTTTAAGACGTTTGGTAAACTTGTCCGTTACGATCGAAAGAATGTCGTAAACGTCGGTTATAAAAGACGGAATATCCGTAGGGTGACTTAAAATCTCCTTTATTTTCGACGGTTTCTCTTCCGTATTCTTTTTTTTGCCTGCTTTTTTTATAAGCTTTTGCTCTTGCTTTATTTGCTTTTTTATTTTCTTCTGCCGTGCTTTTTCCATTGCACGCGGAGAATATTTTTTTAAGTTTACTTTCTTTTTTCTCGGCGAGAGCTTTATTTTGACGAAAAGTATCTTTAAATATATCTCTGCCTTTTCCTTGTACTGTATACCGAATTTAACGGGTATGAACATAACAAGGATGAGAAAAATAAGTATACCGAGTAAAACGTACAAAAAAGTCATATCGCGTTCCTACGGTTTTATAACAACTTGTCCGTCAGCGCCGACAAGCTGATACGGCGGTAATTCGGAAATATCGGATATTCCGAAAATACGCAGAAAATCTGGTGTCGTTCTGTAAAGGGAAGGACGTCCGGGGGCATCAAGTGTGCCGCAGTTTTCAATGAGATCCTTTTCAAGAAGTGAAGTGACCGTGTACGTACAGTCAACCCCTCTGACACTTTCAATATACGATTTTGTCACGGGCTGATTGTATGCGATGATGGCAAGCACCTCGAGCGATGAGCGTGAAAGATTTCCGCCTTTCTTGATGCCGAGCGCTTCTTTTACTTCTTCCTTGTATTTTTCATTCGTGCAGAGCTGTATGCAGTCGGATAAAAAGACAAGCAGTATGCCGCCGTCGGGATCGCTGTATTTTTCTTTTAAAATTCCGAGAGCTTCTTCAAGCTCCGTTTCCGATATTGTAAGCGATTCCATCAGCTTTTCGCGCGTAACGGGATATCCTGCGGCGAAAAGTACCGCTTCTATTGTACTTGATGCTTTTCTCGGATCAAATATCGGTGTAAGTTCGTTTTCTGTGTTAATTGTAATTACCCCCTTATGCCGTACAGTTAAGCTCAACGATAATATCGGAGGGATCAAACTGTGTGTTTTCCGTTTCGTGAATGAGTATTCTGTTTACTTTGAGAAGCTCCAGAACTGCCATAAATACAGCCACAAGCTCCGATTTTGACGTGCAAGACTCAAAAAGCTTGTCGAAATGCGTTTTTCCGCCTCGTTTAAGTGTTTTCATAACACCGATTATTTTTATCGAAACAGGAACGATCTTACGTTTTATTATCGGTCTTATGTTGTCGGGACGTTCACGTGTTTCCTCCGCACGCTTTTCAAGCATACGAAGCATTGCGCTTTTTAAAAGCGTCACGTTGTGAGGACAGACATAACCGCTGTCAGGCGGTATTTCGTCCGTTTCCTTTACGAATCTTCCGCTGTATTCCTTTTGATATTCGTCAAGCTTTTCGGAGATCTCCTTGATATATTTGTATTCAAGAAGCGCCTGCGCCAAAGCGGCACGCGGGTCTTCACCGTTTTCAGAAGGACGGGGCAAAAGCATCTTACTTTTTATGAGCATCAGCTCTGATGCCATAACGATGAATTCACCCGCAATGTCCATATCCATCTTCTTCATTTCGTCAAGATATTCCATATACTGAATAAATATCTCGTTTATCGGAATATCGCATATATCGACCTTGTTTTTATGAATAAGAGATAAAAGCAGGTCAAGCGGGCCTTCAAATACCTCTATTTTGTAAGTCAATTCCGTCATACAAGAGTGTTTCCGTTTCCTTGGAATATACTGTAAAAGCGTGCGAAGAACATATTTATTTCATATCCGTCAAATCCCGGTATCTTCAGAATAAGCTCCATTATACCGTCGGATATAAACGTCGCAAGCTCACCGATAATTGACGCACCCGAGAAGAAAATGAAAGCAAGAAAGAGTATCTTTATTATCTGCTCGTACTTCATAATACCGAAGTAGATTTTGTCGGGTAAAAAGATAAACGCAATACGAGAACCGTCCAGCGGAGGAATCGGAATGAGGTTGAAAAGTCCCAGCATCAGGTTAACAAGGTGAAAATAGTAGCAGAAGAACCCGATAAGCAAAAGAATATTTGAGGTGGGATTAACAAGGCAAGCTATCAAAGAAAACAGTATAATGCCGATAAGTGACATTATCACGTTTGACAAAGGGCCTGCGCACGCTGTAAGCGCCATACCTTTTCTCGGATTTTTGAAATATCTCGTGTTGACGGGAACGGGCTTTGCCCAGCCTATTCCGAATAAAAGCATACAGATAGTTCCCACAAGGTCGAGATGACGCACGGGATTAAGCGTAAGCCGTCCGAGGTTTCTTGCCGTAGGATCACCGCACTTGTATGCGGCATAGCCGTGCGATGCTTCGTGTACCGAAAGGGCGATAAGCACTATCGGTATTCTGAAAAGAAACATCACAAGCTCATATGGGTCTGAAAGCATATTCATCAAATAACTCATTGTCTTCTCCGTTTACCGCATTTGCGGTCAGAATAATTAAAGTACTTCGTTTTTTATAAGGTCCTCAAAGCTTTCGCGTCTTACCGAAAGACGGTCAGCTCCGTCCTTGATGATTACTATCGGAGGACGGGGAATTCTGTTGTAGTTTGATGCCATTGAATAGTTGTAAGCGCCCGTTACAAGTACGGCAAGTGTGTCGCCGCGGTCCATCTTCTGCACCTTGATATCCTCGGCAATAAGGTCACCGCTTTCACAGCATCTTCCGCATACGGTTGCCTTGTAGTCAGCAGGCGCGTTTGCGCGGTCTGCGCAAACGACGGTGTAGGGCGACTGATAAAGCGCATATCTGGGGTTGTCGGGCATACCGCCGTCGATGGAAATATAATTTTTGAATCCGGGTATCTCCTTGCGTGTGCCGACAGTATAAAGCGTAATGCCTGATGCGGCAACGATGCTTCTGCCGGGTTCCATAAATATTTTAGGCATCTTTACGGAATATTTTTCACAAAGAGCGGTAACGTTTTTCGCAACCTCGCCTATATATTCAGCAATGTCAACGTCACTCTGTTCAGCCGTGTACTTGACTGCAAAGCCGCCGCCGAGGTTGAGCACCTCCGCTTCAAAGCCGAATTTATCTTTCATATCCGAAAGGAAAGAGATCATAACCGTTGCCGCATCGATGAAGGGCGCAGGCTCAAATATCTGTGAACCGATGTGACAATGGAAACCGCAAAGTCTTGCATTTTCCTTTGAAAGCGCAAGAGCTGTTATTTCCTCAGCCTTGCCCTCTATCATCGGTGTGCCGAACTTGCTGTCAACTCTGCCCGTGCTGATTGCCTTGAGTGTGTGGGGGTCAATACCGGGTGTGATACGCAGAAGTATCTTCTGTGTCTTGCCGAGCTTCTTTGCGATTCTGTCGATAGCTTCAACTTCCTCGCGGCTGTCGGCAACAAAATATCCGACACCTGATGTTATGCCGTACTCAATGTCTGCGTCCGTCTTGTTGTTTCCGTGGAAGCAAGCGTTTGAAACGTCGAAGCCTGCGGCAAGCGCTGTGTAAAGTTCACCGGGGGAAACAATGTCAATGCCGATATTTTCCGACTTTACTATCCTGTAAATATCAACAAAGGACAAAGCCTTGCTTGCGTAAAAAGGCATTGAGCCTTCAGGGAAATACTTCTTGATGGCATCTCTGTATATTGCACACTGACGGCGGATCTTGTTTTCGTCAAGCACATAAAGGGGCGTGCCGTATTTTTCTGCAAGAGAAACGGTGTCAGCACCGCCTATAGTGAGATGTCCGTTTTCGTTTATTCCGTAACAATCCTGAATGTTGTTCATTTTTTCGATTCCTTTATATTTCAGTTACTTTCCCAATGAAAGAGCGTATCTCGTCCGTACCCTCGCCGCTCAAAGCGGAAAAGGGAATTATCGGTATCCCCTTGGGAATGAGGGGATGATTCTGAAGCTTTTCAAGAGCTTCGTTTCTTTTTGTTTTATTAAGCTTATCAGCCTTTGTTGCAACGACTGCAAAGGGCATACGGCTGTCAACGAGCCATTCGAGCATCATTTCATCGTCCTTAGTAGGGCCGACCTTCATATCGATAAGCTGAAGCACGAGCTTGATGTCCTTGCATCCCGAAAGATACCCGTCAACGAGTGTTGACCATATCTGCTGATCCTTTGCACTTCTTGCGGCATATCCGTAGCCGGGAAGGTCTGCTAAAAACAGTCGTCTGTCTATTTCGTAGAAATTTACCGTTATTGTCTTACCGGGTGTTCCGCTGACTCTTGCAAGCGACTTTCTCTGTGTCAAAGCGTTTAAAAGTGAACGTTTGCCGACATTTGATCTGCCTGAAAATGCAACCTGCGGAATACCGCCTGCGGGAACCTGGTCAAGTCTGCCCGCAGAAATTATAAGCTTTATGTTGTTTAAATTAAGTCTTTTCATATTATCTTATCACCGCAGGAACTTTTGCGGCGCCTTTTTTATTCAAAGGGTGTGATTCATTTGCCATACTGTATATATCCTTGAGGATTATATCCGACGTATCCGCAAGCGCATTTTTCAGTACGTCGTCGGCACTTGAGCAGGGAATGAAAGTGAGCTTTTCACGTACCTCGGGATCAATGGTTTTAAGGTCATCGAGATTGTCGTAAGGTATAAGCACCGTTTTGACACCTGCGCTGTATGCCGCCGCCGTCTTTTCTTTAAGACCGCCTATAGGCAATACACGGCCTCTGAGGGTTATCTCACCCGTCATTGCAACGTCACGCTTTACGGGAATTCCCGAAAGCTCGCTTGTCAGCGCTGTCATTATCGTAACACCGGCAGACGGGCCGTCCTTCGGAACAGCACCCTCCGGAACGTGTATGTGTATATCACGGTTTTTGTAGAAGTCGGGATCAATACCGAGCTGCTTTGCGTAGCATCTTATGTAAGTGATAGCCGCCTTTGCGGATTCTTTCATAACATCGCCGAGCGAACCTGTAAGCTCAAGCTTTCCGCTGCCCTCGGGAGCAGACACCTCAATTTTCAGTATATCGCCGCCGACCTGCGTATATGCAAGTCCGTTAACCACACCGATTTCATCACAAGGTGAAATCTTTTCGTTTTTCATCTTGTGTTCAAACGGCAGATATGAGTCAAGGTTGTTTACCGATATATTTACAAGCTCTGCTTCGCCGCTCGCGATAAGCTTTGCCGTCTTTCTCATGAGCGAATCTATCACACGTTCAAGGTTACGTACACCTGCTTCGTGTGTGTAGCTGTCGATGAGTGTGTAAAGCGCATCACTCGTTATCTTGAATTCAAGGTACGTCAGATTGTACTTCTTACGAAGCTTCGGCAAAAGATGGCGTCTTGCTATTTCAAATTTTTCTTTACGTGTATATGAGTCAAGCGAGATTATTTCCATACGGTCTATAAGCGGACGGGGAACCGTGTCAAGCGAATTCGCCGTGCATATAAACACGCAGTTGGAAAGATCAACGGGTATTTCAAGAAAATGGTCTCTGAATGACTTGTTCTGCGCGCTGTCAAGTACCTCAAGCATCGCAGAGGCAGGGTCGCCGTTTACACCCGATGACATTTTATCTATTTCGTCAAGCAGAATAAGCGGATTCATACAGCCTGCACGGATTATCGAATCAACGATGCGGCCGGGCATTGAACCGATGTATGTCTTTCTGTGTCCTCTTATTTCTGCTTCGTCCTTGACACCGCCGAGAGAAGTTCTGACAAATTTGCGCTTCATAGCCTCGGCAAGTGAAGATGCAATAGACGTCTTGCCGACGCCGGGAGGGCCTACGAGGCAGATTATCTGATTGCGGAGCTCGGGGTTGACCGCCTTGACGGCGATATATTCGAGTATTCTTTCCTTGACCTTTTCAAGACCGTAATGGTCGCGGTCGAGTATCTTCTTTGCGCGTGTAATGTCATTCTTTTCGGGAGTGAGTGTGTTCCACGGAACATCAAGCACCGTGTCGAGATAGTTGCGCAAAACCGTGCTTTCGGCAGATGCAAAAGGAGATTTTGAAAGCTTTTTGATGTCTTTCATCAGCTTTTCGTGAGTTTCTTCATCGAAATTAAGCGCTTCTATTTTTTCTGTGTATTCTTTTAATTCCTCGTCGTCGTCCTCGCCAAGCTCCTCCTGTATTGCCTTTATCTGCTCGCGCAGATAATAGTCATGCTGGTTTTTGTCCATCTGCTCCTTTACCTTGGAGCGTATCTTGACTTCAAGCGCAAGTATTTCAAGCTCATTGTTAAGGAGTGTAAGGAGCAGCTCTGCGCGCTTTTCCAAATCAAATTCGGCAAGAACCGCCTGCTTATCCGCAAGACTGTGAAGAATATTGAGCGCGATAAAGTCGCAAAGCAGACCGAGAGATTTTATATTGCCCACAGCGAAAACGATTTCCTTTGAAATGGTGGGCATATATCTTATCGTTTTTTCCATTACCGACTGAAGCTCACGCATAAGTGCTGTTCTGCTTGTGTCCGATATTGAATTATCGACAGACGTATTTGAAATCTCCGCTGTTATGTAGTGACTTTTTCTGAATCCATCACACACCGCACGGCATTCGCCCTCAAACAAAACGCGCTGTGTTCCGTCGGGAGTTTTTATCGTTTGTTTTATTCTTGCAATAACACCGATCTTGTATATCTCGTCGCAGGCAGGCTTTTCAGTCGCTATATTTTTCTGAAGTGCGAGAAAAACAAGTCTTTCGGGTGTGCGTGATGCGGCATCCACCGCACGGCGGCACAGATCGTTTGAAAGCTCAAAATTAAGCGGAATACCCGGAAATGCAACAACGCCTCTTAAAGGCACGCAGGGAAGTGTAAGCCCCGATACGGGCTCGTTAAAGTTTATCATAAATGCTATATCCTCTTTGTTTTAAGTATGTTTTAACGAATGTGTATTCTTCATTATACAACATATATTTTGATTTATAAATAATTATTTATTAATTTTCTACGATTATAAGGAGAGTTCCGCGTTTTACGGAAATACTTGCAGGCTTCCCCGTGAATGAATTGCTGACGCCGACGGGAAAACGGTTGTCTATTTCAGCGTCGTCAAGCCCGTATGTAAGTCCTTTTTCCGAAACACCCTTACAAACGTCGGAATAAGAAAACACCGACACTTCACCGCTCGTATTTTCATCGAATTCCGCAGTGCCGTCTTTCACCATGAAAATTTCACCGCCGTCAAATATAAGCTTGCCGAAACAGTCGTTTTCGGTAAGATACGCAAGTGACTGAATGTTTGCGTAAGAATGGCTGAATCTTTTTCCGCCGATACCGCCGTAAATTATAAAGTGACGGTATCCTTTGCCCATGCCGTATTTTATACAAAGCATCATATCCGTGTCGTCTTTCATAACGGGATGCTTTATGACCTCGCAGGAAATATCTGTTTCGGAAAGCGAATCAAGATCGCCGATGAGAATATCGGGTGTGTACCCGTTTTCCGTAAGAACGCGATAACCGCCGTCGCAGGCGATCAAAAGGTCGCCGTCGTTATATTCAAAGGGCTTGAAGCTGTCGCCGGATGCCCCGATTATGTAACAAATTCTTTTCATATGTTGCTCCTGTAAAATGCTTAAAATTTATCATACTATCTAATTATTTATATAATAAGAACAAACGTTAAATTTTAATTAACGGAATAAACCGTAAGCGTGTGCGGCATAATAGTGATGAAGTTTTTGAAAGGATATTTGATATGAAGAACAATAAAAAGATAGTATATCCCGAAAGACTCCCGTTTGAGGATGATGACGAAACGGGTGCGGTCGCTTCCTGCACCGAGTGTACGGGACTCACCGCGTCGCTTCCAATGTATGAAGATGAAGCGATGTCCTACAGAGATATATACAATGTCCCCGTTGAACCGAAAATAAAGGAAACGAAAAGTAAAAAGAACTGACAAGGGCATATGCCTGCATATCTTAAAAATCAAAAAAAAACACTTGTAAAATAAGTGTTTTTTTGATTTTGGTATTTACAAATCCCGTTTTGTGGTATATAATCAACAGTATA
>JAZKZC010000026.1:0-6614 GCA_045612465.1 Eubacteriales bacterium
CAGAGCGCAAAGTACACCGTGCTTTGATTTCGGTATATTTTCGCAGATGTACTATTATATGAAAGAAACGTTGCAGCCTCTCGTCACATGCGAGCGCGCCGTGCTTCTTTCTCATTTTGATATACACGTTTCACCGATATATTATCTGTTTTTACCGATATTCGCAATTTTCCCCACACCCGAAACGCTCGTCGTTTGTCAGGCGCTTCTGCTTGTGTCGGGAATTATTCCGCTTGTGCGTCTTTGCCGCCAGCTTTCGCTGTCGCATAAAGCGACGGCTCTGTTCACGGTCTGTTATACGTTTTACCCGACGGTTATGGGCGGATGCTATTATGACCTTCACGAAAATAAATTTCTGCTTCCGCTTATGCTTTGGCTGTTTTTGTTCATCGAAAAAAATAAGTGGTGGGGAATTATCACGTTTTCGGCCCTTACACTCCTTGTAAAAGAGGATGCGCCCGTATATATTGCTTTCGTTGCGATATATCTGTTACTTTCAAAAAAGGATTATATAAAAGGCTCGGTGCTTCTGGCTATGGCGCTCGTTTATTTCGCGGGTGTCGTTACGTACCTTGAAACGTACGGATATTCGGGCATTATGTCAAACCGTTACAACAACTTCATATACGAGGATAACGGCGGACTCGTGTCTGTAATAAAGTCGGTTCTGATAAGTCCCGTAAACGTCATAAAAGAAGTGCTTGATCCCGAAGCGGATTCGGTCGGTTCAAAAATCGGCTTTATGCTTTCAATGCTCACCCCGCTTTGCTTTTTGCCGTTCGTTACAAAAAAATATTCAAGATATATACTGTTAGGCCCGTTTGTGCTCGTCAATCTTATGCCTGACTACGTTTACCAGCACAGCCTTTATTTCCAGTATACCTACGGTTCAGGTGCTTGTCTTTTCTACCTTTCGCTTTTGAATTATTCGGAGCTTACCGATAAATTCAAGAGAAGTGCGGGTGTGACCGCGGCTCTTGCTTCTATGATATTTTTCTCGGGAACCGTCGCACACAAGCCGAATTACTTTGAAAACTATATGCTAAACAAAGAAAATCACGATTACGTGACGAAGGTCCTCGCAGATATACCCGAGGAAGCATCCGTTGCGGCAAGCACGATGTACGTAACACAGTGCTCGCAAAGACGGCAGGTATACAGCCTTGATGATTCCAATTATCTCAAATCACCCACGCATACGGAATACGTCGTTCTTGACTTGAGATATAAGTCAAACAGAGAAAAATACGATGACGTATATAAAAACAACGACGGTTATCAGCTTGTGACGTATAAGGAAAATTGGGTGGCTGTGCTTCGTTGCTGTGACTGCGCAGAGGGTACTTGCAATGGCTAATCCGTTTAAAAAATTGTTTGCTCCCCGTGAGGGAAGCCCCCGCTTCCGCCTTGAAATGGCTGAAAAAATATGCAAGCATCCGCTTAAATATATCACGAAGCCGTCTGAAAATCCCGAGGACGGAGATATAATAATAGGCAAGGGCGGAATATGCTATATGAAAAACGGGGAGTTTGTCGTGACGTCCTCGGAAAAGGTGCTTTTTAAAACCGATATAGACGGACTCGAAGCGTATGAGCTTATGTCGCTGGAGGGCGCTGTCTGTAAAGGCTATGACAAAGAAAATAACGGCGAATACAGAACCGTTACGGTGTTTTATAAATATTACAGAAAATAAAGGAGATAAAAATGAAACTTGGTGTTCTTACAAATCTTTACGGAAACAAACCGATAAATGAGGTAATTCCGTATCTTGCGTCCCTCGGCGTTGAAGCGGTTGAGCTTGGCTGCGGCGGTTATCCCGGCGATGCGCATTGTTCACCCGATAAATTGCTTTCCGATGATGCGGAATATAAAAAATTCATTGAACTTCTTGAAAAATACAATATGACGGTGTCGGCACTTTCCTGCCACGGAAACCCCGTGCATCCCAACAAAGAGATTGCAGATAAATTCCACAGCGACTTTGAAAAAACGGTGCTTCTTGCCGAAAAAATGGGAATTGATACGGTCATCACATTTTCGGGATGCCCCGGTGACCACGACGGCGCAAAATACCCCAACTGGGTAACTTGCCCGTGGCCTGAAGACTTTTTGGCAATACTTGACTATCAGTGGAATGACGTTCTCATTCCTTATTGGAAAAAGACTGCTGAATTTTGTAAAGCTCACGGTGTCACGAAGATAGCATTTGAAATGCACCCCGGCTTCTGCGTATATAACACGGAAACGCTTTTGAAGCTCCGCGCGGCTGTAGGTGATATAATCGGCGCGAACTTTGACCCCTCGCACCTTATCTGGCAGGGAATGGACATCTGCGAAGCGATAAAGATGCTCAAAGGCTGCATTTTCCACTTCCACGCAAAGGATACAAGAATAGACAAGGGCAACACAGCAAAAATAGGCGTGCTTGATACAAAGCATTATGGAGATGAGCTTAACCGTGCGTGGGTATTCCGTGCTATCGGTTACGGCCACGATATGACTTATTGGAGAGATATCGTGTCAATGCTCCGCCTCTGCGGATACGACCACGTAATGTCCATTGAACACGTGGACAGCCTTATGACGGTTGATGAAGGACTTGAAAAGGCAGTCGAATTTTTGAAGCAGGCAATTATTTCCGCACCCAAGCCCGGAACAATGTCGTGGGCATAAGGAGCAGATTATGGATAAAAAACAGTACGGTCTTGATATAACTGACAAAAAAGACCTGGTCGGTATCTGTTATACAATGTGGTTCAATGCCGTTCACGGAAGCGGTACAGACCCCGTAACGCACGCACCGAATGTCACAGAGCTTACGGAAAAATACGGCTGGAGCGAAGAATTCGGCTTCGGTAACGCTGAAGAACAGCATAACGATATGTACAGCTTCCACTATTGGGCAGAGCCTGCGCAGGGTTACTATCGCAGTACAGACAAATACGCCGCAAGACGAAATCTTACGATGCTTCAGAATGCGGGTGTTGATTTTCTGGTGCTTGACTTCACCTTTGTCGAGGGAGAGGACTGTGCAAAGCATACGGGATTCTGGAACAGCCACGTTGAGTATTCTACTGTTACACTGCTTGATACTATCGTTGAAATGCGAAATGAGGGACAAAATACGCCGTATGTTGTAATGTGGCCGAATTCCGTTGATACATTCGATACGTTCTATGAAAAGTTTTATGGTATCGAAAAGTGGAAGGATTGCTTCGTTTATTGGAACGGTAAGCCGTTTATTCTGCATTGGCGCAATCGTGCATCGGAAACCGATAAATTCATAACACGTGGTATGTATGGACTTCAGGGAAAGGTTGCAGAGGGACAATGGAGCTATCTTGAAGCAGACAACAGCCTGACAGTTGCTTATGACGAAAAGGGAAATCCCGAGCATATAGGTGTGTCCGTTGCGACACAGTCAACGTATATGTCGGATACAACGACAGCGCACGGCAGACAAGGCGGACGCTTCTGGAATTCCCAGTGGCAGACCGCATTTGAACACCACCCCAAAATGATAACACTCACCTGGTGGAACGAATGGTGCGCACAGCTGTTTAATGTTGGCGGTAAGTATGTATTTACCGATAACTTCAATCAGGAATTCAGCCGAGATATTGAGCCTATGAAAGGCGGCCACGGCGACCTTTACTACCGTTGGCTTTGCGAATATATCCGTGCCTATAAAGCTCACGAAGAATGTCCGAATTTAATTGAGGAAAAATAAAAAACAAAGCTCATCAACGAAATGCTGATGAGCTTTTATTTGTCAAATTGATATTTACGAAAGAACTGCAAATCGTGTGGGCAGGCGAGGGCGCAGTTAAACTATGATGTTAATATTTATTTTTAAAGAAAATTCCGTTTATCAATCCGTAAAGGAAGCCGCCTATAAAAAGCCCTGCACGTCTTCCCGGTCTTTTATTGTTTTTTGCCATAATTTCCTCCGTTAAAGGTTGTATTGGATTTCGATTGTAGAAGATTTACCTTTTGGTGTTGTGTGAAGTATAATATCACCTTTTTCCATACATTGATACATTGCATTACATACCTGAGGCATTGCATTTTTTAGATGCAAATCCTTGTGTAAATCTCCTGAACGCAGAACGAGAGTATCTTTTCTGTATTCTTTTGCGGATTTTTTTAATTCAAGGATGTACTTTCTGATTTCATCGGTAGAAAGGTTAGCACTTGTTTTTAGAGTGTTTTGATTTTGATTGTTCATCAGCATTGCCATCTGTTCCTCCAAGGTTTGAATTCTGTTCATTAATTCAAGAATGATTTTCTCGTAATTCATAGAAATTCACCAAACTTTCTTTTAAATTCTATTAGAATTCTACCATAGAAATTATAGAATGTCAATAGTTTTGACGAAAAAAATGTGTTTGGATTTGAAGTTTACGAAAAATATGATATTAACGTTTGAATTCATCTTTTTAACTTTCGTGTTTATGAAGAAATCTGCCCCCGAAGTATAAACCACGGGGGCAGGGAATATTCAAGTGAAATTACTGAATTATATATTATACAATGTTTCGATATGAGCTATTTAATTTCCTTTGTTTTGGAGTGTCTGAATTTATAAAGAAAATACTTTCTGACATTACTGATACCGTTTCTCAAAGATATTTTTTATTAAATTCCTTAACAACGGATTTTATCGTGCCGTCTATTTTACTGTCACAAAAACGCTTGATGTGTTCGGGTATTTCTTTGTAATATGCTTCAGCAATCCCACCCGCAATGCACGCTTGGGTGTCAGCATCACCGCCGAGAGAAATCGCGTTTCTTACTGCGCTTTCGTAATCATTTGATTCCAAAAATGCAATTATCGCAGGAGGAACACTGTACGACGTGCGGCTGTTGAATACGTGATTTTCCTTTATGACGGAAAGAGGTGTTGACAATCTGTATTTGAATTTCTTTTCAATATATGCTTTTATCTCATCTTTATTCTTGCCGTTGCGTGCCAAATATACCGCAGATGCCACCGCCTGCGCACCCTTGATGGCTTCACGGTGATTATGCGTTGAAAGACAGCTTGCCTTTGCTTGTAAAAGTGTTTGCTCAAGTGTGTCGTATGCGTATCCGATAGGAATAACCCGCATCGAAGCGCCGTTGGCATAACTGTGATTGTTTCCCGCAAACGGGTTTTTTGCCCATTCGATGAACATATTTCCGAATCCTGCGTGCGGATGGTAAGAATAATACTGTCTGTACTGCAAAGCGTACTGTTTTGCACGTGCACGCAAATGCAACCTTGATACGTCTGACGAATCGTTGAGTACCGCCCTGCAGACAGCTGCAATCAAAACGCTGTCATCTGTGAAAAAACTGTCTTTTTGAAATTCAAAATTATAATTTTTTGTGCAATGGACCTCATAATATGAGCCTATAACATCTCCGTATATAGCTCCAAACATCACTCCACCACCTTTCATGGCTCTATTGTAGCATAATTACATAGGGCTTGCGAGTTGTTTTGACGGCGACTTTTCTGCACATCAAGCTTGCGAATGCCTGCATTCAATAGAGGAAATTTGTTGTTTGATATTTCCGTAGGAAATATCTGCGCCCTTGCGAGCAGTTGTATGTAAATATTATAAGCCTTTTTCTCTCAGATTGCTTACAAGCTCCGTATGAAATGCACGGACGTCAAAATCTTCTATGTTTTCACGGTTGAGGTCTATCATATCTCCGTGAGAGATACCGCGCTTGCCCTCTGTGCGTAAAAGAGTGTATTTTTCTCCCCATGCGAATGATGATTCGCCGACCAAAGCGTCGTTTTCGCCGTCAAAATTTTTGACGTAACGGTAAGATAAATTAAGAGGGAAACGACCGCTTTGAGGATTTTTCATAACAGAGCCGACACTTTGAGCGTATATATCACTCGGAAAATACAATTCCTCGTTCAGCTTTTTACATGATTCTGCCGTGAGGTCGGTAACAGCCGCCAAAAAGTCGGGAGTCTCATCTCCGACAGCCTTCAACGTGGTATTATATATATTCGCAACCTTGTTTTTGATGTTTTCAGGCATGGCATATAAGAGCTTTTCTGCGAAAAAGCATCCTCTGTGAGGAGTGTTTACAGTTGTGAGAGAAGCTACGTACGGTGCAAGACCAAACTCTGATATTGCATAGCGGCAGTCAAGTCCGCCCTTTGAATGAGCTATGATATTTACCTTTTCGCACCCTGTCCGTTCTATGATAAGTTTTATTTTGTAAGTAAGCTCTCTTGCGCTTTCCTTTATTGTAAGCGCTGATTGGTGCTGACCGTAATATATCGTCGCGCCGTGTAATTTCAATGTGTGCGGTACTCTGCCCCAATAATTGAATATGTTGCTGTCACGGAAAAAGATACCGTGAATGAGGACAATGGGATATTTTGTTTTACATATTGAGGCCAATGCGGGATCGAGAGAAACAGTTTCTTTTTCTATTTCAAATTCGACTTCGTTTGCGGTTATCCGTATTATTTTCGTGAGGACTACCAGATTGAGTATCGGTATCATACCGCACAATGCGCCTATCACACGCCATTTTATTCCCATTTGAGTAGATGTGAAGTAAAGGCACAGTATGCCGTTCCAGAACAGTAAAGCGGATGAAA
>JAZKZC010000027.1:0-11904 GCA_045612465.1 Eubacteriales bacterium
CACAGAACGACATGGCTACGATCCGACTTCCTGTTACCTTAAAAAGGTTGAACTCTATGCAATAGGACGAAGCATTCGTGCCTGTTACGGTAGAAGACTTGTAAGCACGGAGTTTGCTGTCACTGCCCTTATTCGCAGCAAGGAAAACTGTATCAGCGCCCACGCCTGCAAACTTGAACACACCGCCTTCAAAGGATACATCCCAAGAATAATCACCGGTCTTGATACCATTGTTGTTACCGCCCTTAGGAGCAATCGTTACACCGTTGGAATCCGTGAGCTTTACGGAATTTCCGGAAACTGTAACATTCCAAACCATATCGGGAGTAATTTCTGTAATCTTTCCTGATGCAGGTGTTACAGCCTTACTAAGCACCCAGCTTGAAGCATCATCGTAAGTGGAAAGAGCAAAATTTGTGGTAGTTACGATAACGTATTCGCCTGTAACAAGCTCAGATGCACTTGTGATCTGTGTAGCAGTTGCAGCCGCAGAAGCTGTGAAAGGTACAGCTGCGATAGCAAGAACAGCAACAAGCATAACAGAAACAAGCTTCATTAAACTTCTTTTGTTCATAAGAACCTCCAATAAATTTTCTTAACGGTAATAATTATTAAACCGCTGGCATATTATAACACAAAAATAAGATTAATGCAATACCCAAAATGCATTTTATTTGATTTTTTGGAATAATTGATGTTTTAATTTCAAAGACGATTTTTTGTTTGAGCTCACAAAAACAGCCAAAAAGGCAATTAATCCAAGTAAAACAAATGATACGGCATTATCCGAAGTATCGGTTTTTCCGGTAAATGTGTCTTCTGCGCTGCATTGCACAAAACGAGTTGCAAGGGGCTGTATCGGACGTTACACAGAATCTGTATATTTCTTCTGTTGAAACACGCTGACAGTCAGTACACCATCCGTCAAAGATATACCCATCCTTTGGCGATGTTGCCATACCATCATTCTTCCGTGATGTTCATTTTGCACCTGCGTGATAAAGAAAGAGCGGCTTCACCTCAAAAAAATCCCCATTCAGAACCGCGCTGAGATACCTTCATTATATTAACGCTTTGATATTAAGACAAAATTCTCCCTGTAAATATATCGAAAACTGTAAAAAGGCTCGGAATCGTAAAGATTCCAAGCCTTTTTCTGTATTGCCTTATACATTCAGTAAAGGATATTGACCGTATTTTTATTACTTTTTCTTTTTCTTAAGAACGAGTACGACAACTACTGCCGCCACAGCAACTACACCTGCGGCGATAGCGATTATCACACCGATACCGATGCCACCGTCGTTTTCATCGTTTTTGTCATCATTGTCTTTATCCTTATCGGATTTACCGCTGTCTTTTGTTTCAGCGCCGTCGCCTTCATTTGTATCGGAGGGTGCGGCTGTATCAGCGGAAGAAGCGTCTGATGTGTCAGCGGGATTTTCTTCAGTACCGATTGCGGGATCATCAGTGGGCTGATCATCGGGATCTGTTGCAGGATCATCAGTAGGCTGATCGTCAGGATCTGTTGCAGGATTGTCCGTAGGTTGATCATCGGGATCATCCGTGGGAACATCTGCTTCCGTCAATTCGGGATAATCATACATCAAATATGCTCTTGCCCATATAGCTGTTGTATCATCCTTGATAGCCTTTACCGTTTCGCCGTTAAGCTTTGCAGTAACATTATACTTGTTATCCGTAACAGCAAATTCGCAGCCGCCGCTCAAATCAGCATCAACGTAAACGTAGAGTCTGTACTTGTGGCCAACTTCGAATTTTCTGCCGTCACCTTCCTCAAGGAACTTTTCGTCCGTGAGGTCATACCAGATAACATAGTCTATCTCATAAGACGATGCACCGGTCTTTCCGCTGAAATCAGGTGTTGCGCCTACCGCGGGAGCATTGATACCGCTGATAGTAACATCCTTGATATAATTTGTTGTATCAATAACTGCGGGGTATGTGTACTTGAAGTAAAGTCTTGCAAAAGCCGCCGTTGTATCATCTTTTGAGGGAGTTATCGACTTACCGTTCAGAAATCCTTTAACGTCGTGCACACGGCTGGATGCATCTACTGCAAACTCATATCCTCTTGCCGCATCAACGTAAACATAAAGTGTGTATACATGACCTTCCTTGAAGCTCTTGCCGTCGCCCTGTTCAAGGAATTTCTTGTCTGTTTCATCGTACCAGATAACATAGTCTATCTCATACGATGAAGCGCCTGTTACAGCTGTAAAGTCAGGAAGCTTACCCATTGTGGGAGCATCTATTCCCGAAATTTCAACTTCTTTGACAGTTGCGGTAAGCGTATCATATGTCTTTTTGAGGAAAAGTCTTGCCCAAGCCTGTGTACCGTCATCTTTGGTGGGCTTTATGCTATTACCGTTCAGCTTCGCTGTAAAGTTATAAGAACCGCTTGTTGTTGAAAATTCGTGGTTATTCTGAGCATCTGCATCTACATAAACGTAAAGTGTGTACTTGTGACCAAGCTCAAACTTCTTTCCGTCGCCGGACTCAAGGAATTTCTTGGCTGTTTCATCATACCATATAATATAATCGATAGAATACGTATTTGCGCCTACCGTACCCGTGTAGTCGGGAGTTTTTCCGACTGCAGGATCATCAATATTACTGATACTGACGTCTGTGATATACGGCGGAAGCGTATAATCATAAACAAGGAACAATCTTGCCCAAGCCGCTGTTGTATCGTCTTTCTTGGGAGTTACTGATTTACCGTTAAGCTTTGCTGTTACATTGTATGCAGTGTTAGTAGCATCAAACCCGAATCCGCTTGCGACGTCAACGTATACATAGAGCTTGTATTTGTGACCTGCTTTGAACGTTTTGCCGTCGCCCTGTTCAAGGAATGTTTTGTCTGTTTCATCATACCAGATGATATAATCTATCTCGTACGAAGAATCGCCGACAGTACCCGTGTAATCGGGAACAGTTCCTATTCTGGGAGCATTTATATCCGAAACGGAAACGCTTGTGACTTTCTTCGTAATAGTATACTGTCTTTTCAAATAAAGTCTTGCCCAGGCCGATGTTGTATCGTCTTTGGTAGGTGTAATAGCCCTACCGTTGAGCGTAGCCGTAAGATTGTATTTATTGTTGGTTACATCAAACTCGTTTCCGCTTGTCACGTCAACAAATACGTAAAGTGAATACGTATGACCTTCTTCAAACTTTCTGCCCGATCCTTCGCTGAGGAATCTTTTAGCCGTTTCGTCATACCAATCGATATAGTCTATTTCATAGTACGAAGCGCCTACATCGCCCTTATAATCGGGAATTTGTCCTGCAACGGGTTCATCGATATTGTAAACTGAAACATTGGTAACGATTCTGTAGCTTACGTTTGTAAACGTGTATGACAAACAAACTCTTGCAAAAGCTGCCGTTGTTTCATCTCTGCCTATAACAGCGCTCTTACCGTTTATCATTGCACTTTTTAAATCATAACCGCCGTTACTTTTCGTTGCAAATTCATATCCGTTTGCGCTGTCGATGTATACATCAACTTTGTAATCGTGTCCCAAGGTGAACTTTCTGCCGTCACCTTCTTCGAGAAACTTTTTATCTGTCAAGTCGTACCAGATGACATAGTCGATCTCGTACGTGGAATTGCCCGTAGTGGCTTTGTAATCGGGTACTGTTCCCGCCACGGGATCTGTAATGTCAAGGATGTAAACACTTGTGATCTTGGTTGCCGCCGATACTGCCATGGTTGCGGAAAACGCACCCATTATCATCATCAGAACAAGCAACATAGATACTGCTCTTTTCATAATAAATTGAACCTTCCTTCAATAAAAAATATTTTCAAAAACAAAGCTTTCGCTCCGTTTATTTGACATTTAATAATCTGCCCGGATTTATATTTTTTCCAAAAGCATCATGCCCATGGCATATTCGAGCAAGCCGTCGGAGGTGAAATTGAACGGAACACTTTGACCGTCCTGTTCAAAGAAATATTCTCCGTTTACTTCTTTCCACGTTGTTTCATCGGCACGGATACAGCCGTTTTCATCTATCTCTGCGCCCTCTGCCTTTGCTTCTTCAAGGTGCTCCTCAGGTACGGGAACGAGCGTTACGAATGTTCCGTCTGCTTCGATGAGCATAGTTGCATTAAAAATTTCAAGAATTTCTGGATCTTCAACTCCCATTGCGAGTATCTCATCCTTTGTCAGATGCGCTACGCCCTCTTCTGTCGGAAACAACGTCTTTTTAACTCTCCATTTTCCGATAAGTTCCATTTGTATATCTCCTTATAAATATTTGTTCAAGTGGATCAGAAGCTTCCGCCGCCAACATTTCTCGACGAGCCGCTGCTACTGCTTGATTCTTCCTTTTCTCTGCGTGTCTGGGTTACACGGCTGTACAGGAATACGTCCTTTGATTCCGTAACGGAAAGACTTCCCTGCTTGAGATAGCTTGCCGCCTCATCCTTCTTTTTGACGGTCTTGAGCTTACCCTTCATATTGCCCGTTACAATAAATGCCGCTACAAGTCCTATAACAACGCAAATAATAAGGTTTCTGCCCGTTTGAAACGGAAATCCGTTTATCTGTCCGTTTATCTGGTATTCGCACTCATCAGCAAAAGAATTAAAAGCTGAAAAGTAATTACCGTTTGACAGATCGGATGTTACCATATCGGTAATGCTGTCTATATCGCTTTCCGAAACGGCAGCCGCACCGATATCACCGTTTGACAAAATGCGGAATTCCCTTGCATCCATATCGATGAGGAAAAGAACTGCATCACGGCTGCTTCCGTAGCCGAGGTCACTGTTATCAAAATAGCTGTTTATGTATGAGGTCGCAGACTTTCCGTCCGTACCGTTAACCGTTACAACCGCAATATCAACGCTGAATTTACCGCTTATTTCGGTAAGCTTTTCACGGAGTGTATCTTCTTCGCTTGCGGTAAGTATATCCGCAGTGTCGATGAGCAACTCCTTATTTGCCATTACAGACAACGGAAATGCGACAGCCATACAAAGAAGTCCTGCAAGTAATAAAGAAATAATTTTCTTGATCATTTTCATCCTCCTCAAAGCAGCCACAGCAGATAGCTCAAGCCGAATGCGGCAGCGCTGACCGCCGCCATAATTCCCGCAAACCATCTTTTGTATGCACCCTTGTCAAGCGGAAGATCGCCGACAAGCTTGCCCGTCTGTCCGTTCATTGCAAATGTAAACTTCTGACCGTTCCAGCTTGTATTCAGTATCCACACGGGATAAAGAGCATACTTTGCTTCACCGTTATTCAACTGAATATCTGAACATTTCGGAGTGAGCGTTACGTATTCGCTTCTTGCCGTCTTCGCAAACTCATCTTCCGTGCTTCTTTTAATTCTGTCGTTTGCACGCTCAATGCTCTGCTCTGCATCGACGTCATATTTATCCGCAAGATAACCTGCAAGATATGCGCCGTTGAAAGCAACCGCATCGTTGAAATTGAACGGCTCTATGGATTCCATAAGTTCATCCTGCATCTTTGTTGAACCGTCAACGGGAACGTTGTTGAAGCCAATGCTTCCGCCTCTCACAACGGAATAATAGCTCGTTTCGGTATAGTCGTAATTACTCGAACTCCACGTTCTCACTTTCGTGCCTTCGTATCTTATGTTAGCCTCTGCATCGGTGTCGAAAAGCCAGAACGGAACGTACACGCCCTTGACCTCGTCAATGTGGTTCTGATCCTTGAACACCTTCGGTAAAAGTCTTTTACCGAGATAGTGCTTTTTCAAAGCTTCAACAGCCGCTTTTTTATCGAGTTTGAACGGGATGACGTAATCGGGCTTCAATGTGCCCGAAAAATGTCCCTTCATTACAACGGGATTTCCGCAGTACGGACAAGCCGTTGCACCCGTCGTTTCTTCGGCAACTACCTCGCCGCCGCAAGAATTACAGATATAGACACGAAAAGCGTCTGTTTCGCCGTCCTGCCATTCAGAGCCTGCCTGAACGTCCCATTTCATCTCCTGAGGCTGAAAATTGTCTATCTCGTCCTGCTCCTCCTGCATTGCCGCAATATCAAATTCGCAATCACAGTAAGGACATTTCATTTTTTGAATATCGCTGTCAAACTCTATTGCGCCGTTACAAGACGGACATTTATATTCCTGTAATGCTGACAAAATATCAACTCCTTTATTTATTTTTTGAATTGGTCTATGTACGCATCGGGAACGCTTATCTGCGCTGAGCCCGTGGAATGTATAGTCCACTCGCCTTCGTCGTTTTCACGGAAGAAAGCGGCAAACCATGCATATTGCTTATCGGTGGCTTTCCAGACGTATCCCCGCTTACTGCCGAGAGTTTTGAACAGATACTCCTGCGCATCGCACCCTATATGCTCAACAAAATCGGCATATGTGAGATTTTCAAATTCCGACATAAAAAACAGCGTCGTACCGTTAAGCCAGCCGTAAACGACCTCCTGAAGCTGATCGTGAGTAGGTCCGCCGTCTGACATTTTTTGTACAGCAGTATTCATAAGCTCTATTCCATACTGCGTACCGTCATAACTACGTGGTAATTTTTCCATACTCTGTACCTCTCTTATTTGTATAAAGAAAGTAAGGAAATTATTTTTTCCCTTTTTTCACCCGCAAGAACTTTTCTCTGTAAGCCGAAGCATTCGCTGAAGACAAGAAAAGTCGTAGTCGTACCGTCGAGCATCATCGGCTCATCATCTGCTTTTTCAGTTTTTTCATCGGGAAGCTCCGAAAGGTCCATACCGATAAGTTCATCAACGGTCTGCGTTTTCAGTTTTTTGCCCTTTTCTTCATCGTTCAAATAGAAATAATACTCACCGTTTTCCTTATTTTTTCTGACCGTATACGAAAAATTCCCCTCATATACATCGGAGTTTTGCGACAGCACGAAATAATCCCATTCCGTCTGTCTTATCATTCCGACACGGTCAGGCACGTGAACTTTCAAACGATCAAGCAAAGATGATATAATCTTAAAACGCATCAAGCCCAGGGATCTGCAGATTTGGGATCACGTATTCCGACGAGGATCGCCTGATCCCAGAGAAGCCACTGACCGTCACCCTTCATACGGAGAACTATCTCACGGGGGTTATCAGCGCCGCTGCTCTTTACAAACAGCTTCTTGTATCCCTGATTTGCATCGGAATAAGGATTGGATTCTATTGTGATAGTAAAGGGTTGGTCGGGTGTGTAATCATTCTCGGGGGTTGCGCCCTTGAAGTAAGAAAACGGAACGTATGTTTTGCCGTCACGGAAACGGTCGTTGAGGAATGATATTTCACCGCCGCCGAGAGGTCTGGGACCGCGAAGCCAGTTGAGCATTTCAAGTCCTATATTCTTGTCTGCGGCATAAGCGCATATAGCGCAAACCGTAAGCGCCGCTGTTTTATAAGGACAGTCGAGAGATGCTTCGGGCAATGCCTGCATTTCCGCAAGGCTTTCGGGTAATGAATTGAACGTAAATGTTTCCTTTTTGTTTGCGATGTTGCCTGCCGCACTCTTTACAGCATCAGCAGCGCCTTTCTTGAGTTTGTCGAAAATTGACATAATGGTTTCCTCCTGAAATTTATATTATTTATAATAATCCTTATCAAAGACTGTCGATTATATCCGCAAGATATGTTGCGGATATTGAGCCGTAAACGAATTGGTCGATAAGACCGTCTTTTTTTGCCTGCTTTACTTGATTGGCAATTTCCCTTTCCGAATTTTCATCCACAATGAGAACGATTTTACAATCGGGATTTCTCACTTTCACCGCATTGCGGAGTTCCATACGCTGCTTAAGCATCCACGGCGAACTTCCCGTGACCTCCATAAGCAAGGCATACGGGGATATCCAGCTGCATTCCTCAATTACCTTATCGGGCGAGTCAAGCATATAAGTTTCAAGTTCATTTCCCGATCTGCGCAACGTTTCCGAAATGGCATTTCCAAACAGAACGTTCTGCATATTGATCGCAACCCGCCTCATAGCACACCTTCCTTTGATTTCAAACGGGCATCCGCCCTCCGTTAATACTATAACCTATTTTCCTCGCCAAGTCACTATTACAAGTAATAGTTTTTTGAATTTTTTTCTGTTTTTTCGATATTTTTTTCAAAAAAATCCACCCGATAATTTACATAAAAACGTTTTTTTAAAGCTATGATGACAAACGGTGTGATCGTCTTCGACAGAAAAAAACATAATTATCGTATTCTCTATTGAAATGATACGTTTTTTATGTTATAAAGGTTGTATATGAAGGAGGTGCAAAAATGTCAATAGCATACGGAATAATTACTTTTATCTCGCTTTGTATGGTCGGCGCTTGTGTTGCCGCGGACAAAAAGCGTGATATATGGCTTCTTTTCGTGTTCGTTTCCGTTTCGCTCTGCAATCTCGGTTACTTTATGACATCCATATCAAAGGACCTTGAAGATGCTCTGAACTCAAACAGAATTGCTTATCTCGGCAGTGTATTTTTGCCGTTCTTCCTATTGATGATGGTACTGCGCTTTTGCAGAATAAAGAATAACAAAGTGCTTACCGTTATATTGGCTTTTATCGGTATTGTGATGCTTGCCATAACGACAAGCCCCGGAATCCTGCCGATTTATTATAAAACCGTCGATATTGAAATCTCAAACGGCGCAACGAAGCTCGTTCGTGATTACGGCCCACTTCACGGCTTATATTATGTTTATCTTATCGGATATATGTTCTCGATGATAGGCGCAACGCTTTACTCAATAGTAAAAGGCAAAATACGCTCACGCAATCACACGGTACTGCTTTTGTGCGCCGTGTTCTGCAATATAATCATCTGGCTTGCGGAACAGTTTTTACCCAGAGGCTTTGAATGGCTTTCAATATCGTACATCATTACCGAATGTCTGATGCTTGCAATATACCGCTCAATGCAGAGGCAGGGATTTATGAGCACGGGCGAGCGGACACAGTCTTATACAATAAACGTTCTGCTGTCCGTCTTTCTTCTGTTCTTTGCCAACTTTATCCGTGTGGCTACGAAAGACACGACGGAGCTGATGTATCTTATATCACAGGTAGTCGTAATAGCCATTTATACGGGTATTCTCGTTTTCTGGGCATCATCCGTGCACGAGCGCATATTCAACAAAACAATAAGACGCTATCTCATCACCCTCGTTTGTCTTATGATAACATGGCTTTTGATGCGCACGCTGCGATACACGGTATTTCAGGACGTCTATCCGATAAGCCGATGGTGTTGGTATGCTTATTACATATCTATGATACTCATTCCGCAGGTTTCCCTGATGGCGGCAAAATATATCGGAAAGCCCGAGGAATACCGCTTACCGAAAGCATGGTATCTTATGTACGTGCCGTCGCTTGCGATGATAACGGGAATACTTACAAATGACATTCACCAAAAGGCATTCCACTTTTACGAGGGATTCGGCAAACACTCCGTTTACAGTCACGGAATACTTTACTATGCCGCGATAGTGTGGATATTCGTTTGCATCGGCATAATGATACGCGAGCTTGTAAAGCATTGCCGCATACCCAAAACAAGAAAAATGATCTGGCTTCCCATAGCAATGCTCGGTGTGGGCGCTGTGTATACGGTACTTTACACGATAGATTCAAATTTGTTCAGCTTCATTGAAATGCCCGCCGCACTTTGCTTCACCGTCGTTGCCATCTGGGAAAGCAGTATAAAGACAGGACTCATACAGTCGAACAACCGATACGACGAGCTTTTGAAATGCTCTTGTCTCGGCGTTGCGGTCGTTGACCGTGATTTTTCCGTTCACTACCGTTCAGACGATGCCGTTACACTGACAAAGGAACAGATGAACACAGCGGCAGCGGGGCATCTGATGCTTGATTGCGGTGTACGTGTATCAGGCTCAAAAATTACGGGCGGATATACGATATATCAAGAAGATATATCGGAGTTGCTTGATATTCTTGACGAATTAAAGGTACTGCGTGAGGAGCTTAAAGGCTCAAACGCTGTATCAATGCAGAATTACCGCATCGACAGGCGAATAAGGGCAATAGCCGAGAAAAACCGTCTGCACGATGAACTTCACAGACAGACTTCAAAGCAGATAGATCTGTTGAACGATTGGCTCACACAGCTTGCAAACACCGAAAATACAGAGGAAAAGCGTGAGCTTCTGCGCCGTATCACCGTTGTCGGCGCATATCTTAAACGTCGCAACAACCTCGTTCTTATCAGCGAGCAGGACGGAACGATAAGAGAAGAAGAATTGAATCTCAGTATCGGTGAAATGATGAACAATCTCCGCACAGCGGGCGTTACGTGCGCCGCATCGATAAATCTTGACGTTGACATTCCTTCAGACGTTGCAATGAAGCTTTTTGATTTTTACGAACATGTAGTTGAAAACTCCTTCGACGGACTTACGTATTTACTTGCACGTTTTTTCAGCCGCGACAACAGCTTTTACTGTTGCATCGACGCCGTTTGCACGCTTGATCCGGCATCTTTTGCAAGCGACACCGTTTCGGTGAGTGTCACCGATGACGGCTGCTATACGCTTTCGTTCAAAGTAACGGCAAAGGAGGTCGGAAAATGAGCTATTTTTGCCAAGTGGGTATTGCTTTTCAGATACCTCTGCTTGTGGTGAGCCTTCTGACCGTCACACTTCTGATCGGCAGTAGTGTTCTTTTGCACAAGCACAAATACAAATCAAGTTATTTCACAGCCGCATTAACCGTTTTAAATGCTTCGCTTTACGTAATGATGCAGACAGACAGCACGATCACAGGAAATGAACATTCCCTGCACTTGCCGTATGCGCTCGTTTGTATCGTAACTGCATTGTCGCTGGGAGTCGCTGTAAATGCGTTATTATACGGCACAAAACGCAGAGATACGCTTGACAACTCCTCGATAAAGGAGGCTTTTGACAATCTTCCGACGGGTGTTTGCTTCTTCAACGAATCAGGTCTTCCCGTTCTTTCAAACCGTGAGATCAACCGTTTTTCATTTGCAGTGTGCGGTAAAGACGTGCAGTTTATAACCGACCTCGATGAAATGCTTTCAGACGATTTTCAGCCATCGGACGGCGCTGTTAAAAACGGAAAAGTATTCACCGCTTCAAACGGAAAATCATGGCAACTTGAAAAGCGTACCGTTACAGATGACGGCGGCAGTTATACACAGTTCACAGCGTTTGACGTTACGGATTTACAGAATAACCGCGTTGAACTTACAGAGGAAACCGAACAACTCCGGCGCGCGCAGGCGGAACTTAAAAAGCTTTCCGCAAACGTCGTCACCATCACCCGCGAGGAGGAAATACTGAACACAAAAATGCGTGTTCACGACGAAATGGGCAGATGCCTCGTTGAAGCGCAGAAGTATCTTTCCGACACGGGCGAAAGTATACCCGACAGCATTGTGAATTCGTGGCAAAGAGCCGTTTCGATGTTGAAATACAACAATGAAACAAGCGACGATGATATGATGCTCCAGATACAGAAGACATGCGAATCGCTCAAGCTTGGATTCAATAAAACGGGTTCGCTTCCAAAGGACGAGGTGAGCGCTTATATTCTCACCTGCGCTGTCCGCGAATGTGTGACAAATGCCGTAAGGTATGCGCAGGCAAGCGAGCTTTATGCAGACTTCGCCGATGACGGCACTTCATCGTGCGTAACGGTTACGAACAACGGAAAACAGCCCGAGCACACTATTAAAGAGGGCGGCGGACTTTCAACTCTGCGCCGCAGGATCGAGCGTGCGGGTGGTACTATGACGGTTATATCGCAACCGCAGTTTAAGCTGACCGTTACCGTTCCCAAAGTAAAACAGGAGGTATTATGACAAGAGTATTGATCGTTGAAGACCAACGAATGGCACAGGAAAATATGGAATC
>JAZKZC010000028.1:0-34602 GCA_045612465.1 Eubacteriales bacterium
AAGGACGCGGAAATATTTATCCGCGAGGGCAGAACGAAAATAGACGTTCTTTCAGCGATGATAAACCGCCCCTTTCGCTTCGATGAAATTGAGGAAATATACCGTGAAATAACGGAAGTTGCCCTTAGTGAAAGCGTTGAACTGAGCGCCGTATGCGATTTCGGATACTATCTTTTACAGCAGAATAAACCGCTTGAAGCATACGGAATTGCCAAAAAGCTGGAAGCTGTGGCTGAAGATGACGAAATGAGAGCCGCAACCGATAATCTGATAGGAAATATTTGTTTCGGTCTTCCGTCGAAGAAGGATGAAGCGAAGTTTTACTATGAAAAAGCGGCTGAGATAAGAGAAAAACTCGCAACGGAAAACCCCGACAAGTTCGGCAGTGACCTTGCGGAAAGCTATAACAATGTCGGCGAGTTTTATAAAAATCACGGAAACCCGAAACGGTCGGAAGAATATCATCTCAAAGCTATGGAACTGCTTGAAAAGCTGGCGGAGCACGATTTTGACCGTTACAGCTTTGAACTTGCTGTCAATTACGACAATACGGCGGAGCTTTATGCACAACAGTCAAACTCCGAAATGGCGGAGAAATACTATATAAAAGCAATAGAAATATTTGAAAGCCTTGCCGATAAAGATATTGACAAGTTCGGGTTTGATTTTGCCGTGTGCTGTGATAACGTGGGCACTTTTTATACTATGCGCGGCAAGTACGAAAACGCTGAAAAATATCACAAAAAGGCAATTAATATCTTTGAAAGTCTTGCAAACGAAAATCCTGTGAGATTTAACCCCGACCTTGCCACGAGCTACGACAATGCGGGCGGCTTCTATTTGGGATGCAACCGATTCGAAGAAGCCGAGAAATATTACACGAAAGCGCTCGTTATAAGGGAGAAGCTTGCAAAAAGCGATCCCGAAAGGTTTGAGTCCGAGCTTGCGCAAAGCTATAATAACATCGGTATTTTCTTTAAAAATATAAAAAAATACGACAAAGCGGAGAGATATTACAAAAAGGCGGTAGAAATAAGAGAAAGACTTGCAAAAACAGACCCCGTGCGGTTTAACCACGAGCTTGCAACGTGCTACAACAATATTGGTGTGCTGTATGAGATAAAACAGCCTAAAAAAGCTGAAAAGTACCACAAGCTTGCCATAAGTATAAGAGAGGAACTTGCAAGGCAGAACCCTGCAAGATACACTCCCGAACTTGTGAAAAGTTATTTGCGGTACGGGATGTTCACAAACGACAGAACGTATTTTCAAAAAGCTATCGCGTGCGCAAAGACTTGCCCGAATGATCCGTATTGCAGACAGTTTCTCGCTACTCTGGCGGGTAAATTTTAATGTGTGTTTAGCATATATCCGTGCTTGTAAAGCAAACAGTGCGGTGATACGGCGTTGGATGTCCCTGCACAAAATAAAAATTCCTCCTGCAACAGAAATTTCTGTTGCAGGAGGTTTTTATATCAGCGTTTGATTCGATAAAATTATTTCTTGGCCGCTATTTTATTGAACAGTGCGGGCATATCGTGGAAGTTGATTGCTTTATCGCCGTTTACGTCTGTTGCTTCGTAAACGATGGAAGCAGAGCCGTTATCAAGTACATATTTTTTAAGTCTGATAAGGTCCTTACCGTTTATCTTGTCGTCGCCGTTTACGTCACCGACATCCTTTGCATCGGGGTAAGCCTTTGCTGCTGTGATGATCGTTACAGCGCCGATCGGTTCGCCCTGATAGTAAACCGTGATTACTGCGGAGCCCGATTTTGTGGGATCAAAACTGCCGTTGATAACGTAATCGTTTGACGTTGTTTTGCCGTATGCGCCGTCAACCGTAACGAGCAAGCCTGCGCGGATGACCTTATAAAGCTCATCCCACGATGAATACTGACCGGGCTTGAATACGTACGATCTGATACCTTCAAGCGCAACGTTCACCGTAGATGCTGAGATCGGTCTGTTTTCAAACGCATACAAAGGCGCTGTGCTTGAGGACAAGTCGTTCTGCATTACGGACGTAAGCGTGCCTGAGGATGTTTTTCTTATGTACGAACGGATTGAAGTGTTTGTGGTGTCCGCATCGACTACGTACGCGTAAATACCGCTGGACGCCGTGCTCGAAAGTCTCCACATACTGTATCTTGTGCCGTTTTCCGTCTGTTTATAATCACTGCTCGTACGGATAGTACCGCCCGAACCGCCGTTTATCTGCAGGTATCTTCCGCCTGAACCCTGAAGCGTACCGTAGCTTCCCGAAACGTTGCCCCACGTCCATTCGATGTCTGCGGGAACGTTGTCAAGATAAGCGCCTACAGAGTCGGATTTTATCGTTATGGGTGTGAGTGAAACGTCGCCTTCGGCATATTTCACAGCGTTTGCCGAGCCTGCCGTGATACTGTCTGTAATAACGTATTTTCTGCCTGCCGTGAACGACGTTACGGGGGCATATCTCGATACCGTCGTATCAACTCTGTTAGCCAAGCCGTAGTGTGCTTCAAGCATCGTTGTAGTGCCTGTAGGCTGTTTGAGGTATTTATCTGTTGTGCCGTATGTAGCGGCGGATTCCTCACCCGTCCACCAAGCGCATTTTGCGCCGACTGGGATAAATCCGTTTGCACCGCAGCGCTTAATTGTGACCTCGGTATCTCTTATTTCAAATACCGCCATGTTGAGTGCGCTTCCGCCGGGGTTGCCGTTTGCACAGTATGCAACGTAGCCCGCATTCATATATGTGAAGCGAAGCGGAACGTCATAAGGAAGCTGGTTCGAATCGCCTATCTTGGAAACGTACATAACGTCGCCTCGTGTAAGATAGATAGAGCCGCCGCCGATATAGTCATCGGAACGTCCCGAATGGTTGTGTCCGAAAAGATAGATTATGTTAAGACCTGCCGCGCCTGCATTGTTGAGCACCTCAACGATGTGCATTGCGTACTGACCGTCGTTATACGCTCTCGTTCTGAACGAGTAGTGAAGCGGAATGTGGGAGGATATGAATATGGGCTTCTGATAGCCTTCAAGTATCTTCTGGTCGAGGTATGATTTAAGCTCTGCGGCTGTTGATTTGATGCCGGGCAGATAGCCTGCCATACCGTCGCTCATATTTGTGGGGTCGCCGTTGAACCATCCGTAATCATCGTCGTTTATGTTGAAAACACCGTAATAGGGGGTGTCGTGGTTACCCGAGCGTGAAAGGCTGGGGGATGCCGCAGGGTCATGGTTACCCTGTGTAAGTATCAGTTGCTCCACACCGCCGAAGTGGGTATTGAGCATTTCTTTTATTTCGCCTATACTCTTTTCCGTACGGTTTACGTCAAATCCGCCTGAAAAGTCGCCGCAGAAAAGCATAGCATAAGGATCGATTCCCTGCCTTTTTGCGCTGCTCATAAGCTCGTTACAAGCGTCGTACATGTATTTACCGTCTGACGGACGCTCCTGATAGTCGGAACCTGCAATGACCGTTATCGTATTTGCCGCCGCATCTGCTGTTATCGGCATGCTTAAAAACATATTCGCCAAAAGCGTCAAGCAAAGCAAAAACGAAAGAATTTTTGAAGAATTTCTTTTAAAATTTTCCATTTTGTTCCCCTTTCTTAAGGTTAGTTTTTTTTAGTTTATCATATTTTACAAATAAAGTCAATGGTAAAATATAAAGTTTGGTGATTTTTTACCAAACTTTATCGTTTAACCGCCTGTCGAAACAGCGTTTGTTGTGTATTTTTTTGCTGACTCAGAGCACACGGCAAAAACGTTTACAGCGTGCGCTCGGCAATTATTACAAAAAAATTAATCCGCCGATAAATATTTTAAAAAAATATTGATTTATTATTTTATTTAGTGTATAATACGTACGTTAAGTATATTATTTTTAAGGAGAATAAAAAAATGGCACTTGTTACAACAAAGGACATGTTCAAAAAGGCTTACGACGGCGGTTACGCTATCGGCGCTTTCAACATCAACAACATGGAGATAATTCAGGCTGTTACCGAAGCGTGTGCAGAGGAAAAGTCCCCCGTTATCCTTCAGGTTTCCTCCAGCGCGATGAAGTACGCAGGCAAGGAATATCTTATGGGTATGGTAAAGGCTGCAATGGACACAACGGGTATCGACCTTGCGCTTCACCTTGACCACGGCGCAAGCTTCGAGGCTTGTAAGGAATGCATCGATGCAGGCTTCTCATCCGTTATGATCGACGGCTCACACGCATCGTTCGAAGAAAACATCGCTCTTACAAAGAAGGTCGTTGAGTATGCTCACGACAAGGGCGTTGTCGTTGAAGGTGAGCTCGGTAAGCTCGCAGGCATCGAGGACGAAGTAAACGTATCCGCTGAAGATGCTTCCTACACGAAGCCCTCCGAGGTTGAAGAATTCGTTTCCAGAACAGGCGTTGACAGCCTTGCTATCGCTATCGGCACAAGCCACGGCGCATTCAAATTCGCAGGTGAAGCAAAGCTCAGATTCGACATTCTCGAAGAGATCACAAAGATCATGCCCGGTTACCCGATCGTTCTTCACGGCGCATCCAGCATTGACGAAGAACTCGTTGCAAAGATCAACGCTTGCGGCGGTTCTATGGGCGGCGCAAAGGGTATTCCCGAGGATATGCTCCGTCAGGCGGCTGCTTCCGCTGTTTGTAAGATCAATATGGACTCCGACCTCCGTATCGCTATGACGGCAGGTATCCGTGAAATATTCACAAACAAGCCCGAAGTATTCGACCCCAGAAACTACCTCGGCAACGCACGCAAGATAATCAAGGAAGTTGTACGTCACAAGCTCGTAAACGTTCTTGGTTCAAACGGCAAAGCGTAATTAATGAAAGAAACGGTAAAATTTACAGTCAGCGTACACGACGAGGATGCCTTCGGTAATATGAGGGCATCCGCCGTGTTGCGGCGCATGCAGGAATGCGCAAACGTTCAGCTTCAGAAAATGACGGCGCCGAACGGACGAAGAACCGTTGAGGATATGGCTGAAAAAAACAGAGGCTTCATCCTCTGCAAGCTCAATATGAAAGTATACCGCGCGTGCAAGGCTTACGACGGGCTTACCGTTGAAAGCTGGATCTCAAAGGAGCGCGGTGTCGTCAGCGAAAGACTTTACAAGGTCTTTTGCGGAAACGAGCTTGTTGCCGAGGGCGCATCAGCCTGGGCGATAATAGAGGGCGGCGAGAAGATACTGCGCGTGTCGGAATACGAGGATTTATCCGTACACGACGGTGACACCTGCACGGTCGAAACACCGAGACATCTGCGCATACCCTGCCCCGAAAAGCTCGAATTTGTCGGAGAAAAGACGGTGCTTTATTCCGACATTGACTTGAACGGTCACATAAACAATACAAATTATCCCGATATGCTCGCGTCGTTCATTCCCGAAATGCGTTACGTGAGATTTTCAAACGACCGCGGACGGTACATATCAGGTATAAACATCAGCTTTGTTTCCGATGCTCCGCTCGGAGACACGGTTAAAATCTACTCATACAAGGAAGACGGAGTATATTATTTCCGCACTGTAAGAGGTGACGGAAAAATAAACGTGGAAGCGCACGTCACGCTTTGCGAAGCGTAAGACGTAATTGCAAAAGAAAGGAAAGGTACACCGGTGAAAAACAAGTTTTTGGCAGCGGTCTTGATAATAATTCTGTTTGTTCCGACGGTATTTGCGTTTTTGTCGTATAATCCGCCGTTCGACAAGCTCACTGATAACAGCTCTTTGATCGTTTCAGCCGAGGTTGAAACACCGACAGGTGAAAAGATCGATACCGATGATAAAGAGGAGATCAAAATACTGTCAGCTCTGCTGAGAGGAGAAAAGGTCGATGCCATTCCCGACGAAGCTTTCAGATTCAATTCGTTCAAAGCAACGCTCAAAGGCGACAGTATAACGGAAGAATATTCCGTTTATATGAACGTTGAAAAGCTTGAGGATATTTACTACTACAACGACTCCGACAAGGTGCCTTACCGTGCCAAGGCGGAGGACGGACGTAATTTTGCATCCCTTGAGCTTGCATCGTTTTTATACACATATGACGTTCCCGTGTTTACCGCAGGGGACGGAAAGGTGATCTCCCCTTCCGACTTTTCGTGGAGATACCGCAATATAAAGGGAGATTACGTTGATTCGGAAATCCCGACGACAAGTGAAATCGCAGACATCGGACGTGTAGCTGCAGGCGATCTCGGCATATCTTTCTCAAGAAAGCCGCAGGACACGGACGTTTATATAACAATGACAGAGGATAACGGCACAGCCGTCACCCGCCCGTTCAATGAATTTACGGGCATATACCCCGAAAAGGAAACGGCATACACGATAAAAATTGACGTTCAGTGGAGAGAGGAAGAGGGCTCGACGGGTGTCGGTTCGGGAAGCTACGTCTTCCGCGCAACCGTCAAGGCGGCACCCTCGTTCAACATCTGGACAACGATGCTTGAGCATACGGGACAGCCGTTCGTTGAAAAAGGCGGCGTCATCATCGTGGGCGGTGTGAATATCGACCCGTCAAAGGTTGAATTCAGCTGTGAACCGTCTTTGGATGTAACACCGAAGTTCTACACAGACGGCGACAGCTCCTACGCTGTCATCCCGACAACGTACAAGACGGAAGCGGGCAAATACACCGTAACACTGAAGCAGGGTGCTATTTCCTCGACGTACGACATAACGGTGCTTGACAAGGAATACAACAACAAGGCAATAGACGTTAAGAAAGCAACTCTTGAAGAATATATAACAGACGCGAATATTTCCGCGCTCAAATCGCTTATGGGCGAGATTATGAACGGCGAATCGTCCGCGGTATATCTCGGTGAAGACAAGTTCCGTTTCCCGACGAAAGAACAGTCGTACATCGTCGGTTACGGCAATCCGATAATATTCAACGGTGAGAAGTCGCAATACTTCCACGCAGGCATTGAATCCCGTCTTTACAAGGGCGACTATGCAACGGCAATGGCATCGGGCAAGATCGCTTACGTAGGAAACGACACGCTGTTCGGCGGATTTATCGTCGTTGACCACGGACTCGGTGTTCGCTCGTGGTACACAAGACTCGACACGACGGGAATAAACGTCGGTGACGAGGTTGAGCAGGGACAGAAGCTCGCGCCCAACGACGGAAGCGGCTTCGGTGAAACAACGAAGCGTCTTTTCTCGGCAGTTTCTGTCGGCGACACGTTCGTGTCCCCCACGTGGCTTATTGAAAACGGATTTGTATTACCTACTGCATAAAGGAATTTACGAAAGTGAAAAAACAGACTAAAAAAACAAACATCCTTGCGCGTGCGGTAAAACGCACGGGATTCGCGGTGGATGCGGTCGATTTTCTTGCGGACTGCATACTTGAAGTGAACGACGATGTTACGGCTATTATGGAGCGTGACCCTGCGGCGACAAGCAAATCAGAGGTTCTGCTTCTGTATTCGGGACTTCACGCAGTTATGGCGCACCGCATAGCGCACAAAATAAACAAAAAACACCCGTTCGCCGCGCGTGCGATAAGCCAGGCGGCAAAGTTTGCAACGGGTATTGAAATACACCCCGGCGCAACGATCGGGCGCGGTCTTTTCATCGACCACGGCTGCGGTGTCGTTATAGGCGAAACGGCTGAGATCGGCGACAACTGCACGATATATCAGGGCGTTACCCTCGGCGGTACGGGTAAGGACGTCGGAAAGCGTCACCCCACACTCGGAAATAACGTAATGGTCGGCGCAGGCGCAAAGGTGCTCGGCCCGTTCAAGGTCGGCGACAATTCAAAGATCGCCGCAGGCGCCGTCGTACTTCACGAGGTACCCGAAAACACGACCGCTGTCGGTATTCCCGCAAAGGCGGTGGCTAAAAAAGAGCCGAAAAACGAGGCTCAGGACCTTGACCAGATCCACATCCCCGACCCTGTTTCGCAGGAGATAGCAAAGCTTACCGAAAGAATTGAGGAGCTTGAGAGAAAGCTCAAAGAACAAGAATAAAGAGGAAAACACTATGAAACTTTTTAACACGATGACAGGTGAAAAGGCGGAGCTTGTGCCGATTGAAGAAGGCCACGTAAGAATGTACGCCTGCGGCCCTACCGTATATAACTTTTTCCACATCGGAAACGCACGTTGCTTCGTTGTTTTCGATATGCTCAGAAGATACCTCGAATACAGAGGCTACAAGGTAACGTTCGCTCAGAACTTCACCGACGTTGACGACAAGATCATCAAAAAGGCAAACGAAGAAGGCATCACATCAACAGAGGTTGCTGAAAAGTATATAAAGGAATACTTCACCGACGCCGAGGGCCTTGGCATCAAAAAGGCGACGATCCACCCCAAGGCAACAGAAAACATCGACAGCATCATCGACATCGTAAACGTGCTTATCGAAAAGGGTTACGCTTATGAATCGTGCGGCGACGTTTACTTCCAGCCCAAAAAGTTCAAGGAATACGGCAAGCTGTCGCATATGCCCATTGACGAGCTTGAAGCAGGCGCAAGAATCGACGTTTCAGACCAGAAGCGTGATCCGCTTGACTTTGCGCTTTGGAAAGCGGCAAAGCCCGGCGAGCCCTCGTGGGAAAGCCCCTGGGGCAACGGCCGTCCCGGCTGGCACATTGAATGCTCTGCGATGGTAAGAAAGTACCTCGGTCAGCCTATCGACATTCACTGCGGCGGTAAGGACCTTGCATTCCCCCACCACGAAAACGAAATTGCGCAGTCGGAGGCGGCTTGCGGATGCACTTTCGCAAACTTCTGGCTCCACAACGGATTTATCTCCGTTGACAACGAAAAAATGTCAAAATCACTCGGTAACTTCTTTACGGTTCGTGACGTTGCCGAAAAGTACGGATACGACGTTATAAGATACTTCCTTTTGTCGGCTCACTACAGAAAGCCCGTCAACTACTCGGCAGAGGTGCTTGAAGCATCGCTTTCGGCTCTCGACCGTATCCACAACTGCGAAGAAAGCCTTTCGTTCTACATAAAGAACGCAGAGTCGGGCGCACTCGACGAAGCTGTTAAGAAGACGGCTGACGAAAGACGCACGCAGTTCATCACGGCGATGGACGACGACCTCAACACCGCCGACGGTATCGCCGCTGTGTTTGAGCTTGTAAAGGACGCTAACCTCCTTGTAAACGGCAAGGAAAAAATGAGCCTCGAAAGCGCAGAATATCTCTACGGTGTGCTTCGTGAGCTTACAACGCTCCTCGGCATCGAAAAGAAAGAAAGCGCCGACGACGATTCCGAAATACTTGCAAAGATAGCAGAAAGAGCCGAAGCGAAGAAGGCGAAGAACTACGCACTCGCTGACAGCATAAGAAAAGAGCTTGCGGATAAGGGCATCATTCTCGAAGATACCCCCGCAGGAACAAAATATAAAAGAGTATAAAATGAGTACGAAAAAATTTCCCTTTAAGCTCCCCTTGGTGCTTGACGGCGCAACGGGTACGGAGCTTATAAAAAGAGGACTCCCCGCAGGGGTAAACGTGCAGACGTGGGTGCTTGACCACCCCGAAGCGGTGCAGGAAATACAAAGAGATTATTACAATGCGGGCTCCGATGCCGTGTACGCTTGCACATTCGGCGCAACGCCCCGCATACTTGAAGAAAACAGTGTTTTGCTGTCGGCACGGGAAATTTGTATGCTGACGGCGAAAATAAGCCGTGAGTCAGCAGGGGACAATCTCCTCGGCGCATCTGTCGCACCGTCGGGCGCAATGTTCTACCCGATGGGAGATGACACGTTTGATTTTGCCGTTGAGGAATACAGGCAAGCCGTAATGGGCGCCGAGCACTTCGTTGACTTTTTCACGGCTGAAACGTGCATTTCAACACTTGAAGCAAAAGCGGCTGTGACGGCTGTAAAATCACTCACGGATAAACCCGTTTTTGTAACGCTTACCGTTGACAAAAACGGAAAAACGCTGTGCGGCGACGAGGTTATACCCTCGCTTATCACACTTGCAGAGTGCGGTATTTCCGCATTCGGTCTTAACTGCTCGTTCGGGCCCGATCTTATAATCGACATTCTCAAAAAGGTGTCACCGTACGCACGTGCGCTCGGTGTTGAGCTTATTGCAAAGCCCAACGCAGGACTCCCGAAGGATGGCGGCGGATTTGACTTGACGGTTGACGAATTCGCTTCATATATTCCCGACGCACTTAAAAACGGTGTGGGAATTCTCGGCGGCTGCTGCGGTACTAATAAGGAATATATAAAGAAAATAAAGGAGTGTACGGAAAATACACCTCTTACCTATCCCGAAGCACTTGATTTCGACATTAAAAACACAGTGTCGAACACACGTAAATTTGCAAAGGTTATCGAAAACGATATGCCCGAGCCTATCTGTGTTTCCGACTATCTTTACGAGGACGTCGAAGAACAGGCTGACAAGTACGGCTACGGCTTTGTAAAACTCGAAAAGGGCGAATGTGACCTTTTAAATGAACAGCTTGCATACATCACCGCCCCGCTTGCTTTGTGCGGTGACAAAGATGAATGTGACAAATTTGCATACTCGTATGCAGGAAAAACGCTTTATAAGGAGATATAAAATGAAAAAGTTATTTGTTTTACTTCTTTCAGCCGTTATTCTTTTAAACGGCGCATCATGTACGGGCGGTGATACAACGACAGCACCCGAAAGTGCCGAAGAAACCGCGGCTGATACAGTAAAGGAAACCGATTTTGTAACGGAAGAAGAAACAGAAGCTGATACAAATGCAGTTACGGATGAAGTAACAGACGTCGAAACCGAGGCTGTAACGGATGCTGAAACCGAGGCTGAGGAAGAAAAAGAGCTTTCACTCGGAAATGTAAACGGCAACACGTACAAAAATGATTTTATCGGCATCGGCTGTACGCTTGATGACGGCTGGGTGTTCTATGACCAAGAGCAGATAGCGCAGATAAACGGTATTACCCAGTCTTATCTTGATGAAGACTATCTTGAACAGATGAAGAACGCAACCGTATTTTACGATATGTATGCCTCAAGTGAGTCATCATCCACGATAAACATTTCTCTTGAAAAGGGTACGAAGCTTGCAGTCCTTTTGACGGACATAGACAAGGTGCTTACAAACAGCGTCGGTTCAATGGAATCGTCATTTGCAAACATGGGCGGTACAAACTTCAAGTATGAGCTTTGTGACGTTGAAATAGACGGCGAAACGTTCAAAGGAATGGATATATACGTTGAAATAAACGGTGTTCCCGTTTATGAAACAATGTTTTGCATAAAGGCGAATGAGTATCTTGTGTATGCTTGCGTATGCACTTACATCGAAAATACGACAGATGATATACTCGGTACATTTTTCATCGTTGAGTAAAAAAATCAAATATGAGTACAGAACTTGAATTTCAGGGGATAATCCCCATCGATAAGCCGTGCGGAATGACATCGCACGACGTCGTATTTAAAATGCGCAAGCTGTACGGTACAAAGAAAACAGGACACACCGGTACGCTCGATCCTATGGCGACCGGTGTGCTTGTCGTACTGATAGGCAGGGCGGCGAAGGCGGCGGAATACCTTACTTACGACAGCAAAACGTACAGAGCAACGCTCCGTCTCGGCATCACAACAGACACGGAGGACACAAGCGGTACGGTTTTATCCACTTGTGATAAAATCCCCGACAAAGACGAGGTTTTTCGTGTAATTTCATCGTTTGAGGGTGATATAATGCAGACACCGCCGATGTATTCGGCGCTGAAGGTCGGCGGCGAAAAGCTCGTTGATTTAGCACGCCGCGGCATCGAAATCGAGCGTGAGAGCCGACAGGTGCATATCGACAGCATAAAGGCTGAATATATTTCGGATAGTGAATATTCGCTTGACGTCACCTGCTCAAAGGGTACGTACATCAGAACGCTTTGCGCGGATATAGGCAAAAAGCTCGGATGCGGCGGCGTTATGTCATCGCTCCGCCGTACCGTTTGCGGTGAATTTTCACTTGACAAAGCCTACACGCTCGAAAGCCTTGAACAAATGACGTATGAACAAAGGCTGTCAGCACTTTTGCCGACAGAGGACGTGTTTTCATCATACCCGAAATGCACGCTTGACGGCTTTATGCTGAAGCTGTGCCGTGACGGGGCTGAAATTTATCAGAATAAGATCAAAACAAGCTTTCCCGACGGAAGCTACGTGCGCCTTTACGATAAGGACGGATTTTTCGCCCTCGGAAAGGTGTCGGAATTTGAATCGGGAAGCGCAATAAAGCCCGTTAAGGTGTTCAGATTGAAATAAATACTGTAGGGGACGGCGCCTCGACGTCCCGAATTAAATGAACTAAATTGGGAAAAACGGGGCGTCGAGGCCCCGCCCCCTACAAATGCCAAAATAACAGGTAAATATGGAATTATTAAAACAATTTATAAAATGCGACGGTGAGTACAAGGCTTTGCTTGAAAGCCGCCGCATAATGCCCAAGAACCGCCCGAAGCCCGTGCTTGTCGGCGGACTTTCGGCGGGCGCTGTCGTGCCGTTTTTGTCGTCGCTCTGCGATGACCTTGAAAAATGCCCGAAGCTGATATTACAAAGTGACGAAAAAGAATGCCTGCGTACGTATAACCGACTGACGTCCGCGGGCCTTTGCTGCGCCGTTTATCCCGTGCGTGATTTTATGCTTCACAACATCACATCATCGCACGAATATGAGCAGAGCCGTCTTTCAACGCTCGCGGGCATCGTCAAGGGTACGCTTGACTACGTCATCGCAACACCCGACGCGGCTTGTCAGCTCACCGTTCCCGAGGAGATATTCCGCGGCAACGCAAGAACGTACAGCATCGGCGACACGCTTTCGCTTTATGAGTTTGCAGAATATCTGATGTTCTGCGGATATACGAGAGTTGAAAGCGTTGATAACATCGCGCAGTTCTCTATCCGAGGCGGTATTTGCGACGTTTTCGTGCCGGGTGAGGATTATCCTTACCGTATGGAGCTTTTCGGCGACGAAATAGATTCGATAGGTATATTTGACATCATTTCGCAAAGACGAATTGAAAACAAGGAAGAATTTTCCGTATTCCCCGCAAGGGAAATACTTATGTCGGATGAGGCTGTATATAAGGTCATAAACGCGGCGAGCGCACAGCTCAGAAAAACGAAAAAGGAAAGCGCAAAAAAAGCACTTGAAGCAGAGCTTGATGCTATAGACAATGCTTCAGAGCTTCTTTTTGCCGACAAATATATAAATGTAATATATGAAAATCCGTCAACGCTTTTCGATTATTTCAAGCGCGACGGCGCATACTGCCCAATCATCGTTGACACACCGACAAACGTTTACGCGCGCCTTGAATCAAGCTCAAAGCTTGAAGAACAGGCGGTGTGCGACATCGTTGAAAGCGAGGAGCTTTCGTCAAAATACGCGAAATTCTCAATTTCGCCGGACGACTGCAAAATGGTAATAGACAATTCCGCATCGATAACGCTTGACTTCTTCGCCACAGCCTCGGGCAAATTTTACGAAAGCTATATTTTCAAGTCAAAAAACCAGATGACGTACTCAAATATGCAGGAAATGCTGTGCGAGGACGTTAAAAACTACGTGAGATTCAAGTATTCCGTCATTCTCCTTTGTGAAAACGAGGCTGTCGGAAAAAGCTATTCAAGGCTTCTTGAGGATGCGGGAATCGATGCTCCCGTGTGCGACTATACGGAGTTTAAACGCGACAGAACGGAGCTTTACGGAAAAGCCGTAATTCTCTACGGTCAGAACCGCACGGGCTTTATTATGGAAACGAGCCGTCTGGCATTCATTTCGCTTTATATTGCGCAAAGCGCATATTCAAAGCTCGTCACAAAATCAGCTCACAAGGGTAAGAAAATATCCGCAAAAGAGAAAATTATGTCGTATGCCGACCTTGAAGTGGGCGATTACGTCGTTCACGACGTTCACGGCATCGGACTTTACGAGGGAATGAAAAACCTCACGAGCTACGAGGGCATTTCCCGTGACTTTTTGCAGATAAAATACGACGGCGGTTCTGTTCTGTACGTTCCGTGCGACAGACTCGACGTTTTGAGTAAATATATCGGTCAAAGGCAGACGGACGGTACGGTGAAGCTCAACAAAATGGGCGGCGCCGAGTGGGGACGCGCAAAGAGTAAGGTAAAAGCAGCCGTCAAAGAAATGGCAAAGGAGCTTATCGACCTTTATGCAAAGCGTATGCGCTTGCAGGGACACGCTTTCGCCAAGGACGACGACTTGCAAAGACAGTTTGAAGCTTCGTTTGAGTTTGAGGAAACGGATGGACAGCTGTCGGCAATCACCGACATCAAGCACGATATGGAAGATCCGCACCCGATGGACAGACTTCTGTGCGGCGACGTCGGTTTCGGCAAGACGGAGGTCGCGCTCCGCGCGGCATTCAAAGCCGCTGTCGAGGGCAAACAGGTGGCAATACTCGTGCCGACAACGATCCTTGCAGTACAGCATTATCAGACGGTGTGCGCAAGAATGAGAGGGTACGCGCTCAATATCGAGGTAATTTCAAGATTCAAAACACCGAAAGAAACGGCGAACATCCTGCGTCGACTGAAGCGCGGTGACATTGACATTATCATCGGCACGCACAGACTTATTTCAAAGGACGTCGAATTCCGCGACCTCGGTCTTATAATCATTGACGAGGAACAGCGTTTCGGTGTTGCTCATAAAGAAAAACTGAAAATGATTTCCGGAACAGCGGACGTACTGACGCTGACGGCAACGCCGATACCGAGAACGCTGAATATGGCGCTCGGCGGTATCAGGGATATGAGCGTGCTTGACGAACCGCCCGTTGACCGTATGCCGCCGCAAACGTACGTTATGCAGTACGACGAGGCGGTCATCGAGGAAGCTATACGCCGCGAGCTTCGCCGCGGCGGTCAGGTGTTCTATCTTCACAACAACGTTGAAACGATAGACAGAACGGCTTACCGTGTGTCACAGATGGCGCCCGATGCTCAAATTGCGATTGCGCATGGCAAAATGGACAAAGAGGAGCTTTCGGACATCTGGCACAACGTAATTGAGGGCAATATCGATATTCTCGTTTGCACTACCATTATCGAAACGGGCGTACACGTGCCGAATGCAAACACGCTCATTATCGAAAATGCAGACAAAATGGGACTTTCACAGCTTCATCAGATAAGGGGGCGCATCGGACGTTCGTCCCGACGTGCTTATGCGTATCTTACATATAAACCGAATTCTGTGCTGACGGAAATTGCCGCACGCCGTTTGAGTGCGATAAGAGAGTATACCGAGTTCGGTTCGGGCTTTAAAATCGCCCTGCGTGACCTTGAAATAAGGGGTGCGGGCAATCTTCTCGGCTCACAGCAACACGGGCATATCGAATCCGTCGGATACGATATGTATATCAAGCTTCTGAACAATGCCGTCATCGAGGAAACGGGCGGTACGGTGGAAGCGAAAAAGACGGAGTGCACCGTTGACGTACAGTATTCGGCATTTATTCCCGAAAAGTACATCAAGAGCGGACAGACGCGAATTGAAATATACAAAAAAATATCGCACATTCAGAGCGAGGCTGACCTTGACGACGTGGCAGATGAACTGCTTGACCGTTTCGGCGACCTTCCGCCGAGTGTGGAAAACCTGCTTGATATATCGTACATCAGAGCACTCGGAGAAAAGCTCGGTGCCGTGCGTATCGACCAGAAGGGCGACCGCATAGTTATCACACCCGATATGACGGACTTCGGGAAATGGGTTGATATTGTGTCAAGATGCTCCGACAGAATGGTTATTTCCCCGGGCAAAACGCCGACCGTTGTGTATAAAATAAAAAAAGGCGACAAGCCCTTGTCGTACCTCAAAAAGGTTCTTTCGGTCAATTAAACATAAAACGTCGGGATTACCCGACGTTTTTGCATATGTAAATATTTCACCGTATGAAATGAACGAAAACGGTTTTATGTTATGGGGGCGGCACAATTCACGTCTTCCGTGAATTCGGTCGGCGCGTGATGTCAAGACCGCACAGCAGCACAAAAGGGCGCGCCGCGGGTTTCGCTGAAAGCGAAACGTGCCGCCCCCCCGATTACGAAAAACAGCCGCCTTCATAAAAACGAAGACGGCTGTCTTGAAAATAAAGCTATCCGACGGCAATTACGAATACATACCGTTTGTTTTCATATAATCGTACAGCATTTTGCCGTGGCACTGTTCTTCTTTCTGGATGTGGTTGAGCATCGTTCTTACGTTTTCATCCTGAAATTCGAAAATGCATGTGTCGTATAAGTGAGATGCGTGTTTTTCGGTTGCAAGCAGGTCGGAGCAGATATACATATCGTTCTGCTTTTCGGGTGTGCAGGTGCCCGCATACGTCGCGCTGAACGTGGGCATCGGCTTTGATGACTGTGAGGGCGCGGGCACAGTGCCCGATTCTATCTGCGAAAGCGTGTTGTAATGCTCTCTTTCCACGGTGCTGAGCGACGAAAGCAAATTTTTAAGCTGTGCGTCGTTTGCGCACGATGCATGCTTTGCGTATTTGTCCGCGCAAAGGTTCTCCTGCTCCTTCAAGTCTTTTAAAAGCGATGTTTCTTTTTGTGTAAGCTGCATACAAAAATCTCCTTTTCTTTTTTTATAGTATGCCTGAAAAGCCGTGAATTTAATCACACACGTAAAAAATATACGCGTACTCGTTGACAAAGACGGGAATATGTTGTAAAATAAAACGGATAATAAGAACAAAACCGAAAGGATAAAAATAAATGGCAAATTACAGAATACGCCGTATAAACGATGAAATGACAAGAGAGCTTTGCCGTATCATCAGAAACGTAAAGGATCCGAGAGTGTCGGGCTCGCTTACCACGGTAACGGGTTGCGACGTTTCGCCCGACCTCAAATACGCAAAGGTGTTTTACTCTTTCCTTGACGATGTCGAGGGCGAGGAAGCGGAAATAAAGAGAAAAGAGATAAAAAAAGGTCTTGAAAGCGCAAAGGGATTTATCCGCCGCGAGCTTGCAATGACGCTTAATCTCCGTATCACTCCCGAGCTTACGTTCGTACCCGACACGTCCGTTGAGTACGGCGCAAAAATCTCAAAAATACTGAAATCAATAAACGAAGAAGAAAACTGATATGAATTTTGAACTTGGAACGACCGATATTGCCGTTATCGGCGCAGGTCACGCAGGTATAGAGGCGGCACTCGCCTCGGCACGTATGGGGCACGACGTTATTTTGTTCACGATGAACCTTGATTCCGTCGGAAATATGCCCTGCAATCCGTCGATAGGCGGAACGGGCAAGGGACATCTTGTGTTCGAAATAGACGCTCTCGGCGGTGAAATGGGCAGAGGAGCTGACCTTGTGACGCTCCAGAACAGAATGCTCAACCTCGGCAAGGGCCCCGCCGTTCACTCAAAGCGCGTGCAGGCTGACAGAGTGAAATATCATACGTATATGAAACACACGATAGAAAAGACCGAAAATCTCCGTCTGTATCAGGCGGAGGTCGTTGATATTCTACGCGATGACGGCGGCGCGGTGTGCGGTGTCGTCACAGCCCTCGGTGCTGTTTTCCGCTGCAAGGCGGCAATAATCTGCGCGGGAACGTACCTCGGCGGTAAGGTCATCATCGGTGAAAGCGCAATACAGTCGGGCCCCGACGGTATGCTTCCGTCGCTTGGACTTTCCGAAAATCTTGAAAAAATGGGCATTCGTCTGATGCGCTTCAAAACGGGAACCCCTGCGAGAGTTCTGAAAAGCAGTGTTGACTTGTCCGTGCTTGACGAACAGCACAGCGACTGTAAAATTCCGTTTTCCGTCCGCACTTCAAAAGACGAGCTTGCAAGCCGTCCCGAAATCCCCTGTCACATCGTTTACACAAACGAAAAAACGCACAGAATAATCAAGGAAAATCTCCACCGTTCACCGCTTTACGGCGGAATGATAAAAGGCACGGGCCCGAGATACTGTCCGAGTATCGAGGATAAAATAGTCCGCTTTGCCGACAAAGAACGCCACCAGCTTTTCGTTGAGCCGATGGGGCAGGATACTGAGGAGCTGTATATCCAGGGCTTTTCGTCCTCGCTTCCCGCGGACGTTCAGATGCAGATGCTCCACTCGCTGAACGGCTTTGAAAACGCGGTGATCATGCGCCACGCTTACGCCATAGAATACGATTGTATAGACCCCACGCAGCTCAAGCACACGCTTGAATTCAAGGAAATAGAAGGACTTTACGGCGCGGGACAGTTCAACGGCACATCAGGTTATGAAGAAGCGGCGGCTCAGGGACTTATTGCGGGTATCAACGCATCGCTGAAACTCAAAGGACGTGATGAATTTGTATTAAGACGTGACGAAAGCTACATAGGTACGCTTATCGATGATCTTGTTGTAAAGGGCACGAACGAGCCGTACAGAATAATGACGTCGCGCTCGGAATACCGTTTGCTTCTCCGTCAGGACAACGCGGACGAACGGCTGACACCGTACGGATATGAAATAGGACTTATAAGCGAGGAAAGATACGAACGCTTCAAGGAAAAACAAAAACGTATCGAGGCTGAAATCGCAAGAGCGAACAAGGCAAACGTCCGTCCGTCGGAAAGACTTGATGAGATAACTGACGAAGCGGGGACGGAGCGCGTTACGGTTACCGCAAAGCTTGCCGACCTTCTGCGCCGTCCGCAACTGACGTATGAAATGCTGAAGGACGTTGACGTTTCGCGCACGGAAACAGATGAGGACGTCATATATGAAGCCGAAGTAAAGATAAAATACGAGGGTTACATCAAAAAACAGCTTTCCGCAGTCAAAGCGGCAAGAAAGCTGGAGGGTGTCAAGCTCCCCGATGACATTGATTACAGCAAGATAAAGGGGCTCCGCATCGAAGCTTTCCAAAAGCTTGATAAAATGAAGCCCGCGACCGTCGGAGAAGCATCGAGAATAAGCGGTGTTTCCCCTGCAGACATCTCCGTTTTGCTCATCTACCTCGGTATCAGATAATTAAATAAGCATCATTTTTCATTATATGTTCATATCTATAAAATGCTTTTTTAAATGCTAGCAATACAAGGACTTTTGTGCGTTTCGACAGTTTTATACGAATAGCAAATATCTATAGAACGAATGTCCGATACGGAATGAACAAAGCGCATTTTAAAGTTATTGCCGATGAAAACCGAAAATAAAAAACTTGCATATCTATGATACGCAAGTTTTTTTATTTGAAATCAATTTATGCTTGTAACGCAGAAGTATTATTTGTAAGTTTGTTTAAATTTGCAATGCGCTGACGATCATATTTCCAACGCTGATACAAGTATTGCATCAGTATCCTTGTGTGCGAGGTGACCGAATTCATGTACCAACACACCTTTTATTTGCTCATCTGTATACGAAAGCAGACCTCTTGTTACACAGACGGTTTTTCTGCCTGTAGCGAAGGCGTTGGGATGTTCATCTTCCGATATGAACATTTTTATGTCATCGGGCAGTTCGGGATTTACCGCTTTTGCTTTCTGATAAACTTCGTTGAATAATGGCTCAAGTCTTTCACGATCACTGATTGTCAGATCTTTACAGCCGGTTTGCAGACGAAGTATCCATTCTCCTATGGGCGACAAAGCAATACAAAGCGAGATGGCATATACAGCAATACCGAAGAGTACGCCACCAACTGATGAAAAACCATTACTCAAAAGTGCTACTATAAGCAAAGTGTTGAGGACTAAATAAATAATAATACCGATATTGGCTTTCTTTGCAAGGTTTTTGAAAAAGTCGATTAAATACATTTTTTCTTCTTTCTGTTAAAAGAATTTTATTGTCAAAAATTTACACATCAACAAATTTTCTGTATTGAAAATAATGTTAAATTGCGTATTGATGAACTTTGCGATAATTGTTGTGATAAGAAAAACATATTAAGTTATATGTTAACCAACAGAAAAATGACTGATATCGAATTTTGGAAAAATCACTAAATTCGGCATCAGTCATATTTTGTGTTATGTAAAGCTTACGCTCTTACCTTCTTGCAAACAACAACGCCTGCGAGTGAAAGTGCTGCAAATGCAACAGCTACAACTACGAAGTCGCTTGTTTCGGGGTTGGAAGGTGTTTCGTCGGGAGTAGTATCTGCGCCGCCTTCGTTTGAGCCGCCTACGAGTGTGATAGCGTCGATAGCCATCTGGTGAGTTGTTGCATCCTTTGTGATGAAAAGCTCACCGTTGTAGTCAGAGTTGATAGCAATTTCAACATCTCTCTGACCCTGTGCCCAGAAAAGACCGGGCTGGCTGAGCGTAGCCTGACCGAGAACGTTACCTGCAGCATCCTGGATGTAAACATTGTGAGTAGCAATAGAAGCTTCGCTGGGGTCTGTGCCGTAAGAAATTACGATCTTGGAAACGCCTGCGAGATCCCATGTACCCATGCTCTTAACATCGCCGTTAGCGCCGATGTGAAGAATTTTGTGAGTGTACTGTGCAGCACTGAAATCAGATGCATCGGGCAAGTTAGCCACGTCAACGGATGTATCAGCAGCAACCGCCATAGCCATGGATGCAACGAGCATCATAGCAACAAGAACTAAAGAGATAATTTTTTTCATGTTAGTAATCCTCCATTTTTTATTTTGTTTATCTCGATGTAACATTATAGCACGCATCTTAAATTTTGTCAATATCATTGAAACAAAAAAAGAACCGCCCGCAGGCACATACTATAAAAGCGTGCCGAGTGGGGGCGATCCTTCTTAAATTATCTTATTTCTTGTTCTTTTTCATCATAACTACAACTGCAACTGCTGCAACTGCAACAACTGCAACGATGATTATGATGGGGAGAACGGAAGAACCTTCTTCATCCTTCTTGTCGTCAGCCTTTGTTTCAGCTGCATTTGTTTCAGCCTTTGTTTCAGCTGTTGTATCAGCTGTTGTATCAGCTGCGGGAGCTTCTGTTTCAGCTTCTGTTGCGGGAGCCTCTGTTTCAGCCTCTGTTGCGGGGGCTTCTGTTTCTGCTTCCGTTGCAGGAGCTTCTGTTTCAGCAGACTTCTCAATGAAGATGATGTTGCTGATCGCGATACCGTGGCCGGAAAGGTTGGAGTAAAGAACTACCTTACCGTTGTAATCTGTATCAAGTGCGATTTCGGATGTTCTGAGTGACTGAGCCCAGAAACCTGTGGGAGGAGAGGGAACGAACGAACCGAGGTCGTTACCTTCAGCGTCCTTGAGGTTGATAGTATCTGTATCAAGATAGTAAGCTGTGGGGTCACTGCCGTAATCAAAGATTACTCTTGAATACTTGGAAAGATCAATTTCGCCAAGTGTAGCTGTAAGACCTACGCCGTTCTGGAACTTGATAACAGTACCTGTGAACTGCGCTTCGGTGTACTCACCTACACAGTCAGATGATGCTTCTGTGATGGATGCAATGTCAACTTCGTAGTCTGCAGCGAAAACGCCGAGAGAAAGTACCATCATAAGAGCGATGGCAACTGCGAAAAACTTTTTCATGTTTTTCCTCCTGAATATAAATTTTGTTGACCTATTATATCACAGAAAATCGCAGTTGTCAATACCGAGCCGAAATCACACTTTCAAAGTTATATATCGAGCTGTTTTGCAAGGAAATGAGATGCCGACATCGACAGCTTCAGCTCCATATCGGTGCAGGCGGGAGCGTGCTCCTTGTCCTCTGAAACGATACAAACGCAGCCCGAAATATCGCCCGACGTTATGATCGGACAACAGCAGACGATATAATATTTGCAGTCTGTCACGGGATAGAGCTTTGCGCTTTCGCCGTTGAATGAAAACGTCATTCTTTTGTTCATCAGTGTTTCAAGCTCGGACGATATTTTTTTATCCGTAAGCTCCTTTTTCGGTATACCCGATGATGCTATTACAACATCACGGTCGCAAATAACGGCGCAAAGCCCCGTTGTTTTGTTTATCGATTCGGCATAATCCGAGGCAAATGAAGTAAGCTGTGAAATCGGTGAATACTTCTTGAAGATCACCTCGCCGTCACGCTCGGTAAAAATTTCCAAAGGATCTCCCTCGTGTATTCTCATAGTCCTTCTTATCTCTTTGGGTATAACAACACGACCAAGGTCGTCGATGCGGCGTACAATACCGGTTGCTTTCATATATAAAAATCTCCTTGTTTTACAAATTTGTACTGTTAGTATTTGTAAAACAAGGAGATTTATACTTGTTCGCAACAAACAAAAATTCTACTATACTCAAGGAAATTGTGCCACTGTTTGTTTTGTGGAACAATTTTGGTTATCAATTAATTGTTACTTCTCCGTCTTTGCAACTAACTGATACAAGAACAGAACCATATGTCCAGTTCCAGCCTTTTTCAATATTGTTCCAGTTGTTTTTTGTTCCTCTGTATGTCAACTGTGTTAATAAATTACATCTAAATGCACTAGTTCCAATTTTGTTTATCCCGCTTGGTATAGAAACGCTTTTTAATGAATTACATGTATAAAAAGCATCTTGCGAAATACTTTTAACGCTATCTGGCAAAATAACAGATGTTGCTTTGCTATTTCTAAAAGCTTGATGTCCAATCACGCTACAGCCATCCTTAACCAAAACATCTCCGCTTAAATTACTGCCGACCATAACAAGAGCAACATATGGATTGTTAGCATTTCCTATATATGACATCTGTGTTGCTGAACTGTAATATTTTTCTATTGTATTGTAATTAAACACACTATTACCCAATTCTTTAATGCTATTAGGAATACTAATATTTGTTAATTCATAACAATCATAAAATGCATAGTTGCCAATCTTTTCTATTCCTTCAGAAATAGTAACTTTTGTGATGGTAGAACAGTTTGCAAATGCCTCGCGGTCTATCTCTTTGACGGGTTTGTTTTTATATGTTGCTGGAACAAATATTTCAGTGGGATTAGTCAATGAGGTTCCCTTAACAATATAATAACTTTCATCACTTGACAATGTGAAAATTAGACCTGTGCTTTCATCAACAGGGCGTTTAACAGTTATATTACAACCATATAAAGCGTTTGTTGGCACCTCAGAACCTGTAAAATATATTGTTTTTAAAGAGCTTGGAACATATTTATAGTTATCCTTATAATAAGTAGTTATGCCAAAAAGCCATCCTATAAACTGGTCACTGGTTTTGGTATGTCCAATAAATGGTAGCTCCATATATTCAATCGAAGCACACCCTTGAAATGCGGCAGAACCAATACTTTTTAGACCTTCAAGAATTGTAACTTTTTTAAGATTTGTACAATATGAGAAAGATTGAATGTCTATATATTGTACGTTCCCAGGAATGTAAAGTTCAGATAGTGAACTACAAAAAGAAAATGCTTTAGGTCCTATTTTTAAAGAACTTGACCCGATGTTAATTTGCGTAAGGCTCTTACACTCTGCAAATGCAAAAGTTTCAATATATTCTAAATTTTTAGGTGTTGTAATAGATTTGAGAGCGGTGCACCCTACAAATGCTTGCTCCTCTATTTTAGTAAGAGAATCAGGAAATTTGATTTCTTGGAGTTTAATATTATCTGCAAATGCACCAACACCAATAGTTTTTAATGTTGTGCTCAAATTAATGCTTTCTAACTGTTTACATTGATAAAATGCCATCTTGCCGATTGACACTACCTTATTTCCCATCGTAACCTTTTTCAAACTGGAACAGCCAGAAAACGCACCTTCATTGATAGCTGTTACTGAATTTGGAAGTATAATTTCAGTAAGTGTGGAACACCCTCTAAACGACCATTCTCCAATTGATGTAATATTATTGCCAAACTTTACAGAAGTTATCTTTTGCTCGTTAAAAGCCTCATAGCCCACACTCGTAACTGGTTTTCCGTTATAATTATCTGGAATAACAATAGATGTATCTTTTGCCTCTTTGATACCCTTAACAATATACGATTTAGAATCATTTGAAAGTTCAAAAATTAAAGATTTTGTAAATGATTCTGTTTCACTTGGTTTACTAGTTTCACTCGGTTTACTAGTTTCACTCGGTTTACTAGTTTCACTTGGTTTACTAGTTTCACTTGGTTTACTAGTTTCACTTGGTTTGGTAGTAGTGGTAGGTTTGGATGTTTCAGGTTTGGTAGTGGTGGTAGGTTCGCTAATAGTAGAACTGGGAACATCGGTACTATCCGAACTACCGATATTATCGGTAATAGAACTGGAAGTATCTGTGCTCTGCTCGGTAGAACTTGTGTCAGTCACATCAGTTTGGTTCTGGGTAGTGGAACTACCAATGTCATTATCTGTTTTGGTATCGTTACCGCCACAAGCAGCCAAAGATAAAACCATCGTTACCGCCAACAATAAACTTACAATTTTTTTCATTTTTAAAACCCTCTTATGTATTACTTTCACATATCATATTGTAATATATTTTAATTTCAAAGTCAATAGTAAAATATATTAGAGGTGATAATTATGAATAATAATTCCTTGAAGATTAAAAAACGTGGCGAAGATGGAAACAAAATAATTTCAGTACGAATTAAAGAAGATATTTTAAATGAGTTAGATAGGATATCAAAAGAAAGTAATTATTCAAGAAACGAGTTAATAAACTTAATGCTACAATATGGTGTAGAAAATCTTGAAATTATACAGTAAAAGCGAGGTGAGTTTCACCTCGCTTTTGCTCTTTCTACCACGCTATGTATCGCCCAACAAAACTTGTCAATCGGTGTCAATGTTGTCAGTAAGGGGTGCGGGTGTCCAGTGGACACCTCTGCAAAGCAGAAGCACCGACCGAGGCGGCAGCCGAGACCTCCCTCGTGTATTCTCATAGTCCTTCTTATCTCTTTGGGAATAACAACACGACCAAGGTCGTCGATTCTTCTGACAATACCTGTTGCTTTCATATATAAATTCTCCTTATCACATTTTGTATGGGACGGCGCCAAGTAGTTCGTGGTTAGCCACGAACTACACCGTCCCGTTTATAATCACACGGAATTTGCGGGCTGTCGTGGTCGCCAGCCCCTACAGCAAATTTTCAAATTGTGTTGTTATGCTTTATTTTTGACAGATTATGCCGAATTTTGATTGACTTTCAAAACGGCACGTGATATAATCAAAACAAGGCTCAGAAACGGACTCGAACCCGTGTCCGTATGCATATTCGGTCAAATGAATATGTAAATTCAAATCTGAGCAGAGAAAAATATGAAAAACACTAAAGAAAAAAAGATTATTTTACCCAATGAATGCTCGCTTTTAAGATGGATTCTCGTGCTTGGCATAAGCCTTATCGCGGTATGTTTTATGCTTCCGTTTCAGGAATACGCAAACAACAGCACCGATACACTTATGGGAATAAAATACGTTGATCTGTACAATACGCTGTCGTTTGTACCGATGTATATCGGATTTGTCGTTGCAATGAGATTAATTGCCAAAACGTCCGTGAAAGATTTCGTTCTCGGCGTCAACGGCAAGCTGAACAAGAAGCTCTCTTTGACGATCCTCGGTTTGTATGCCCTCGGTATGGCAGCCGTTTATTTGTGCAATATCAAAAACCTCAGCTGGCGAGGTGTTCAGCCCGGTCAGTACGTATTCCTCGTTGTGTTAATGCTTCTCGTGCTTTGGATGCAGACGACTGTTGAGGAATATATGTTCCGCGGTATTATTCTCCGCTGGCTGTGCAAAAACGAAATCGGATACAACAAAAAAGCCATTATCGGCGCAGTTATCACCTCACTCTTATTTGCAGTGAGCCACATAACCAATCCCGAGGTTGCCTCGCAAAGCGGATTTGACATTGTAATCATAACCTCAGGGTATTTCCTGTACGGATTTGTATGCTTCTGGGCAGATATACACTTCGGAAGCTTACTCCCCGGCATCATTATGCATTGGTGCAATAACTTTATCATAGCTACCTTGGTTACTCAGGAAGTTTCCGCCTTGACTTATCCCACTCTTTGGATCGACCATACTCCCAAAGTGGCTTCGTGGGATCTTATAACCATTTGTCTTGCAAATCTTCCCGTGATTATCTTCATGGTTGTTGATCTTATCAAGAGAAAAAAAGCAGTATCTTCAGATAACACATAAATCATACGGGCGGCGAAAGCATCCTTTGTGTATGCTTTTGAAAATGCAACAGTTAATCAAGCGGGGTGAAATTCATCCCGCTTTTATACGTTTGCAAAACAGATCGGACGGTCTATACGTAAGTTATTTTTTAACAATCCCATTGATATTTCACTAAAAATATGGTATATAAAATATAAGTGAACGAAAGGAGAAAAAACATGGCAATCTATGTGACAAGCGACCTTCACGGTCTTTCTTTGACAGAATTCAAGGCACTTTTGGCTAAAGCGGAGTTTTCCGATAACGATTGGCTTTATATTCTGGGTGATGTGATCGACCGAGAAAACGACGGCGGTGTGGAGCTTTTAAAATGGCTTTTGCATCAAGCAAACGCACAGCTGATTCTGGGTAATCACGAGGCAATGCTTCTTTCGTGCGATTTTGTTTTCGATGAAGTGACAAACGAGAGCATCGAAGCTTTTTCGGAAGAAAAAATGGAGCTTTTACAGAACTATATGTTGGACGGCGGAAGTGTTACCTTGAAAGCCCTTCGGGACTTGAACCGAACCGACCGTGAAACGCTCCTCGGAATTATCGATTATCTTCGGGATTGCCCCATTTATGAAACCGTTTCGGCAGGAGGAAAGGACTTCGTTCTCGTTCACAGCGGTTTGCAAAACTTTCATCCCGCGAAAAAACTTTCTGACTACACGGCAGATGAACTGCTCTGGTGCCGTCCGATAATGACCGATGAATATTTCGATGATATAATCACCGTTTTCGGGCATAGCCCGACTGTAAGTTTCGGCAAGGAACACAAGGGGAAAATACTCCGCACGCGCACCTGGATAGATATTGACGTGGGTGTTCCTTACGGCAACGCGCCTGCTCTTTTGCGGCTTGATGACTTGAAAGAGTTTTATTTGTAAATCGACCTGCGGAAATGTCAAAGTATTACGTTAATATTTATATTTCGAGTGGATTTATGCGGATATGACATCAAAAATGATTGACACGAATGAAAAAGAGTGATATAATTAACAAAAGAATATCAAATTCAGCGATTCTCATAACCGTATAATTCAGCCAAAGGAGAACACGATGAAAAAATCAGTATCAAATAAAACACGCAGCAAGACAATGGGATTTATGTCCGTTCTGTTATTATGCGCTATTCTGACGGGATGCGGCGGAAATTCCGAAACAAGCACCGAAACGGACACTTCCGTGACCACAGCAGAAGAAAGCGCAGCAGACACCGTCGGCGAAGATACTGACCCCGAAATATCAGACGTTGATCTTTGCAACAAGTCCGTGATGATAACGGCTGATGAATTCAAGGGAAAATTCAATTCGGTTGAGGTCAAAAACGGCGGTCTTACGCTGAAAGACGGCTCACAAAGAGGCACGTTCACCTCAGAGGAGATCGATCTCGGCGGAAGCTTTGACGAAATGCTTGCATCGTGGAATTCGTCGTCATCGGGCGGTACCGTTGAGGTATCGGTATCTGTAAAGCTCGACAACGGAAATTACACAGGCTGGTACTCCTGGGGTGTATGGAGCGCAATTCAAGGTGTTTCGGGAAGCGCCTCCACGTCGGATTCATACGGCAAGGTCGGAATCGACATTCTTTCACTCAATGAAAAATGTTCCGGCATCGTCAAATTCAAGGTAGATATAAAACAGACAAAAGATACAGCTCCCGTTGTATACAACGTGACTCTTGCGTGCAACAAGGACGAATCGGCATTGAAAGCACCCGATGATACGTCGAAAAAGCTCGATGTTCCGTACAGACGCCAGGGTGACGTGCCCGAAATCGGCGGAAGCATCTGCTCTGCAACCTCGCTGTCGATGCTTATGCTCTACCACGGCGCGGAAATTGAGGTTGAAGACGTTGCGTGGGGCGTACGCGATTACGGTATCGGACGCTTCGGCAACTGGGCATTCAACGTCGCATACGCAGGCGAGCTTGGATTTGACGCTTACATAGACTATTATGACATCGATGCGATAAAGTATGCCATTTCCACAGGACATCCCGTGGCTTGCTCCATAAGAGTTGATCAAGGTCAGCTGACACAAAGCGGTTATCCGAATTACCAGACGAACGGACACCTTTTATGCGTAGTGGGATATGAGGAAAGACGCGGAGAAAAATGGCTTCTTATCAACGATCCCGCCCGCCCCGAGGTCAAAGCATTCCTTGAATCGGAGTTTGAAACGATTTACAGAGGCGTATCGTACATCGTCCAGAAAAGACCTTAAATAAATAACATCATAAAACGTGAGCCGATCAAGATGATCGGCTCGTTTTTTGTGTCGGGCGAAAAGCGTATTTCACAAAACAAAGCCCGTGTCGCCGTACGCTTTTATTATTTCCCGAGCCTCGCTGTCCGTACATTTTGTAAGAGGCAGACGAACGTCACATTCACACAAATCAAGATACGATAAAAGCGCCTTGATGCCGATGGGATTCGTGTTTTTTGACAGCGCCTTCAGAAGCGGACGGATGCGCGCAAACACTGCTTTTGCCTCGTCGGGCTTATTGAGCAAAAACTTATCGTATATCATTCTGTACGCGCACGGCAAAGCGTTTGACACAACGCTCACCGCGCCAACCGCGCCGAGGGATAGAAATGGAAGCAAAAGCTCATCGTTTCCGCAGAATACATCGCATCCCGACAGCGTTGTAAGCTTTTCGGCAACGTCGTAAATGTCGCTTGTCGCTTCTTTCAAAGCCGTAATATTTTCGTGAGAAAACAGCACCTCTGCCGTTTTACACGCGATATTCACACCCGTGCGCGACGGCACGTTATACATCATCACGGGCAGGGCTGTTTCTTCTGCCACGGTAAGGTAATGGCGGATTATGCCGTCCTGCGTCGGGCGGTTATAGTACGGAGTGACGCAAAGTATACCGTCTGCTCCCCTTTGATACGCTTCCTGTGCGCTTTCCGCGGATGCGCGCGTGTCGGCGCCTCCGCACCCCACAATTAAAAACGTCCTTTTGTTGATACATTCGCACGCGAATTCAATAAGTCTTGACCGCTCGCACCCGCTGACCGTCGGAGATTCGCCGGTGGTGCCCAAAAGCACTATGCCGTCAACTCCCGCCTTTATCTGGCGGTTAAGTAACAGTTTTAAGGAGGAATAGTCCACCTCAGTATTTTTAAACGGTGTCACCACGGCGGTAATGATGCCGTGCGGAAACCGCTTTTTGTCTGTATATTCCATTTTTGCACCCCGTAATAAATAACAGTTGAAAACTTCACATAATATCGATTATAATATGAAAAGCTTCCGTATTATTTTATGCAAAACGGCTTATATTGACCGTTTAAGTTTATTGTGCGTGAGGCAATCGTCAGCAAAACAGAAATTGTCAAAGGATAAAGATATGAACAACGACGGACTTTCCACAAGTGATTATAAATATTTTCTACCCGAGGAGCTTATTGCGCAGTCGCCTGCCGAAAAACGCGACGAATCGCGCCTTATGTGCGTTGACCGCAAAACGGGCGAGCTGTCGCACAGAATTTTCAAGGATGTAAAGAGCTTTTTGAAAAAAGGTGACGTACTCGTTATAAACAATTCCCGCGTTATCCCCGCAAGGCTTTTGGGCACAAAGAAAAAAACGCCCGACAGCGTATCGGACGGTGCGAAATGTGAGGTACTGCTTCTCAAATGCACGGAGGGCGACAAGTGGGAATGTATAGTACACCCCGGTAAAAGACTGAAAACGGGTGCCGAGATCGAATTCAACGGCGGTCTTACGTGTACGGTACGTCAGGTCAAGGACGACGGAAACAGAATCGTTGAATTTTTCTACGACAAAGAAAAATACGGTAACATCTTCGCCGTACTTGACGTTGCAGGCTCTATGCCGACACCGCCTTACATAACGAAAAAGTTAGAGGACAAAAGCCGTTACCAGACGGTTTATGCGGACAAAAACGGCTCCGCAGCCGCACCGACGGCAGGACTGCACTTTACAAAGGAGCTGCTTGCCGAAATTGAAGAAATGGGTGTAAAGATTGCGCCCGTTATGCTTCACGTCGGGCTCGGCACGTTCCGCCCCGTAAAGGTCGATAACATAAAAGAACACAAAATGCACTCAGAGTACTTTGAAATTTCCGAAGAAAGCGCTAAAATCATCAACTCCGCAAAAGCAAACGGCGGACGTGTGATTTCCGTCGGAACGACATCCACACGCGTGCTTGAAAGCGCCTCAACCGACGACGGCATGGTTCATCCGATGTGCGCCGACACGGACATATTCATTTATCCCGGATACAAATTCAAGATGGTGGACGGACTTATCACTAACTTCCATCTGCCCGAAAGTACGCTTCTGATGCTTGTTTCGGCATTTTCATCTCGTGAAATAATGCTCTCGGCATACGAAGAAGCAGTAAAGGAAAAATACCGTTTCTTCTCATTCGGTGATGCGATGTTTATTCAATGAAAGATCATCGGACAAAGTAATAACAGATAAACAAGACGGTTTTTACACAACAAATTCCGATCGACGGTGATGAAATGCGAAATTTCTGCCGCAAACACGCCAAGATGTATTACCGCACAACTTTCGTGATCCGATTTTTACATAATAAAAATTCTCCCTTACTGTATGGCAAGTAAGGGAGAGTTTTTGTTTTTAATTACTTTCTGATGCCGAGCTTATCGATGATAGCACGGTATCTGTTGATATCCTTCTTCATAAGGTAGCCGAGAAGGTTTCTTCTCTGACCAACCATTTTAAGAAGACCGCGTCTTGAGTGGTGGTCGTTCTTGTTTACCTTGAGGTGTTCGTTAAGTGTGTTGATTCTTGTTGTAAGAATAGCGATCTGAACTTCAGGCGAACCTGTGTCGTTTTCGTGGATCTTGTAGTTGGATATGATATCCTGCTTCTGTTCTTTAAGCATTGTTATAATCACCTTTCAAAAAATAAATTCGTAATACAAGGAATACGGCGGGTGAAACGCACCTTTGGTAATGTGCCTTGTTGTCCGTAAGCCGTGTATCCGTTACGCCATACATTCGGTATGGAATACCGACGGTTATTATATCACAGTCAAACGCATTTGTAAATAGTTTTTTCGAAATTTTTATGCCATTACCGCTTTATTTATCGGAGATATTGATTTTTGCGAATTTTTATAGTAAAATAGAGTATCACATAAAATGTCAGGCAGGAGATATCAAAATGGAAAAAGCATCAGGTGTACTGTGTATATTTGTAAGTGTTATACTCAGTATTTTATTTGTACTCACGGCGATCATCGTGCCGGTGTATTATTCAGCGGTCGGTCTTGTTCAGCCCAAGGCGATAACGACGGTCATTCAAAATATCGATTATCGTGAGATAATCAAGGAATCGGACGATTTTAACGATACCGTCAAAAGTCTCGGTATAAGCGACGCCGGTGAAATTGACGAAATTATGAAAAGCGACGAGGTCGGCGAATTTCTTGAGGACTGTGTAGAGGTGCTGTCTTCAACTGTCGGTGATACAGATGCGCTTCGTGACTTCGATGCCTCATCTGTAAAAGAGCTTATGAATAAACATATGGACAGTATATTGGATGTCGTTGAAGAAAAAACGGGTGAAAATATAGACCGAAAGACAGCGAAGGACGAGCTTGCAAAGATAATCGATGAAAGCGACGATGCAATTGAGGAAATCGTAATGGAGCTTGAGCCTATTCAAAACACCTTTTCGGAGTACAACGAAACAACCGAAATCGTGCAGAAAACGCTGACGTGGCAGTTTAAAACGGTTGTTATTCTGATAGAAGTCGCACTTCTTGCGCTTATATATCTTTTACGCAAGAAAAATTACAGCGGATTTATCTGGATCGCAGTCAATACCGGTATTGTCGGTGTAATTATGGTTATCGTAACGGCAATCGTCAAGAGTGATTTTGTAAATGCAATAATCACGGACGCAACGGGATTTTCGACAGAGCTTACCACAGCATGGATAGGAAATGCGGGTGCTAAATTTATAATATCGTTCGTCACATGCTTCGTTATAATGGCGCTTTCGATAACAGCCTGCGTGCTTTTAAGAAAATTCAGAAAGAATTAAACGGACGGATTCCGTTACGAAAACGGTATTTTTAAGAAAACAAGGAGATACATTGTTTCATCTGAAGTTTACAAATAGATTTCCGCAGGAAATCTGCGCCCTTTGCCCGTGGCGGTAGGCTGCGCCTACCGTGGGGGGCGGGCATAGGCGCTTATCCTGTTGAGCTTTAGTTAAAACAAGATAACGTACTTCAAAATAAAAAAATACGACGGCTTATCCCGAAAGGATAAGCCGCCTTTTTTGCACGTTTATTTATTATATTTTGCGATTTCCGCTGCAATGCTGTCTGCTTTTTCTTTGTATGCTTTCAGCTTTGCGCGCTCACCGTCAACGACTGCGGCGGGAGCCTTTGCAACGAATCCGTCGTTTGACAGCTTCTTTTCAAGGCGGTCAATTTCGCCCTGCGTCTTTACAAGCTCGCCTTCAAGACGTGCCTTTTCCTTTTCAAAGTCAACGACCTCGGACAAAGGAATGTAAATCGCACAGTCATCGGTGATGATGGAAACCGCATCCTCGCCCTTGTACTCGTCGATATAAACGACGTCTGATGCAGATGCAAGTCTTGTGAAGAAGCCTGATGTTGTTTCGTTGAACGCATCGTGCTTTTCGCTCTTGATGAATACTGTTGCCTTCTTTGACGGAGGAACGTTCATTTCCGCACGTCTGTTTCTTACAGCCTTAACTGCGGCGATAAGCGACTGCATACGTGCTTCGTCCTCGGGGAAGTCAAGTGACGGTGTGTATTCGGGATATTCGGATATCATAATGCTTTCGACATCGTGCGGAAGCGCCTGGTAAAGCTCCTCTGTGATGAACGGCATAAAGGGATGAAGTAGCTTGAGAGCCGACGTAAGAACGTAAGCAATAACATTCTGCGCCGTCTTGTTGTCCTCGCTGCCTTTATCGCCAAAGCGGGGCTTGAGAAGCTCGATGTACCAGTCGCAGAAGTTGTCCCAGATGAAGTCGTAAAGCTTTGAAAGCGCAACGCCAAGCTCAAACGATTCGATATTTGCAGAAACTTCCTTTATAAGTCTGTTGAGCTTGGAAAGAATCCATTTATCCTCGATTCTGAGCGCAGATTCATCGGGAAGCTCAACCTTTTCAATATCAAGGTTCATAAGGACGAAACGTGCCGCATTCCATATCTTGTTGGAGAAGTTACGTGATGCTTCGATCTTCTCGTCGGAGAAACGCATATCGTTACCGGGGGAGTTACCTGTTGCAAGCGCAAAGCGGAGCGCGTCTGCACCGTACTTTTCGATTATCATCAAGGGGTCGATACCGTTGCCGAGAGATTTTGACATCTTTCTGCCCTGCGCATCTCTTACAAGACCGTGAATGAATACGTGCTTGAACGGAATTTCGTTCATATGCTCCATAGCGGAGAATATCATTCTCGATACCCAGAATGTGATAATATCGTAACCTGTTACAAGAACGTCGGTCGGATAATATTTTTCAAGGTCGGGTGTCTTGTCGGGCCAGCCGAGTGTTGAGAACGGCCAGAGTGCGGAGGAGAACCACGTGTCAAGCACGTCCTCATCCTGGTGAACTGCGCCGCCGCATTCGGGACAAGTATCAATATCAGTTTTGGAAACCGTCATCTTACCGCACTTTTCGCAGTAGAACGCAGGAATTCTGTGTCCCCACCAGAGCTGACGGGAAATGCACCAGTCATGGAGATTTTCCATCCAGTTGATGTAAATTTTGCTGAATCTGTCAGGCTCGTAGCTGATTCTGCCGTCCTTTACAGCGTCGATCGCGGGCTGAATCATCGGGCCCATCTTAACAAACCACTGGTCGGACGTAAGAGGCTCAACCGTATTTCCGCAACGGTAGCACTTACCGACGTTGTGGCTGTGCGCTTCGATCTTGACGAGGTAACCCTCTGCTTCAAGGTCGGCAACGATCTGCTTGCGTGCTTCGTATCTGTCGAGTCCCTGATATTTTCCGCCGTGCTCGTTTATCGTTGCGTCGTCGTTCATTACCTTGATTATTTCAAGGTCGTGGCGCTGACCTACCATAAAGTCATTCGGGTCGTGCGCAGGTGTTATCTTAACACAGCCCGTACCGAATTCCTTATCAACGTAATCGTCTGCGATTACGGGAATTTCTCTGTTTACAAGCGGGAGAATAAGTGTTTTGCCGACGAGATGTGTGTATCTTTCGTCTTCGGGGTTTACTGCAACGGCAGTATCACCTAAAAGCGTTTCGGGACGTGTTGTGGCGATCGTTACGTACTCATCGCTGTCCTTAACGGGATATCTGATGTGCCAGAAATGGCCTGCATCCTCGGAATATTCAACCTCGGCATCGGACAAAGCCGTACGGCAGTGAGGACACCAGTTGATAATTCTGTAGCCTCTGTAAATGAGTCCCTTGTCGTAAAGGTTTACGAACACCTCACGCACGGCACGGGAAAGTCCCTCGTCCAT
>JAZKZC010000029.1:0-1529 GCA_045612465.1 Eubacteriales bacterium
CAAGCGAAGAACTTACGGCTATGTTCGGCGTGGTTTTCCAGAACGACTTTCTCTATGCCGATTCTATCGAAGAAAACATCCGCTTCGGCAGAGATATAACAAGCGAAGATATTGTTAAAGCAACAAAAATAACTCAGGCACACGATTTTATAACATCATTCTCCGAGGGCTATGAACACAAGATATCCGCAGGAGGTACGAACCTCTCGGGCGGTCAACGTCAGCGTGTACTTATTGCGCGTGCGATAGCAGGACGTCCCGAAATACTTATTCTTGACGACTCATCATCGGCTCTCGACTATAAAACAGATGCAAATCTCCGTCAGGCACTTGCAACATCTCTTCCCGACTCTACGGTTATTACCGTTGCGCAGAGAGTAAGCTCCGTTAAAAACTGCGATCTTATTCTCGTAATCGAAGACGGCGAAATAATAGGCTGCGGCAAGCATGACGATCTTATGCAGACATGTTCCGAATACAAAGAAATCAGCGATTCACAGATGGGAGGTGCTTTCCTTGACTGATAAAAATATCAAACCGAGAAACAGAAAAGGCATATTTATAAGGTTGAGCAAATACGTTTTGCAACAATGGCCGTTATTTATAGTTGCTTTGCTTTTAACACTCGGTTCAAACCAGCTTTCTCTTTTAGGTCCGAAATATTCGGGTGCTGCGATCGATGCGATAGAATTTGAAAGCGGCGTAAATTTCCCTGCAGTCTGGGAAAACATCACATATATGCTTATGTGCTACGTTATCTCCGCACTGTTATCGTATATTCTTTCTGTTGTTATGATCCAGCTGAGCCAGAGAATCATCTATAAGATGAGAAGACAAGTTTTTGAAAAGCTTACAACGCTCCCCGTCAATTATTTTGACACTCATGCAACAGGCGATATCATCAGCCATCTTTCATACGATATTGACACGATAAACGCTTCTCTTTCTCACGACTTTGTGCAGATATTGACAAGTATTTATACCGTTGTCGGCTCTCTTATTTTCATGTGGCAGATATCAAAGCCGATGATAATCATTTTTGTATTAACGGTTCCCGCATCCATACTTTTCACACGTTACCGTTCAAAAATAGTACGTCCCCTTTTCAGCAAGCGTTCTAAAAAATACGGTGAGCTTAACGGATTTGCAGAAGAAATGCTCACAGGCTCCCGTACGATTTCCGCATACGGAATGGAAAACGTTGTATCATCTCGATTCAACAAAATCAACGACGAAGCAATGGATGCAATGTATAACGCGGAATATAACAGCGCACTTCTCTTCCCGACAATAAACCTCATAAACAATATTTCGATAACCCTTGTTGCTGTAATGGGCGGCATACTGTATATGTACTCTCAAAACGGTACGGTGCTTGCAACATCGGTATTTTTCATCACTCTCGGCGGCGTTGCGCAGTTCGTTCAGTACTCAAGAAAATTCGCAGGACCTATCAACGAATTTTCAAACATCCTTCACGAGATCCAGTCGGCTTTCTCGGCTGCGGAACGTGTATTTGCCATTCTTGA
>JAZKZC010000030.1:0-13061 GCA_045612465.1 Eubacteriales bacterium
AGTTCGCCGGTCAACTGAGGGGGGGCAGGCGAGGGCGCACGTAATACAAATATAAATGTAAGTTTTCAGATGTTATAAATTAAACGTCATTTCTCGGATAAGGCTCTTTTACCTCGGTAAGCTCTAAAATATAATCGACAGATACGTGATAGAAAAGCGCAAGCTTTACAAGCATTTCTATCGGTATCTGTCTTTTTCCGCTTTCGTACTGTGAATATGTGTTTTGTTTTATGTGTAAAAATTCTGCTATACGCATTTGAGATATATCGGAATCTTCCCTTAAATCTTTCAGCCGCATATTTAATCACTCCCTTTTAATTTATTATACAAATCACAAAATGAGATATTGACAATTATCTCATTTTGTGATATTATTTTTTGCAAAAGGAGGAACTATTCTTAAATCATTTCAAAATTATCAATATTATAAGGAGAAATTATGCTGAAAAAAATTTTATCATTCATTCTATGTCTTGTCACTCTCACTTCGGTATTTATACCGAGCCTGTCCGTTTCGGCTGAAACTGTAACAATACAAATACCGGATGATGCGGTGGAATATAATGGGCATTATTATAAGGCTTATGTCGATAGAATTAGTTGGTTTGGTGCAAAGAGTGCTTGTGAATCAATGGGTGGACATTTAGCAACAATTACGGATGTAAATGAAGATGTGTTTGTATTTGAATTGGCGAAAATAACAGGGTACACTTGCTGGATAGGTGGAACCGATGAAAAACAAGAAGGTGTATGGGAATGGATAACTGGCGAACCATGGGTGTATGAACACTCAGGCTTTGATAATTGCAGGGGCATACAACATTACCTTGTAATCAATTATGAACCAGACGGAAGATGGGATGACCAATCGGCATATCATGGTCAAAGTACATGTTGCACGGGCGGTTATATATGCGAATGGGAGCCGTTAAAGAAAAATAAATATGATTCTGTGGCTCAGTATATGGCTGATGTTATAACGGACAAGGGATATGACGGTGTATGGAAAAGCAAGGGGATTACACCTCAGAATAATATATACAAAATGATGCTTGATCCAGATATAATGAGCGGATATCTCAGAGGTATAAAGAAAGAACAGGATAACAATACGGTTTTTCAAGCGGCGGTGTTTGCGTGGGAGGAAGCAGAGCTTGTTTTTCAGCCGGGAAGCGAAATAGTCAAAGGTCCCATAAACAGCGTTGATTATTATACCTCCATAATTCTCGCTGTTATTGACTGTGCGGTAAATGATAGCTTTATACCGGATTCGGCTGATAATATGAAAGATACAGCTTCGATTATAACATCAAATGTTTTAGATATTCTTGAATTAGATGCACAAAAAGAGCATGATCTGTTTGCGTATAATAAAATGCCGTGGTTTACCGATCACGAGCGAAAGGTATTTGCAAACGCCGCATGGCAAAAAGCTGAAACTTTGAGAAAATACTCTGTAACCTCAGAAACTTTTTTTGAAATATATGATTATTCAACAAGTTTTATGGATTTTGTAAACAAAGTAGCTGCTTTGGAGGAGGCGGCGAAAGTTGCCGAAAGTATTTTACCTGTTCTGTATGCGCTTGACGATTCGTGCTCTGCTATAACACATCCTGAAATGAAAGCGGCGCTTGCAACGGTGATAGGTGCATGTGAAAACAGCTTCAGCAAGGGTGTTACTATGGCTGTTGAAGGCGCATTGACAGTCGGTACTGTTGAAATAACCAATGTTATAGACTATATGTGGCAAAGTGCAATTGCGGCGTCAGGCTGCGGATTCGGTACAGGTGCTGTTATAGGATATGCTGTTGGTAAGACGATAAGTAATTTCTGTTTTTCAACCGATGCTACTATAGAGCAGTACTATGCTTTGTGCGCCATGGCGGAATTTCAGGATATAATGATATCCGCAACTAAAAAAATGGAAAATAAGTTTGTATGCAATAAAACTACCGAAAACGCCGCTAATTTTTTAGCCGCAATAAGAACACTTGAAAACACATGGCTGTTATCAACCGATTATGCGAAGCGTTATGATGAAATTGTTTTGACGGATGGCTTTGTGAATTGGGCTTTCGGGTTTGGAAATAAAAAAGACTACGAGGAAATAGTAGCATCTTGTAAAAACATAAACGACAGCATAAGGCTTTTGGGCAGAGGCTTGCTCGATTTTGAGTTTTCTTTTGCAGAAGGCTTGATGAAAGATGACTACGGCCTGTATATGCTGTATAGATATGATGGAAACATAGACCATTCATGGCACGGTAAGTCGGTTGTAATTGCTTGTCCGACAGATGTTGATATGTATTGCGGTGATGAACACGTGCTTTCGATAGTATCTGATAAGGTGGTAGGCTTAAAGCCGGGTATATGCGTATATGTAAAGGACAGTGTGAAATACATACTTTTGCCGGATGATATGGATTTTTCCGTGAAGATAAAAGGTACGGATTCAGGAACTATGGATTATACAGTGACTGAATACACAGACTCAAGTGCGAAAAAAGTAACATCGTTTGAAGATGTTCCTTTGATGAACGGATGTACATATGATACAGCGATTGATTCTGTAAACGAAGACGGATATGCTTTAACTGACGAAAACGGGCAAACCTTGATGCCTGATTTCATAAGCGGCGAGCTTGCTTTTTCCTCGGCTTCTCTTACACTTCATAACGATCTTTGTGTGAATTATAAAGCAAATGCTTCAATTTTTGATGAGCTTGGATATACAGATCTTTATGTAAAGATAGTATTTAATGATGAGGAAACTATCATTAAATCGTACTACATATCGGATGGAAAATATGTGTTTGACTTTGAGGGAATTACCCCTGATAAGATGAATGACACGATCTATGCAACTCTTTATGCAAGATATAACGGTGTTTTGTATGCAAGCGAAACGAGACAGTACAGCGTGGCGCAGTATTGCTACAATATGCTTGGAAAGTATAATACTGATGAATATGCAGAATTTAGGACATTGCTTGTTGATTTTTTGAATTACGGTGCATCATCGCAGATATATACAGGACGTAATACGGATGCGCTTGTAAATTCTTCACTTACATCTGAGCAGGCAAGCTGGGCAACACAAGAAAATCCCACTCTGAAAACCGTTATGGATAAAGAACATGCTACTGTTGAAGAATCGTCGGTTATATGGAAAGGTGCAGGTTTGAATCTTAAGGATTCCGTTGCCATGCGATTCAAAATAGAATGTGACAATATCGAGGATATTTCAATAAGAGTTACGGATGATAGCGGTGCACAGTGGGTAATACACAACACATCATTTGAAGCGACAGAGGGCGGTTATTACGTTTATTTCGAAGGATTCAATGCCGGACAAATGAAGGAAAGTGTATATCTTACAGCATATGATGGTAATACACCTGTGAGTGACACAGTACGTTACAGTATAGAATCCTATGCGTATTCAAAGCAAAATTCAGATGATACAGCTCTTGTAAATTTACTTAATGCAATGATGAAATACGGCGATTCTGCCTATTCATATATAAACTGAGAAAGGAAGTGTAAAGATGAAAAAAGAAATATATACAGTTCCCGAACTTGAAGTGGTAGCTGTGGAATGTAGTGATGTCGTCACGACAAGCACAGTACCCGGCGGCGGTGGTATTCCTTTGCCTGATGATGAATGGTAATTGAATAAAAAAGCTGTCTGTGAACTATTTGTGTTCACAGACAGCTTTTTATATTAATATTTAAATTAAATGGAAGATGTGTTGATGTTATTGGGACTATAGGCTTTTCGTATTCATACGATGCCGTAAAGTAAAATTACAATCAATTATTTTTTATATTTGTTTTCGGCACGCTTTGATGAATGAATCAAAGAGCTTTTTGGAGGTATCGGAGGTGTCGTATGTGAATTCGGGGTGCCATTGTACTCCGATGAAATACGGGTGGTTTTTGTCCTCAACCGCTTCGATTATGCCGTCGGGTGACTTTGCCGTGACGGTGAAACAGCTTGCCACGTCTTTCAGCGATTGGTGGTGAAAGCTGTTTGTCATAACCGTGTCAGAGCCTACTATTTCAAAAAGCCTTGATGACTTATCGATACATACCGTGTGCGTGTCAGATTCGCCTGCCTCCTTTTGTCTGTGCGCAATATCGGAGGGGCATTGTGTTGGAATATCCTGATACAGCGTACCGCCGAGGGCGACGTTATTTGACTGAATACCTCTGCAAATTGAAAGTATCGGCTTTTTTGTTTCGAGAATCATAGGCAGAGCTTCAAATTCGATTTTGTCACGGTCGGGACACGTGTCTACCGTGTCATTTATCGGTTCTTCGCCGTATGTCCGTGGATCGACGTCGATGCCGCCTGCGAACATAAAACCGTCTGCAAGCTCAATGAGCTGTTTTAAATTTTCCTCTGTCTGATACATCGTGACCAGAAACGGTACGCCGCCGTGGTGCGTTATCGCCTTTGCGTAGTGAATACGCACCATATCATATCCGTTTTCAAGTGAGCCGAAAATTGCGATCAAAGGCTTTTTCATTACTTTTTAAGCTCCTTTAAAAGATATTCTGCCGAGGTCATTATGCCGTATTTGCCCGATTCGTATGTAAGACCGCCCTGAAAAAATGCCGTGAACGGTGGCTTTATGGGTGCATCTGCCGAAAGCTCAATGGATGCGCCCGAAACAAACGTACCTGCCGCCATAATTACCTGGTCGCTGTAACCCGGCATATCCCACGGCTCGGGTGTTACGTAGGCATCGATGGGCGAGCCTGCCTGAATTCCTCTGCAGAATGCGCAAAGCGGTTCTTTTGAAAGGAACTGAATCGTCTGGATTATGTCGTGGCGGTCCTCGTCGTAGCGGGGGCTTACTTCATATCCGAGCTTTTCGAACATATATGCGGCAAGTGCGGCTGTTTTAAGAGAAGCGGCAACTGTGTGAGGCGCATAGAAAAGTCCTCGGTACATATTTTTATTCTGATCGAGAGTTGCGCCGCATTCAAGTCCGACACCGGGGCAGGTGAATCTGTATGAGCATAATTCAACAGCCTTGGCAGTACCTGCAAGGTATCCGCCCGACTCTGCCATACCTCCGCCGGGGTTCTTTATAAGCGAGCCGATGATGAGGTCTGCTCCATACGCTGTAGGCTCACATTCCTCAACGAACTCGCCGTAGCAGTTGTCAACAACGACGTAAGCGTCTGACATGGATTTCGTCAGCTTTACGACCTCGCCTATCTCCCGACACGACAGCGTTTTTCTGTTCATATAACCCTTTGAACGCTGAATAAACACCATTTTTACACGCTGACCGTACTCGGTGAGCGCTTTTTTTACACCTTCTAAATCGACACCGCCTTTCATATCGACCTGACGGTATTCAACGCCGAAATCGGCAAGTGAGCCTGTGCCGTCGCCGCCGTTTATGCCGATGACCTCGTCAAGTGTGTCGTAAGGCTTGCCTGTGACCGAAAGCATAATGTCGCCCGGACGGAGAATTCCGAAAAGACCGATGGTGAGCGCATGCGTACCGCTTACGATATTGTGGCGGACAAATGCACGTTCAGCGCCGAATACCTCTGCCCAAATCTCGTCAAGCGTGTCACGTCCCTTGTCACCGTAGCCGTAGCCCGTTGTGCCTTTAAGACACGATTCGTCGACACGGTGGCGTGCGAATGCTTCCATTACCTTGACCGTGTTTTTGTATGCGGTCTTGTCGAACTGTCTGAATATTTTATCGAGCCTTTCCTCGGCTTCCTCTGCAATTTTGAGTATTTTTTCGTTAGTTATCATAATCTGATGTTACAAGCAAGCGTGCCGAGCTTTACGCACTCTGCCATATCCTTCATATCAATCATTTCGTTTTGTGTGTGAATGTATCTTGTGGGAATCGAAATACAGCCGACGCGTGCGCCGCCTGCTTCAGTCTGCATAACGGCGGTGTCAGTTCCACCTGCACGGAGAATTTCAAACTGATGCTTTATTTTGTTTTCCTTTGCGATGTCGGCAAGTGAGGAAACGAGCTTTATGTCGCACAAAACAGAGCTGTCCTTTATCTTTATCGCCGCACCGTCGCCAAGCTTTACAGCCATAGGCTTACAGCCTGGCAGGTCGCCTATATCGGTTACGTCAAACGCTATACCGTAATCGGGATTTACGTTGTACGTTGCCGCCTTTGCGCCTCTGAGCCCGACTTCCTCCATAGAAGAAAATACGAAATAAACGTCGTTTGCGCAGTTTTTGAGCTGCTTTGCGATCTCAACCATAACGGCACAGCCTGCACGGTTGTCAAACGGACGTCCGCAGTAGCGTGTTCCCGAAAGCTTCGTCATATGGGGAATTACCGTGAACATATCGCCGAGCGATACTTTTTTCTCGGCTTCCTTTTTTGATTTTGCGCCGATGTCTATAAAGAACTTGTCCGCTTTAAGCTCCTCGGGCTTCGTGCCTTCTTCGGGAGCTAAAACACCCTTGACACCCTTTGATGAGATAACGGTGCAGTATGAATAAGCCACAAAATCAATACCGCCGACGGGCGCAATTCTTATAAGTCCGTCGTCCTGAATGAACATTGTGATGAAGCCTATTTCGTCAGCGTGTGCGCAGAGCATCATTTTTTTGGCATCGTCAGCACTTGATTTTTTGAGTGCAATAAGGTTGCCGAGCGCATCGTACGATATTTCGTCAACGTACGGACGGATCTCATTTTCTATTATTTTTGTCACTCTGCCCTCGTCGGAGGTTACTCCGTGTGTGAGCATAAGCTTTTTAAGAAATTCAGTCATTTTTATCTACCTTTCAGTTATATAAGCTCTTTTGAAAGTGAAGCGTTGTATGCAAAATCATACATTGAAGCATAGTCGTCCTCGTGTATTACCGAGCATGAGGAGTGGATATATCTTGACGGTACGGAAAGCGTGGCGCATCTGACACCGCCCGCTGTTTTGTGAATGTGTCCTGCATCGTTTCCGCCCGACACGAGTGTTTTTATCTGATATTTCACGCCGTTGTCCTTTGCCAGCTTCATCATTTTTTCTATTACCTCACGGCGGTAAACTGTCGAATGGTCCATAAGCGACAGGGCAACACCCTCGCTGAGCTTTGACACCGTTTTGTGCGCAGGTGTTTCGGGAATGTCGGCAACTGCCGTACATTCAAGAATGAGCGCAAAATCGGGCTTTACAGCCTCTGTGGCGGTTATCGCACCCGAGCGCCCTACCTCCTCACGTGTGGTAAAGGCAAAATAAAGCGTATATTCGGGGGTGATGCTTTCTTGTCTTATCTTCTTTATTATCTCGCACATAACGGCGCAGCCCACTCTGTCATCAAGCGCCTTGCCTTTGATAAATCCGTTTCCGAATTTCACAAAATCGGAGTCGAAAACACCGTAGTCGCCAAGCGATATAAGGCTGTCAACTTCATTTTTCGATGAAGCGCCGATGTTTATGTGCATTTTGTCAATGGGGATAAATTCTTTTCTTTCTTTTGCCGTCTGGCTGTGTATTGCCTTTGCGTCAATCACACCTCTGTATTTTCTGCCGTCCGAACCCATCAAGGTGACACGGCGGGAGGGAAGCGCGCCCTCGCTTATACTGCCGACGGTGTGGAAGTAGATACAGCCGAGGTCATCTGTTTTTCTGACCATGAAGCCGACCTCGTCCATGTGTGCCGAAAGCATCATTTTTTGCTCACGCTTGCCGTTTATCTTCACGAGGAAATTGCCGAGAGCATCGGTTATTATATCATCGGCGAAATGACCGATTTCATTTTTTATTATGTCCGCGACCTCGTCCTCGCACCCCGACGGCCCGAATGCAGTCGAGAGTTTTTCAAGAAGCTCAAAATTCATTTTTCACACTCCTTTATAAACTCTTTTATAAATCCTGCGGTGAGTGATGACGTGCTTATAACGTCATCAAGACTGATGATTTCAGCATACGTGTGCATATTCAGAAGCGGAATGCTCAGAAGCACCGTAGGAACACCGCATTTTATTGTCGGTATGTCGTTGGCATTCGTTCCCGTGTTCGTTCCGTCAACGTTTATCTGGTGGGGAAAATTATTGTCCTTGGCAAACTGTATGAGCTTTTTTGTAAGCTTCACGTCGGTTATTGCCGACATTGATATTTCAGCGCCGCAGCCCATAACGGACGACTTGTAGACGGTGTCCCTTTCCTCGGGTATTTCAGCGCCCGTTACGTCAAGCACCACGCAAAGGTCGGGGCTTGTATTGTATGCGCCGACGGCGGCACTTTTGCCGATTTCCTCACGTGAGGAAAGCTGGAGAATTATCTCACAGTCAACGTCTTTAAGCGCCTTTACGACCTCAACACCTGCGCAAATGCAGATTTTATCGTCGAAGCCTTTACCGCATATACGGTTATTCAAAAGCTCCGTCATATGGTACTTAAACGATATGGGAGTGCCGATGCGGACGCCTTTTTCCTCAAGCTCCTCTTTTTTGAAGCCTGTGTCGATGAAGAAGCCGTCAAATGTCGGAAGCTCCTTTTTGCTCATCAAATGGGGGGGCGTTGCGCTGACGATGCCGTAAATGTCTTCTTTTGCGTGTATCGTCACCTCGCACGGCTGAAGTATCTTGCAGTCGATGCCGCCGACATTCGTCACACGTAAAAATCCGCCGTCAAGAATGTCGGACACGAGCATACCGACCTCGTCCATATGGGCATCTATCAGTATTTTTTTCGCACCCGTTGTTTTTGCTTTTTTTATGAGCTGATAGTTATTTGCGCCGTCGTTTATCACTTCGTCGAAATAAAGACGGGCAAGCTCATTTACCGTTTCCTCCGCTATGCCCTCGTAGCCCGAAACTGTGACGGGAGACGTCAGAGCAGAGAGAAGGCTTTTTATGTCATTCATTTGCAGTATCCTTTCTCAAAAGCCGTTGACGATCTTCTTGAACGTATCGCCTCTGACCTCGAAGTTTTCAAACGCATCGAAGCTTGCCGCCGCAGGGGATAAGATCACGGTGTCGCCTGTATGTGCAATATCACGTGCTTTCTTTACGGCTTCTTCGAAAACGGGTTCTCTGTATATTTTAAGTCCGGATTTTTCAAATTCGCTGTTATCGGTTATTGCTTTATATATTTTTTCAGCGGTTGCGCCTGTTAAAACGGCTGACTTTGCGTGCTTGAAAAGCGGCTCAACAAGCGGCTCGTAGGGGATATTTTTGTCATATCCGCCGAGAATTACGATTACCTTTTCTTTGAAGCTTGAAAGCGCGGCAATCGTTCTTGTGGGGCTTGAGTCAATCGACGAATTATAGTATTTTACACCGTCAAGCTCTCTTACAAATTCGCATCTGTGCTTGACACCGCCGAATGTGCTTGCAACCTCTTTAAGCGTTTTCACACTGACGATGTCGTGAAGTACACAGTATGCCGCCATATAGTTTTCTATGTTGTGACGGCCTGGTATCTTTATGTCCTTGCAGTCAAGCACAGGCATGTCACCGTTTTCGTCATAATAGGTTATAATGTCACCGTTAAGATAAACACCTGCTTTTGTTGCGGGCTTGCCGTTAATTGAAAACAGTGATGTTTTACCCTTTGAACGTAAATTTTTTACGCTGTCGTAAACGTAGTTTGTGACAAGATAGCCGTTTTCATTTTGATATTTGAAAATGTTGTGCTTTGCCTCGGCATATTCTTCCATGCCCGTGTGCCAGTTGAGGTGGTTCGGGGTGATGTTGGTTATTATGCACCTTTCGGGTGATTTTTTCATCGTCTGAAGCTGGAATGATGAAAGCTCAACGACGGCGTAATCGTCACGTGTCATCTGTTCTGCAAGAGGCAGAAGCGGTGCGCCGATGTTACCGCCGACGTAAACTGTCTTGCCCTCAGCTTTCAGAAGCTCCGAGGTTATCGTTGTTGTCGTTGTTTTGCCGTCGCTTCCCGTTACGGCGATTATATGGCAGGGGCAAAGCCCAAAGAAAAGCTCCATTTCCGAGGTAAGCACAGCACCGTTTTTGACAGCTGCCGCTATTTCGGGAACATCGGGACGGATGCCGGGGGAACGGAAGATTATCTCATCATCAAGTCCGTCAAGATAATTTTCACCGCATACGATGTTGACGCCCATAGACTCTAACTTTTCGTATTTTTCTGAAGCCGAAGCTCTGTCCTTTTTATCTCTTGCTGTGACAACAGCGCCCGCAGACACCAAAAAATCGACAAGCGGCATATTGCTTATGCCAAGACCAAGCACGCCGACACGCTTGCCCTTTATTTCGTTTTTATATTCATTTACAGTCATAAAATTTCCTTTCAATAACAGATGTATATAATTATACTACAATATTATGCGATATTCAAGTGTAAAAGTAAAAAATACAAAATAATATAATTTTGAAGCACCTTTGATGCTATTAATCGGAGATGTGCATCAAAAATACGTTTTTTAACTTTCTCAGGCGGGACAAGGTGACAGAGAAGATTACGTATGAGGCGTTTTAAAACACCATAAGGTACGGTTTTGAATTTATGATATTGATAAAAATATATCGTAAAACAATAAAATTTTTATAATATCCGAGAAAAATTCATAAATGACTGATACAATGAAAACAGCAAACGGAAAATACATTATGACGGAGGATAGAAATGCGTAAAAAAATAATTTCAACGATTCTTGCGGCAGCTTTGCTTACTTGTTGTTGTGCGTGCGTTTTTTATATGATACTTAAAAAGCATCATAGGAGGTCAAAATGAAAATTGTTATTGTAACTATATGCCTTATATGCATAACGATTGTTGGAATTTTAGGCTTTTGTGTAGTGAGCTTTTTAGGTTTTGCAACAGAAAGAATGGTTATTGACGGTTTTTCCGATGCGCTTACTGACGGATTATATGAGCAATACGGAATAACGGTTCCCGAAGATGCAAAGTTCATTAAAGGACTTTACAGCAGGGTTATGAATGAATCGAGAGTGGTTGTTTTGTTTGAGTGCCCCTTGAATGATGCCGATGAAGATTTAAGCAAATATGTATACGAAATCATGAAGCTTGATAAAAAGGGATACATAAGCGCATCAAGAGAATATGCAGAGATCGCGGCGGATTGGTTTGAGGAAATGGGAGGTCATTTGGAATATGGCTTTAATAGTAAGTTTAGTTATATAAGCTTTGCTCGGAAAGATGATGCGATAATTGTGAGATTTGTCGGATACCGTCCCGAATTTTCATTTGATTAAATACAAATTGAAGTAATCGGATTTTAATGTCGGAGAAAATGGGTTTATAGCGGACAGTCGGGGACGCCTGTCCCTACAATCACGCTTAATAAAATGAACAAAATGGGAATCCTGCAAAAATAAACACTTTTTTTATTTTTTCTATTGAAAAGAGGGGCGGGAAATGATATAATAGATAAAACTATGCTTGTGAAAGGATTTTTTTCTATGCAGATAAATGTTTCAAACCGTGTATCAACGCTCAAGCCCTCGGCTATAAGAGAGATATTCAAGTCACTTACAGACCCCTCGGTAATATCTTTTGCCGCAGGCAACCCCTCTCCCGAAAGTTTTCCCGTTGATGCAATGCAGAAATTTGCAAACGATATATTTGAAAAGCAGTCAACAACAGCGCTTCAGTACAGCATCACAGAGGGATATATCCCCCTGCGTGAAGAAATACTCAAAAGACAAAAGGAAAAGTTCGGAATAGGTAAGGACTTCGACACCGTTCTCGTTATGACGGGCGGACAGCAGGGAATTGAGCATACGTGTAAGGTGCTTTGCAACGAGGGTGACACCATCATCTGCGAAGAACCTACGTTTATCGGTGCGCTCAACGCTTTCCGTTCCTACGGATGTAAGCTTGCAGGTGTTCCCATGGACGACGACGGGATCAATATAGAAAAGCTTGAAGAAGCGGCAAAATCTAATCCCAATGCTAAAATTATTTATCTTATCCCGACGTTCCAGAACCCCACGGGTAAGACGATGTCGCTTGAAAAGAGAAAGGCTTGTCTTGAAATTGCGAAGAAATACGACCTGTTCATACTTGAGGACAACCCCTACGGCGAGCTTCGTTTTTCGGGCGATGACGTTCCTACAATAAAGAGTATGGACGATGAGGGACGTGTAATTTACTGCAGCTCATTTTCAAAGATACTCTCCGCAGGTATGCGTGTGGGATTCTTGCTTCTTCACGAGGATGTTGCGGCGAAGATCGCAATCATCAAGCAGGTATCAGACGTTCACACGAACATCTTTTTCCAGCTTATGTGCCACAAATTTTTAACTGAATACGACCTTGACGGACATATAGCAAAGATAAAGAAGCTGTACGGACACAAGGCATCGCTTATGCTCAAATGTCTTGATGAAAATATGCCCGAGGGCTTCACATACACCCGTCCCGACGGCGGTCTGTTCATCTGGGGAGATATGCCGAAGACGATCAAGGACCCCAAAGCGTTCATCAAAGAGCTTGCGGACAACAAGCTTGCCGTTGTTCCCGGCGCTACGTTTATGTGTGACGGTGAGGCTGTATGCCACGGCTTCAGAATGAACTATTCAACACCGTCAGACGAGCAGATAGTAAAGGGCGTAAATATACTTGCAGACGTTGCAAAAAGGAATTTGAAATAATGGAAAATACAGAAGCTAAAAAGAGAATTTTTTCGGGTGTTCAGCCCAGCGGAAACCTTACGATAGGTAACTATCTCGGCGCAATCAAGAACTGGACAACGCTTCAGGACGATTATGAATGTCTTTACTGTGTCGTTGACCAGCACGCAATAACAGTCCGCCAGACACCCGCGGATTTAAGAAGAAGAACTTACGAAATAATGGCTATTTATATAGCCTGCGGACTTGATCCCGTTAAAAATATAATGTATGTGCAGAGCCACGTTCCCGCACACGTTCAGCTTTCTTGGGTGCTTAACTGCTACACTATGTTCGGCGAGCTGTCGAGAATGACGCAGTTCAAGGACAAGAGCGCTAAAAATGCGGACAACATCAACGCAGGTCTTTTCACGTACCCCACGCTTATGGCGTCCGATATACTTTTGTATCAGACTGACCTTGTACCTGTGGGCGAGGACC
>JAZKZC010000031.1:0-6960 GCA_045612465.1 Eubacteriales bacterium
TACATGGCTCTGCCAACCGCCACAGGCGAGGTGTATCAAAGATACACCGGGAGGTGACTTCGTCAACTGCAAGGTGCTTGCATATTTCCTACGGAAATATATTTTTTATCCCGCCTTTTTATACTCTTTTTTGAAGTGAGAAACGATATTTTTCGTAAAATTCGCCGTATCTGCCTTCCTCAATGGCAAGACGTATCTTCGCCATAAGGTCGTTGTAGAAATGCAGATTGTGCATAACCGCCAAGCGCATGCCGAGCATTTCCTTCGACTTGAACAAATGTCTTATATAGCCCTTTGAATAATGTCTGCACGCAGGGCAATTACAGGACGGAGATATGGGCGAGGGATCACGCTCGTACTTATTGTTAAGCACGTTGACCGTTCCCTCCCACGTGAACAAATATCCGTGGCGGGCATTACGTGACGGCATTACGCAGTCAAAGAAATCAACGCCTCTGTATACCGCTTCAATTATATTCCACGGTGTTCCGACACCCATAAGGTAACGTGGCTTGTCCTCGGGCATAAACGGCTCAACAGCGTCGATTATGCGGTACATATCCTCCGTTTTTTCACCGACAGCAAGACCGCCTATTGCATAACCGTCAAGATCAAGCTTGGCAATACGCTTCATATGGTCTATTCGCAAATCCTCATACGTGCTTCCCTGGTTTATTCCGAACAGCATCTGCTGTTTGTTTATCGTGCTTTCAAGAGAATTGAGCCTTTTCATCTCGTCCATACAGCGTAAAAGCCAGCGGTACGTTCTGTCGCAGGAATTCTTCGCGTAATCGTATGCGGCGGGGTTTTCCACGCACTCGTCAAATGCCATTGCAACGGTTGACGCAAGGTTTGACTGTATGCGCATCGACTCCTCGGGGCCCATAAAAATGCGCTTGCCGTCTATGTGAGAGGCAAAATGCACGCCCTCCTCGGTTATCTTGCGCAACGGCGCAAGCGAGAACACCTGAAAGCCGCCGCTGTCGGTCAAGACAGGTCTGTCCCAGTTGAAAAATTTGTGTATGCCGCCGAGGTCGCGTATTACCTCGTCGCCGGGGCGCACGTGCAAATGGTAAGTATTTGAAAGCTCTATCTGACAGCCCAGCTCATAAAGGTCCTGCGTTGAAATACCGCCCTTTATTGCCGCCGACGTACCGACGTTCATAAAAACGGGTGTCTGCGCCGTGCCGTGACAGCTTACAAATTCACCGCGGCGAGCCCTGCCTTCTTTCTGTAAAACCTTAAACATATATCTTTTCCTGTTTCATTTTCGTTTGTTTCATTCGGGCGAACAATGTTCGCCCCTACAAATTATGGGGTTTGTTTTCATTTAATTCAACGTGACAACGGCGCATCCCCGGACCCCCCACCGGGGGATGCGCATATTTCCTTACGGAAATATGTTTTATTCGGAGTGATGCCGTTGTAGGGACAGACGTCCTCGACTGTCCGTTTAAACCCATTTCCGTAACGCCTCATCCGTCGGCTTCGCCGCCACCTTCCCCCACCGGGGAAGGCGTTTAATTCGGGGTGATGCCGTTGTAGGGACAGACGTCCTCGACTGTCCGTTTTAAACCCATTTCCGTTCATTTCATCGGGCGAGCAATGCTCGCCCCTACAAATTATTGGGTTTGTTTTCATTAAATTCAACGTGACGGCGCGCACACCCGCAACCCCCATGTAGTTGGCTTTGCCAACTACATCGGACAAAAGCGCGCATATTTCCTAACGGAAATATAATTTACCCGTCTATCAATATTCCGATTCGGCATTGACGTCCTTGCCGTCGAGAAGTCTTTGCGCATCGGCAAACAGCTTCTGCACCGCGGCGCGCTTGACGTAAAATCTTCCCTCGCCGTTTATCGTGTAGTAGCACCTCTGGTCGGAATACGCAAAGAATTCGTACGTCATTTCATATTCGTTCTTCGTGGTCATCTTGACCTCGGCAATAAGCGTCTTTGTTTCGGGTTCTTCGATAATGTCGCCCGCTTCCATATACAAAGCGGATTTGTAGAACTGACGGAAGTTGTAAACGTCGCTCTTTCCGCCCTCTGTCTTGCCCGTCGATTTCAGATACTTGCCCGACACGCTTTCGTGTATCTGCAGGTCGTCGCCCTTGCCCGTAAGTTCGAAAACAAAGTGCTGTGACGACTGCGTTTTGTCGGTAAGCTCCAGCTTGCCGACCTTGTCAATGTGGGCATTGAACAGCGCTTTTTCCATAAAATCGGCTTTTGACCAGTCAAGGAAAGGAACCTTGTCATCGGAAAGCTTTACAAGTATTCCGACAACGGGCGACCACGCATAATAGAAGCCTTGACCGTCCTCGTCCGTCTGCTTTGCGCTGAAATAAACGATGCTCGGATAGCCCTCGTACGTGTAGATGAGAGCCTTTTCGGCATCCGTTATACCGTATTTGAGCAGTATTTCGGGCTTGACCTCCTCCTCGGTGTATATTTCACCCGTATCGGGGTCAAACTCCTCTTTTTCGTAGCAGATTCCGTATTCCAGAAGCTCGTCAGCCTGAAGATTGATGATGTACTGGAAAAGCGACGTCACCTGCTCTGTCGAGGCGGGCACGTTATCGGGATAACGGAGCATATACGGTATCGTTACGCCGAAGGTGTCCTGCGTTGAGGTGTCGTCCTTCGTGTATTCGATGTAAACGTACGGCTCGTTTTTGTTGAGAGTTATATAAATTTCGGGGATTCTCGTGTAATAGTCGCTTGAGCCTGACGGCACGGGGAACGTGATGACGGGTGTCAGAATGTCGCGCACGTCACCTAAAAGCGTCGTTTCAATGGAGCTTTCAAGCACGTAAACGATGTCGCGTCCCTCGTACATAACGTAGTATCTTCCCTCGTCAAGCGTGGGATCACCGATGTAAAGCTTGTGCGTTTTACCCTGCCTTGTCGTCAGAATGTAATAAGCGGGGTTATCCTCGGGTGCAAGGCCGTATTCGGAAAGGTCGTCGCTCCGCTGTCCTTTCGGCAGTCTGTCGGCAAATACCGTATAGCCTGCGCTTACGACGAGGTATGAGAACAGCTCCTCGTCATACGACAGCGTTTCAGCGCCGAGGAAGTAAAAGCTGTCTGCCTGCGGATTGTAGTACGCTGTGTAAACACCGTGCTTGTTATGCACCTCGATGCTCTGGATGTTCGTTCTTTCAACGTGCTCAAAAATAAGCCAGTTGTCGTTACCTGCGCCCTTTACCTCGCCCGTCGTATAAACGATTGGGTCCTCTTGTGTTTCCTTGAAGCCGAAAACGTCAAGTCCCGTGGGGCCGAGTATGAGATACGCGGCAATAAGAAGCACGAACACACCGCCGAGCACGGCAATCGTGAGCTTTTTGCTCTTTGTCGAGGTGTAAGAAGCTTTCTTTTCGTCCTTTTTGTAGGTGACCTCCTCAAAGGTCGAGAGGTTAAGCTTCTTTTCGTTTTCTTCTTTTTCTATGTCGGATAAGTCAAGTTCTTCCTTGTATTCGGAGTATTCTCCGCCGTAGAGGATACTGTGAAGCTCGCTTTCGTCAGCCTCGGGAAGTACCTCTGCTTCCGTTTCCTTGTTATATTCTTCGCTCATTTATCTTCTTTTTCTCCTTATAACTACAACACCGCCGACGGCGAGCACAACAACGGGAATAACGCCTATAAGCGTGATGCCCCAAGCCAGAACGCCGCTGCTTGTGATGAGGGAAAGACCGTTGTCCTCGTAAGCCTTGTAGTCAAGCTCAAAAGGAATTTTAACGGTATGTATCTTCTGTGTGAGCATATAGATTATCTCTCTGTTTGCGTAGGACTGCGACGTGCAGTATTTCAGCATTTCGGGGCTTCCGCACGTTACGACGTAGTTATACATCGATTCGTTGTCCTTGTAAGAGAGGTTCTTTGTAAGCGTGAAAAGGTTGAACACACCCGTTTCAACGTTCTCCGAGGACACAGCCTGCGCCGTGCCTGACGTCTGGAACACGGGGGCTGCTACCTGCATCTTTTCAGCCTCGTTGTTTGCAAGCACCTCAACGGGGGCGGCATTTGAAAAGGCTGTACGCAAGTCACCGAATTTTTCCGTAAGGGACGCTGTCTGTGAGTTTTCGGAATACTCAACCGTGAACGTCGTGTTCGTGGTCGAAATAGCGTTGGTCGTGTCGGTTATCTTCTGCGTGGTGTTTATCTTTACTCCCCACTGCTCAAGATATTCGTTAAGCACGGGGAATTCGGAGCCTGTCGGCCCTGCAAATACCATCATTGAGCCGTATTCCGTCGCCATATATTCGTCTATCTTGTCGATTTCCGAACGTACGCCCATCGTGTCAAGGTCTTTTGAAACAAAGTCCTTTTTGGGATCGAGAATGATGACAAGACGGCAGTTTTCGTCAAGTTCTTCACGCTGAAGGTCAACTATCTTCGTTTCAAAGCCCCAAGCGGAAAGCATATCGAAGAAGTCTTTATATTCATTTGCGGTGTTATCCTCGTTCGTGCCTATCGGCTCGCCGTGACCTGTTGTGAAGCACACGACGGGTTTTTCAACGCCCGCAAGCTGGAAAAATGCGCTCAAAAAGCGTCTTTCGCCCGAAAAACCAAGCTCCTCGCCCGATGACGAATCAACGGAGAAGAAGTTGCTCATCGTGTAAACGATGGGTGTGCCGTTTGCAGTTTCGATAACTACGTTTGAGTCTGCCCACGTACCGCCCGTCAGCGTTTTGTAGTCGGCAAATTCGGACGGATAAAGATAAGCGTCGTAGCAGTTTACCGTTATCTTGTGGTCAAGCTTTTCCGATGCTTCCGCGTACGCAAGCGCGCAGGAGTATATCATAAGCATTTTGCTTGATTTTGCAATGGTATCCTCGGGAACTGCAAATTTAATTTCTATATCGTTTTTGATAAGGTCATTCTGCAAAAGCGCCTCCGCCTCGGGTGAAAGGGTGAACAGATTGTTTGAAGTAAGGTCCGTATATACCCAATACTTTGAGAAAAGCGAGGTGATTATCGCGTTTGCCGTGATGATAACGGCAATGAACACGACCGTAAGAGCTATGGCAAGAGAGCCGTACTTGAATTTTTTATTTTTGAATACCGATGTCTTTTTGTTTTCCATTGTTTTTCCCTCCTTATGCCCAGCGGCGGCGCTCAAACACGCGCACCGTAAGGAAGATGAACAGCACCGTTATCGAGAAATAGTAGATAAGTGCCGCATAGTCAATAATACCGTACGTGAAGTACGTGTAACGGTTGAACACGGAGAAGAAGTTCAAAACAACTCTCAAGGGTGTGAAACCGATGCTTGACGAGAACATACCGATAACGAGGAAAATACCGATGACGGCTATCGTCGAAACGGCTGAAACAAGCTGGTTTTCCGTAACCGATGAAAGAAATACACCGACGGAAATGAATGCTGCGCCGATAAGCAGTATCGACAGAAGATTTCCTAAAATTATCATCGTGTTCTGGTCGCCGTAAACGTACATCGGAATGAGGTTGATGCACGAAACACCGAGCGTCATGGCGAACATCGTGAACGCTGCCATAAACTTTGCGAAAACTATGTTGAAAAGGCTGACGGGAGCGGTCAGAAGCACCGTTTCCGTGCGGAGTCTTTTCTCGTCCGTAAACAGCTTCATCGTGAGAAGCGGAATGAGTACGACGAATGAGTAAATAACACCTGCGTAATAAACCGTTACGTCGGCATCAGCCGCCTGTGAAAGCACGGCGAGGGTGAAGAAAACACCCGAAATTATCAAAAATGATGCGATGAATGCGTATCCGATGAACGTGGAGAAATACGCCTTCATTTCTCTTTTATATATGGCTAACATTTGTTTCTCCTTTCATCACTGCTTTGACGTGAGGGCGATGAATATGTCCTCAAGGCTCGTACCGAGCGTGTTAAGCTCCATTATCGGCCACTGTCTTTCGGCAAGCGTCGTGAATATACGCTTTCTTGAGTCGTATCCGGGCTTGCACTGTACGCGGTAAAGCGTGCCGTTGTTCTTCGAGGTTGACATATATTCAACGCTCTGCACACCCTCGACACGGCGAAGCACGCCTTCGACCTCCTGACGGGGGCCTGCTATCTGGATAGTAAAGCGCTTTTTGTTTTCGGTAAGCTCGTTTATGTCGCTCGTCGCCTTGTCCGCGCGGATAGTTCCCTTGTCAATGATGATGATTCTGTCGCACACCGCCTGAACCTCGGGAAGTATGTGAGTTGAAAGAATTATCGTGTGGTTTTTACCGAGCGAGCGTATAAGCTCACGTATTTCGATTATCTGACGGGGGTCAAGACCTATCGTCGGCTCGTCAAATATAAGCACCTTGGGATTTGAAATAAGCGCGCCCGCAATGCCCACACGCTGCTTGTAGCCCTTTGAAAGGTGGCTGATAAGCCTGTCCTTGTAGTCGCCGAGGCGCATAACGGAGATTATCTCGTCTATGTGCTTTTTGCGGTTCAGCGTGCATTTTTTAAGGTCGTAAATAAAGTTGAGATATTCAAGCGGTGTCATATCGGGATAAAGCGGCGGCACCTCGGGCAAAAAGCCGATGCGCTTTTTCGCCTCACCGGGATTTTCCAATATGTCGATACCGTCAATGGTGCAAGTGCCCGACGTCGAGGAAAGATAACCCGTAAGAATATTCATCGTCGTTGACTTTCCCGCACCGTTCGGGCCGAGAAATCCGACAACCTCCCCATCGCCTATATCAAAGCTGATATTCTTAACGGCAGGGTTTTTTCCGTAATACTTTGTAAGATTTTCAATATGTATCATAAAATTTTTTACCTCTTTTATGGTCGCAGTTATTATTTATTTTAGCATATATATATAAACAAGTCTTGAACGCATCAAAAAAAACCTATGTTTTTGTAGGGGCGAACATTGCTCGTCCGAATGAAGTGAACGAAAATGGGTTTAAACCTCATCCGTCAGGCTTCACCTGCCACCTTCTCCCAAGGAGAAGGCTGAAAATAAAC
>JAZKZC010000032.1:0-3678 GCA_045612465.1 Eubacteriales bacterium
ATGGCTACGATCCGACTTGATGAGATACGCGCCGACCTTGTCTGATGAAGCCAGAACGTTGAGATTGAACGCCGCTTCAAGCTCGTGCTCGTTTATAGCCGTGTGGCGCGAGTGCGGAGCCAAAAACGTTTCGTCAAATCCGCGTACGATGGGGTGCTTCGGTTCGTGAACAGTGTGCTCAAATATGCCGAAAGCCTTTTTCTCAAGCGGATATTTGTTTATTCCGTAGTAATAGTACAAAGCCGCCTGCGCCGCCCAGCAGATGAAAATAGTCGAGCAGACGTTCTTTTCCGCCCACTTGAATATTCTGCAAAGCGCATCCCAATAGTTTACATCCTTGAAATCAAGGTTTTCAACGGGTGCGCCCGTAATTATAAGTCCGTCGAATTTGCGGTGGCAAATATCGTCAAAATCGGCATAAAACAGCCCCATATGCTCCTCGGAGTAGTTCTTTGACACGTGTCTGTCAACGCGTACAAGCGTAAGCTCTACCTGCAAGGAAGTGTTTGAAAGCAAGCGTACGAGCTGTGTTTCGGTGACTTCCTTTGTCGGCATAAGGTTCAGCACCGCAATTTGCAAAGGACGTATATCCTGCGTTTCAGCGCGGAGTTTATTCATTACAAATATATTCTCGCTTCTCAGTATCTCCGCCGCGGGAAGCCCGTCGGGTATTTTTATAGGCATAGTAACCTCCTTTAAAATGTGCAGTCAAAACAGTTTACCACAAAATTTATGTTTTTTCAATAATATGAATGTAAATTTTAAAAATACGGTTGAATTCAAACGAAAAAAAAGGTAAAATTTAAAAAAATTTGATTGTGTGTGCAATAAAACAGACAGTTAATGCATTTAATTATTGACGGAGGAAGAAAGCCATGCTGTATTTCGCAATTATTTCGTCGCCGAAAGAAAACGAAAATACGAAAAACGAAAGTTACCCCCTGATCGAATCATATATCGCAAAAGCCGCCGAGGGCGACACGGAGGCGCTTGCCGAGCTTTATGAACAAACAAAAGGTGCGGTTTACGGCTTCGCCCTGTCAATTTTGAAAAACACCCACGACGCCGAGGACGTATTGCAGGACACATACGTAAGGATATATCACTACGCGCATACGTACAAGGCTTCGGGAAATCCGATGGCTTGGATGCTTGAAATAACGAAAAATCTCGCTTATATGCTTCTTCGCAAGAAGAACCGCGAGGAGCCCGCATCGGACGATGAGCCCGAACACTTTTTCAGTGAAGATTTTTCACACGATACTGCTGAAAAGCTCTCCGTTACCGAAGCAATGCTGAAGCTTTCCGACAGCGAAAGACAGATAATAACGCTTCACGCGGTGACGGGGCTCAAGCACAGAGAAATTGCAAGGCTTCTCGGTATGCCGCTTCCCACGGTGCTTTCAAAATACAACCGTTCGATAAAAAAACTGAAAAATATGCTGGAGGCATGAAGATGAAAACTATTGAAGAACGACTAAAAAGAGAAATAGATGAATCAACTCCCGACGTGCTCGAAGGAATTTTGTCCTCCTGCAAAGAAAGGAAAAGAGATATGACAATGAAAAAACAAAGAAAAATACTTCCGATAGTTGCCGCAGCGGCATCATTTGCACTTATTTTCGGTGTGGTGTTCGGTGTAATGGTATATAATAATTCAAACGCCGTTGATTCCGTCGTTTCAATCGACGTAAACCCGAGCGTTGAGCTGAAGCTCAACAAGAAGGAAAAGGTCGTATCGCTCAGTGCAGTAAACGACGACGGTATGCAGATACTCAAGGATGCCGACGTTGTCGGTATGACGGCAGAATCTGCCGTTGAAACGCTCTTATCGGAAATGACCGACAAGGGATATATAGATGCAGACAAAAATTCCGTGCTCATCTCCGTGCAGAACAAGGACAAGGAAAGCGCCGATAAGCTTTCCGAAAAACTTCTTGACTCCGCTTACAGATCGATGGGCGAAAAGAACGGCAAGGGCGCCGTTATAGCGCAGACACTGACCGAAAATGAGGATTCTGCGCGCAGAATTGCCGAAGAATACGGACTTTCCCACGGAAAAGCGAAGCTCATCACAAAGATAATGGAAAAAGACAGCCTGCTTACACCCGATAAGCTTGCGGGACTCCATATGAACGACCTCAATCTTCTTATACAGCAGAACGGAATTGAGCTTGATGAAGTAAAGCACAAAGGTAATGCAAGCGATGCAACGTATATAACGGCTGATGCGGCGAAGCTGAGCGCACTTGTCGAAGCAGGTCTTACGGAAGAAAACGTAACGAAGCTCAAGGTAAAGATGGACTGCGAGCACAGAGTTATGGTCTATGAGGTCGAATTTACGTTTGACGGCGTAGAATACGAATACGAAATACACGCAACAACGGGCGGGATACTTGATTTTGAAACGGAAACAGACGATGATGACGATGACCGCGGCAACAAGCCGACCGTTGACACATCTGCGTTTATCGGTGAGGATGCGGCGCTTGCAAAGGCAACCGAGGCATTCGGCGCAGCAGATACATCCGCTGTTGTTGATTCAAAGGTAAAGCTTGACGAAGATGACGGTGTTTACGTTTACGAAATAACGCTGAAAACGGACAGCAAGAAGTACAAGTATGAAATAGACGCTTTGACAGGCGAGGTGCTTTCTGATTCCGTAAAGAACACAAACAATAAGAACGAAAGCAATAAAGATAACAAAAACGAGGGCGGTTTTGTTCAGGACGGCTACATCGGTGAGGCAAAAGCGCTTGAGATCGCAATAGCCGACAGCGCATTTGCACAAGCTGATCTTACGCACAAAAAGGCGAAGCTCGACGACGATGACGGCATAATCGTCTACGAGGTCACGCTGAAAACCGTAGCGGAAAAATACGAGTGCGAAATCAACGCAAGAACAGGTGAGGTGCTTGAAGCGGAGCACGAAACCATCAGAAAACAAAACGGCAGATAATTGCATATCAATAAAAATCAAGGCGGAAATGCCTTGATTTTTTTGTTGCAAAAAAATTATATTTATGGTATGATATGTGCGAAAAATGTAAAAACGATTTGTTATATATAGTACAAAATATAAAAGGGAGAATTATTATGGCAGTTTTTAAGGTAGTGACGAAAAATCAAAATGACGTTGGCAAAAAGCCGAGGGTGTATTTTACGTGCCACCCCGATGATTTTGACAAATATTTCAAAAAAATTTGCGATGATATTTTCAAAACGCACGACTGCGCAATTTACTATACGGAGGATATGACGGAAGCCATTAACGAGGACGAAAAGGAAGTGGACCTCGGTCGAAACAACCTTTTCGTCGTGCCCGTTACGTTCAAGCTGTTATCAAAGCCGAACCGTGCAATGGATGACGACATTCAGTACGCAAAAAAGGTACATATACCGATTTTACCGTTTATGATGGAGTCTGGATTTGATGTAATTTATTCATTGCCCGATAAATTCGGTGAGATACAGTATCTCAACCCGTTCAGCTCCGATACAACGGAAATTTCTTATGAAGAAAAACTGAAAAAGTATCTTGAATCGGTGCTTATCAGCGATGAAACGGCAAAGCGTGTGCGTGCGGCATTTGATGCATACATATTTTTGAGCTACCGCAAAAAGGACAGAAAATACGCAAATGAGCTGATGCGCCTTATCCACAGTAACCCCGAATAC
>JAZKZC010000033.1:0-1664 GCA_045612465.1 Eubacteriales bacterium
AGTCGCAAAAGATAAGACTGCGGTGATTTGGCATGGGGAAAAATTCACGTACGAAAAAATAGAAAAACGCGCGAGCCGAATAGCAGATTTTATCGAATCCAAAGGTGTGAGCGCGGGAAATTGTGTAGCGTTGTGCATGAAGCGCACTCCCGATATGATTGCCGCTATGTACGGTGTTCTTAAAGCCGGTTGTGCATATATGTTTATTCTTGACAGCTTCCCTGAGGAAAGAATACGGTATATGCTTGAAATTTCCGGTGCGGCATTGCTTTTGTGCGATGATAAGGTGATTATTCCCGAAGGCATTGAACGCACAGGAATGGTATTCGCTATCCCTGACGGTGAATCTGTTGATGAAAGAAATATCCCCGTAAAGGATAACTCGATTACAAACGTCTTGTTCACGTCGGGTTCTACCGGTCGTCCCAAGGGCGTTATGTTGCGCCATCGTTCGGTTTCCAATTTGTTTTCACAAATGGAAAAAACATTAGGCGACATCGACGGAAACGTGCTTTGTTCTACAAACTCGGTTTTCGATTGCTTCATCGTTGAAACGTTGCTTGCATTGTCGCTTGGAAAAACGGTTGTGCTTGCAGACGATGAAGAAATGATGCTTCCCTGGCGTCTTGCCGAGCTGATAGAGGAGCATAATGCCGGTATTATTGAAATGACGCCGTCCAGATTAAATATGTGTCTTGGTAACGAGCGGTTTCAAAAGCTTGCGAAACATATAAAAATAGTTCTTTTGGGCGGAGAAGTTGTAAGCGATACATTGCTCAACAAGTTTTCCGAGCATTCTGACGGAATATTGATGAATATGTACGGTCCTACGGAGGCGACTGTTTTTACAACAATGGAGCCTCTTGAAAAGGGTAAACATATAACAATAGGACGTCCTTTGCAAAACACCAGAACTTATGTGCTCGATGAGAACATGAATCCTGTAATTCCCACGGCTTGCGGTGAACTGTATATAGCAGGTGAATGCTTGTCTTCGGGTTATATCGGAAGAGCAGACCTTACGAATGAATTGTTCGTCGATGATATTTATTTTGCGGGCGAAAAAATGTATCGCAGTGGCGATCTCGTGCGTCTTAGAGTAGATGGCCGTTACGATTACATCGGCAGAAAAGATCTGCAAGTTAAACTCAACGGTCAAAGAGTTGAGCTTAATGAAATAACCGCCGCCATCGAATCTGTTTCGGCGGGAATTCAGGCATCGACAGTAGCTGTAAAAAAGAAAAACGGCACAATGGAGCTTTGCTCGTTTTACGTATGTAATAACGAAAACGTAACCAATTCGGTTATTCACGACGGTATCAAAAAAATACTTCCCAATTATATGATTCCATCAACGATGGTTAAATTGGATAAAATGCCTATGACCGCAACAAATAAAGTTGACAACGTTGTTTTGCGTGCAATGGCAGAAAAAAGTTTTGCGAATATTGTCGAAAAAAATACGATATTAGAGAAAAAAGATGAAACGACAAAAACACCGGTTGACATTTCACCCAGCGTTGAATACGTTTTGTCTGTTTGGAATTCCGTTTTATCTACTCCGGTGAACTCCGGTGATGCGTCGTTTTTTGATAACGGCGGCACATCGATGGGGGCGCTTACGGTTCTTAGTACGTATTACAACGATAAATTTGAAATTTCCC
>JAZKZC010000034.1:0-5966 GCA_045612465.1 Eubacteriales bacterium
AGCGCCTCGTCTGAGCCAATGACGGATAACGCCGTTTTCTCCGCATATATACTCACGGAGATATTTTCTTGTGTGGTTCAAAGAAGGCAATATGCCGATGCCCCACCACGCTCTGTATTTGTCGGGATGTTCCCAAAAATCGTACCATTTGTAATACTGTGAGTTCTTGCTGTGATATGCGCCGATCGTGGAATATTTTTTATACTTGTTGAAATAAAGACTGTCGTCGCCCGTGTGGTTGAACACACCGTCGAGAATTATCTTCATATCACGCTTGTGGGCTTCTTTTACAAGCTTGTCGAACGCGTCTTCTCCTCCGAACATCTCGTCTATCTTCATATAGTCGCCCGTGTCGTATTTGTGGTTTGAATAGGCTTTGAAGATAGGGGAAAGGTATATTGTTTTTATACCGAGATCAAGAAGATAGTCAAGCTTCGATGCGACGCCGTAAAGATTTCCTCCGAAAAACGTGTTGTTTTTCAAGGGTTGTCCCGGATATTCCACGTATTCGACCTCGCCGCCGTCCCAATCACGGATAAGAACAGCGTCTTCGCGTACGGGAATGTTGTGACGTGTTTTGCAAAAACGGTCTACGAATATATGATACATCGCACCTTCGGAAAACCAGGTCGGCTGCGTATACACGTCGTGATATATCATAAGCTGGAATTTTGAAGGATACTCTTCGGAAAGATATCCTCTTTTTTCATCACCCGATGAACCTACGTTGAAAAACTGCCCGTCGGCTTCTACCGAAAAATGAAAATAATAAAGACCTATTTCGGGATCGACTTTTACCGTGTATACGTCATATCCGTTTTCAAGACCCTCATATTGCATTTTAAGGGACTCTGTTACGGTAGAAAAGTCGTGTTCAAGTAAAAGCGTACAGCCGTTTAAGCAATATATTCGTGGAGAAAGAAGGGAGATTGTTATCTCTCCCTTGTCGAATGCACAATCGAAGGAATTTTCTCCGCCTACTTTTTTTCTTACAATAAAGGGTTGATTCTGTTTCAGCGAAAAGGGAAGCATAAATTAATCCTTTATCTGTTCTGCATGCCAGATATTGTCTGCATATTCCTTAACTGCACGGTCTGCGGCAAATCTGCCTGCGGATGCGATATTTACAGCACTCATTGAAAGCCATCTTGCTCTGTCTTCGTAAGCCTGGTCCATAGAGTTGTGAATTGCATTATAAGAGTTGAAATCAGCAAAGCACATATAAGGATCGGGAACTCCGCCGTCAAAGAGGAGATAGTTTGCAAAGTCTGAGAAGGAAACGCCGTTAAAGCCTCTGTTAAGAGTATTTACGATCTCTTTCAGCGTCTCGCTCTGTGTGTAGTAAACATTTGAACGGTAGCCTTCGCGCCATACCTTTTCAACTTCCTCAGCCGTAAGACCGAACAGGAAGAAGTTGTCGTCACCGACGGACTCGTGCATTTCAACGTTAGCACCGTCAAGCGTACCGATAGTTACCGCACCGTTTATCATAAGCTTCATATTACCCGTACCGCTTGCTTCCTTACCTGCAAGGGAGATCTGTTCACTGATATCAGCAGACGGAATGAGTATTTCAGCAGCCGATACGCAGTAGTTTTCAAGGAATACTACGCGAAGCTTATGACGTATTTTGGGATTCTTTTCGATCTCGGCAGCGATGTGCGTTATAAGCTTTATCGTCTGCTTTGCTCTGTAATATCCGGGAGCAGCCTTAGCTCCGAATATGAACGTAACAGGACGCATATCAAGATCGGGGTTTTGTAAAAGCTTGTTGTAGATGTTTATAATACGAAGCACGTTCAAAAGCTGACGCTTGTATTCGTGCATACGCTTGATCTGTACGTCGAATATTGAATCGCAGTCGAGTGCCAACGTCTTCTGATTGCCCGTGAGGAACTTGGAAAATCTTTCCTTGTTATCACGTTTGATCTGTTCAAGCTTTGACTGAACGGCAGCATCATCCTTGTATTCAAGGAACTTTTCAAGCTCCCAGGGTGAATGTCTGTATTCAGGACCTATCGTGCTGTCAAGCAGGTTTGCAAGACCGGGGTTGCTGTAGCACAGCCAGCGGCGGTGCGCAATACCGTTTGTTACGTTTGTGAACTTTTCGGGTGTCATACGGTAGAAATCCGAGAAGATAGTCTTCTTCAGAATATCGGAGTGAAGTCCCGAAACACCGTTTACGTGGTGTGAACCTACGATTGAAAGGTTCGCCATTCTTACCTGATTGTAGCCGATGATGGACATATTTGCAACTGTGTCTTCGTTTCCGCAGAAGTTGCGTACCGACTCGCAGAATCTGCGGTTGATCTCGCAGATGATAGTATAAATTCTGGGAAGCTTCAGTTTGAATATACCCTCGCCCCATGTTTCAAGCGCTTCGGGAAGAACCGTGTGGTTCGTATAAGACATAGTCTTTGTTACAATATCCCATGCTGTATCCCAGTCGTATGCACATTCGTCAAGCAAAATACGCATAAGCTCGGGTACGCAGAGTGCGGGGTGAGTGTCGTTTATATGAATTGCAACCTTGTCGGCAAGGTTATCGAGTGTGCCGTACTGCGAAAGGTGTTCGTTCAGAATGCACTGAAGCGATGCGGAAACGAGGAAGTACTGCTGTGTCAGACGGAGCTGTTTACCCTCAAAGTGGTTGTCCGAGGGGTAAAGTACCTTTGAAATTACTTCCGCATTTGTGTTGTCCTCAAGTGCTTTGATGTACTGACCCTGTGAAAACAGCTTCATATTGAACTTTGACTGATCCTGTGCGCGCCACAGACGAAGAACGTTTACAGCCTTTGAGTCGGCGCCCGAGATCATCATATCGTAGGGAACCGCCTGAACTTCGTCACAGTCAACGTAGTCAACGAGCATTTTGCCGTTGTGCCAGTATTCCTTTACGTAACCGCCGAATTTTACGGTGTACGTAAGGTCGGTTCTCGGAACGAGCCACGGCTCACCTGTGGGAAGCCATACGTCGGGAAGCTCAAACTGTTCGCCGTCAACGATCTTCTGCTTGAACAGACCGTAGTCGTAGCAGATAGAATAACCGTATGCGGGGTAATCAAGGGAGGAAAGACCGTCCATAAAGCACGATGCAAGACGTCCCAGACCGCCGTTGCCGAGCGCGGGGTCGTCCTCACGCTTGATGAACTTTTCAAGCGAAAATCCGAAGTCCTTGAGCACACGGCTGTATTCGGAATAAAGACCGAGGTTCATAAGATTGTTTTTAAGAGAAGGACCGATAAGAAATTCCATGCACATATAATATACGCGCTTTGCGGATTTTTCCTTTACTTCCTTTTCGAATGCGGCATTCTTCTGCATAAGAATATCTCTTATCGTCAGAAGCGTTGCGTTATACATCTGGTCGTCGAGTGCCTGCTCGGGTGTAATTCCGAAATTACGTGTGAGCTTGGTGATAATATTGTTTTTGATTTCGAGTTCTTTGTTTGTTGCCATTGGTAGAAAATTCCTTTTACTTAGTTAATTGATTATATATTTCAAGATATCTGACTGCGGATACTTCCCAGGAGAAGTCGCGGCGCATAATTTTTTTGACGAGCGCCGTACGCTTGCTCTTATCTCTGTAAAGAGAAATTGCAAGACGCAGTGTATACATCATATCATGAGCATTGTAATTTGCAAACGTGAATCCGTCGCCTTCAAACATACCGTCTTCGTGTTCGATATAGGGCTTTATGGAGTCGTAAAGACCGCCCGTTTCTCTTACGACGGGTATTGCGCCGTAGCGCGATGCGATCATCTGCGAAAGACCGCAAGGCTCCGTCTTTGAGGGCATAAGAAATACGTCTGACGATGCGTATATCTTCTTTGAAATGTCTTTGTTGTAAAGAAGCAACGTACGCACCTTGTCGGGATGTCTTTCCTGCAAATGATAGAAGAAGTCCTCGTATTCGTAGTCGCCTTTGCCGAGGACGACGAGCTGAATATCGTCTGTCAGTATCTCGTCTATAACAGCCTTTACAAGGTCAAGTCCCTTTTGTTCCGTCAGACGGGAGATTACCGATACCATAGGCACGTCGGCTCTTTCGGGAAGACCTACCGACTTCTGAAGCTCCAGCTTGTTGTCAGCCTTTCTGCCCGCTGATCTCCAAGTGTAGTTTTTCACTATTGCCGTATCGGTATTCGGATCGTAATAATCCATGTCGATGCCGTTGAGAACACCGCAGGTCTTGCCCGAATACAGGCGAGTCATATATTCAAGACCGTGAGCGTACGACGAGGACTGTATCTCGTCAGCATATTTTTCACTTACCGTCATAAGAACGTCACAGCATACGATAGCACCTTTCATCAGGTTGATACAACCGTTGTATTCGACGATCTGGCGTTCGTTCTGACCAAGTCCGAACACGTCTTCAAGTATTTCGAAGCCGTATTTACCCTGAAAAGCGATGTTGTGAATGGAGAATACCGTTTTTATGTCACGGTATCTGTCCCAACCGCTGTATTTCGTTTTGAGATAGATAACGGAAAGTGCACTCTGCCAGTCATTCGCGTGCAGAACGTCGGGGAAGAAATCCGTCATTTCCATCATCTTGATGACTGCTGAACAGAAATAAGCAAATCTTTCTCCGTCGTCAAAGTCACCGTAAAGCGCATTTCTTTTAAAGTAATATTCATTATCTATGAAATAATAGATAACTCCGTCAAGGTTGTAACTGTAAAGTCCCGCATACTGACGGCGCCACGAAAGCGATACTTCAAATTCACATTCTTTCTTCATTTTCTCCCTGTATGCGCCCGATACTGCCGAATAAAGCGGAAGCACAACTCGGACGTCATCCTCGGGGGAAGCTTTTTTTACTGCGAGGGGAAGTGCGCCCATAACGTCGCCAAGACCGCCTGACGATGCAAAGGGAAGCGCCTCCGTCGCAACATACAATATCTTCTTCATTATTTACCTTTCCTTTCGGACAGTAACTTTATATCATTATGCCTTTTTCTGCAAAGTAAGGCTTCGTTTCGTGGCCCGAAAGCACACGGCTGTCACGTACGACAACGTTTTTGTCAAGCACGGAGCAGTTTATAACGACGTTTTCACCTATTTCGCAGTCCTGCATAATAATTGAATTCTTTACACAAGTGCCGCGGCTTACCTTGACACCTCTGAATATGATGGAGTTTTCAACTGTTCCTTCGATAACGCATCCGTCGGCGATAAGTGAATTCTTGACGGATGAATTGTTACCGTATCTCGTGGGCGATGAGTTTCTTACCTTCGTCAGCACGGGACGGTCCTTGATGTTGAAAAGTGCGTTGCGTACGTCGAGCTTGAGAAGCTCCATAGATGACGAATAGTATTCGGCAAACGATGAAACGCAAGCAAAATAACCGTCGTACTTGTATGTCATTATCTTATAGGAATTGATGTTTCTTGCGATAATGTCGGAGTTGAAGCTCGTGTAATCGTGCGCCTTTGAATCGTGTATTACGGAATGTAAGAATTCACGTTTCATAACCATAATGTTAAGGCTTATATCGTGCGCGCCCGTTTTTTCCGTCGGATAAACGAAAATGTCCTTTGCGCGTCCCTCGTCATCGGAATTGATGATAACGTTCTTCTTGCAGGATTCGGAATTGAGCACTACGTTTTTAACGGCTATCGTTATGTCGGCACCCGTTTCTTCGTGTGCGTCTATAAGCTTTCTGAAATCGATGTTACAGATAACGTCGCAGTCGGACATAACAACGTAATCTTCCTTGCATCTTTCAATGAAGTGCAAGCTGTTGATAAGACCCGAAAGTCTTGTCGCGAAGCTGAGCCTTGATGTACTTGCAAAGGCTGTTATGTGCGGGGGAAGGATTTTGATACCGCCTGAACGGGAAGCCAAGTCCCAGTCCTTACCGTTTCCGATATGGTCCATAAGCGATTGATAGTTTGACTGTGTTATAACACCGACCTTCTGGATTCCCGAATTGACCATGTTGGAAAGCGCAAAGTC
>JAZKZC010000035.1:0-7297 GCA_045612465.1 Eubacteriales bacterium
GACACCGTGCGAGTATTTCTTCGCCACTGCCGCGTGACGAAAAATCTCCCCCTGCTGCGCAGCAGGGGGAGATGAAAGAATTTATTCAATTAACAAATTCTTTTGTTTTTTAGTCTGTCTACTTGACAGGGGGCACATTAAATGGCAAGCTATGGCTCATCAAGCCGTATGATCTATAAGCTGTCCGCGCACAAGGCGGGATTTCATTTTGAGAAAAAGCTCTCTACCACGATCGGCGGTACAGCCAACCTTGACGGTTTTTATGAAGACGACAGCCGTTATATTTTCGTTGAAGCAAAATGCCACGAGATATATTCTTCCAAAAACAGCTCCGTGAGCAAGACTTACGAAAAGTTATATAGCTTTATCAACGAACAAATGGCAGGAAGCGTTGAGATCAAAATGCGTGACAGCAAGTGCGGACGTTATCTTGATACAGAATTTTTTGCCGAGGGCGAAAAGCTTGAGCGCTTTGATATGAAGCAAATGATTTGCCATTTGCTCGGAATAGCAACGGGTATTCTCAAAGGCGACCTTGGCAAAAAGCAGGGCGATTTTATTTATCTGCTCTACGATCCCACCGACCTTGAGCTTGCGCCCGACACCAAAGATATGGTTGATTCGATATACGGCAGAGCTTGCTATGAATTCAATCTCGTTGACTTTTCACGATTGCTTCGTGTTATATTTGCGTTTTTGAAAGAAATTAAGTACGGCGAGGCAGTTTCCGACGAGGAGCTTGATGCGCTCGTTTGTAAATTTACATTCACTCTTTCATCGCAAGACTTTTATCCCGTGATGTTGCAGTAGGGCTGAGTCCGTCAACTACAGCAACTAATAAATAAAAATATATTTCCGCAGGAAATATGCGTGTTTTACAAGCGCTTGAAAAAGTCAACTGCCGTAAACTGCTTTGGACGAGCGCGACGGGCGTACGCGCCGTTACCGCACCCGAATTAAATGAATAAAAAGCTCCGTTTTCTCTGCTTTCTTAGCAGAGAATTCTCAAGCACAAAATTTCGGCAGAGGGATTGCTTTCTCTGCCGATTTGCGGTATAACGGGTTTAGCAAAAGCCTTCCTCAGGGAGGAAGATGGCACGCGAAGCGTGACGGAAGGAGCCTGCGTGACTTTGAGCTTATATTGACTTTATAATAACGCACTCTCCATCAGTCCACATCAAGCTGTCAACAACTCGCGCTGACAGATCCCCCGCCGCAGGAACGCAGTTCATCGGTATGGGAGCCTTTAACAATTATATATCAGAATTTACCCCAATTATTAAATATGGATTTGAATAACAAAGAGGAATGATATTAATACAATAACCCCGACAAAAAAATCTGTCGGGGGTTATTATTTGCTTTTTGCGCATCAAAATTGTTTATCCGTATGGGCGAGCATCGGCCGCCCGCGGGCGTTCAATGAAAGCCACTACAAAACAAAATCAAACTTCCTTATGAAAAGGAACCTGCACAGAGCTTTTTTTGATACGGTATTTTACTTTGTGTAAAGGTACCAAAGACCTGCAAGTATTGCAAGACCGATGAGCACGGCAACCGCAACACGCAGCGGTGAAATGGGTGTTTTACCGCCGACCTTGCCCGTTTGGCCGTTGACCATGAAATTGTATATTTTATCCTTATATTTAAACGAGGATATCCATATTGGCAAGAGCAGGTATTTGAATTTTACGTTTGAATATTCGGTATTAAACGACACGTTACGGACGTGGCTTGTCATATGTCTGCTCTTGACCTCGGAAATAATACCGCTTCGCAGTATATTTTTGATGTCATTCTGAGCATTTTCCCACGATTCGTCAAGTCCGACGGAATATCTTTCGGAAATAAATCCCGTTATGTACTCGGGTTTATACAAAAGATTTTCCTCCGTATTGAACGGCTGAATGGATTTGAGTATCGCCGTGTCGTAACGCTTTGTTGCGATTTGCAGATTGTCGTTAATGAACTTTCTGTACGTGCCCGACGTCGTATACCAATCAATGACCGTGCGCGTTTCGCCCTTGGAATTACGCACGCGTCGCTCCTTACCGTACTGCGCGGTGTAACCGCTGTCCGTATCGGTATCGAACGTCCACACGGGTATGTATACACCCTTGAAGGCTTCGGGTTTCGCCTTTTCCTTTGCCTCGCGCGGACAGAAAAGCTTGCCCTTTATCCATGATTTGAAGCGCTCACCCGCGCTTTTTTTGTCTACCTTGAACGGGCAGACACCGCCGGGGGCAAGCGTATCAACGTCGTTTGCTTCCATTACCTGATTTGAACCGCAATAGGGACATTCATTTGAAAGATCAAGCTCGTCGTATATCGACTCCGCTCCGCACATCTTACAGATGATCGTCTTCTTTTTTGCGCCCCAGTCGCAGTTGCCGCGCGCTTCCGCGCTGTCAAAATCAAGCTCCTTTGCCGCCGTTTCGTCGTTTTCGTCTTTATCCGCCTCTATTTCGTACTTTGTTCCGCAATAGGGGCAGGCAAGGCCGCCGCTTGACGGGTCGAATTCAACGGTACCGCCGCAGGCGGGACATTTTTTGTCCGTGGCGTCCTGCGTTTTTTCCTGCGCTATATTTTCTTCGTGAACGAATTCTTCACTCATACGTCACCGTTTATTTCGCGTCGCTGTCGTTGAATATATCTCCGCATTCAGGGCAGAATTTCGGGGGATTCTTGGGATCCGCGGGCTTCCAGCCGCATTTATCGCACTGATATACGGGCGCACCCTCGGGCTTCTTAGCTCCGCATTCGGGGCAGAATTTACCCTTGTTCACCTTACCGCAAGCACATGTCCAGCCGTCTTCAGCGGGCTTCTTAGCTCCGCATTCGGGACAGAAGTTACCGGAAACATCAGCACCGCAAGCGCACTTCCACGTGTCAGCTGCCTTTGCTTCGGGCTTCTTAGCTCCGCACTCAGGGCAGAATTTGCCCGTTGCCGTAGCGCCGCAAGCACATTTCCAAGCGTTTGCCGCTGCGTCAGCAGCCGCTCTTTCAGCCTGCTGCTGAACACCCATATTGTAGAAGTTCTGAGCTGCGCCGAAGCCTGCACTGCCTGCTCCGCCGACCATACCCATACCCATAAATGCGTTAACCGCACCGTTGGGGTTTGATGCAGCCGCTTCCATAGCGTTTGCCGTTGCCGTTGTCATACGTCCGCTTGCCATAAATGCATTTGAGCCGTACGATACGGAATCTTCCATCTCGTTGATCTTCTTCATATCCTCGTCGGAGAGGCTTATGGGGTTGATGGCGATCTTTTCGATGGATATACCTCTCGTTTCAAGCCATTCCGACTTGAGTGTTTCGTTCATCGCTTCCTTGAGGACCTTCGTCTTAGCGGAGATCTGGGAAGGACGGAGCTCCTGCTCGGAAAGTATACCGAAAGCGGGAACGAGAGCGTCTATAAATTCTGTTTTAAGTGTGTCGTCGATCTTATCGCGTGTGAATTCGTCTGCAACGTTTCCGCACACTCTTGCATAGAACAGAATGGGGTTCTGGATAATATAGGAGTAAATACCGTTACATCTTACCTGAACGGTTCTTCTGATACCTACTTCCTTGTTTACGACGTCAAACATAATCGGAACGGGTGTGCCGAATTTGTTGCCCATTATTTCCTTCGTGTTGAAGTAGTAAACTCTCTGATCCTTCGCTGCATCGCCGCCAAACGTGAAACGCTTGCCGAATGTCTTGAAGGATTCGATTATACCCTTACCGAGTCCGCCGTAGAATATGGACGGTTCTGTTGAAGTGTCGTATGTAAATTCACCGGGCTCTGCACATATTTCAACTACCTTACCCTGCTCAACGATCATCATACACTGACCGTCTGCAACTGCGATAATTGAACCGTTTGATATTATATTTTCTTCGCCCTTGGTGTTTGAAGAACGCGAAGACGTACGCTTTGATGCTTTTTTAACGAGAACGTTTGCTTCAAGAGAGTCACAGTAAAAATACTCTCTCCACTGGTCTGCAAGAACACCGCCGCCGGCGCCTGTCAATGCTTTGATAAGTCCCATATCAATTTTCTCCTTTATAATTCAAAGAATTTGTATTTTAATTATATCACCAATTGTTGAGTTTGTCAATAATTGCAGAATAAAAAGCAATATTTGCAACGCAAGAGGTAATATTTTGACGTTTTGGGGTGTAATTATCATCACCTTCAAAGAAAAACGCAATAAATAACAAATGAAAACAGCGCCCCGCCCGTCCCCCCTCGGCATGCGTGCCTGCCGCACACGGGCGTAGGGCGCATACACCGCACAGCGGTGTATAATGAGTGCAGTGTATCCACAGACTGCTTGTGTAAAAACGAACACGTTTTTCCTATTTTATATACTTCTTATAATACGCCACGGCAAGGTCCGTCACAAGGTCGTAGGACTTTATACCCGCACTCTGTCCCTGCTGCTGTAAATACGCATCGTTGATACCGCCGACTATTTCCTCGGCGACGTTTTCCTCGTACTTTTCAAAAAAGTTATTGTATGCAATAAGCTCCGACCTTATTTCGGGTGACATAGTTTTAAGCACCTCGAAATACGTTTCTTTATCCGAGGAATAAAGCGCGGAGGACGTATATTCGTAAACGGAAATATATCCGCTGTATCTTATATAAGCATCACTTGAATTTATGCAGACGAGGAAGGCTATGAAATTCGCCTCATCCTCACGTGAAATGCCCCTTTGATGCGCCATTTCATGGGCAACCGTGAACGGAAGCGTGAAGTCGGGCATATTGATATTTATATTTGCCTCGCCTGTGAAAAACGTGTAAACGCCCGCTATATGAGTATAAGTCCACGGCTCGGAAAGTGCGACGGGCTTGACGTTTACGGACATATTCTGAATAAAACCGTATTTTTCGCAGACACCCTTATACGATTCGTTTATCTTATCCGCAAGCTCCGATAACGTGTACGGCATAACGGAAAACGAGTTGTATATAAACCTGACGTTTTCCGCTTCCTCGTTTGCCTTTCCAAGAAGATACAAAGACGTTTCGTAAAGCTCCTCCGTCGATACGGGAAGCTTTTCAAGTCCCAATTTTTCATCCACGGGGGTGGAAAAATATCCCGGGGTAAGATTTATAAAAAGAATGGAGAAGATGAGGCACGCACTCGACACCATACCCGTTATGAATCTTACCGTTTTTTTCGTGCTTTGCACCGTGTTTTTAAATGCGTATACAATGAGCGACACCATTATGACGGGCAGACACAAAAGCAAATATTCGGCAAGCGAAAACGGCAGAAGCGTCGTTAAATACGCAAGGATAAGACGCAAAACCGACGCGATGTTTTCGTTCCAGAAGTCCGCAAACGGTGTGCTCAGACGGGAGAAAAGCGCAACGAAAAGTCCGAAAATGAAGACACAGTAAATTATAAGCGCGGGAGTCGGTACGTATTCTTTTATTTTTTTAAAAATCTTCATATATATCCTTGAATCTTTCGGGAATGGGTGAGCGAACGGTGATTTTTTCCATTGTCACGGGATGCGGAAACGAAAGCTCCCCTGCGTGGAGCATCAGCTTTCGTCCGTCATTTTCGCCGTAAAGCGTGTCACCGACGATGGGCGCACCGAGGTGCGCCATATGGACACGGAGCTGGTGCGTTCTGCCTGTGACGGGCGTAAGCTCGACAAGTGAATATCTGCCGTTTTCCGACAGCCTTTTGTAACGTGTCAGGGCGTGCTTGCCCTCGTTTTCACCGCACACACAGCGGAAAATGACGCTTTCTTCCTTTCGTTTTATGTTTACGTTGACCGTGCCGTTTTCGGGTATTTTTCCCGAAACGACAGCGAAATAAGTTTTTGTAAACAGTCCCTTTTGCATATTTTCCGACAAACGCGATGCGGCAAATGCGTTCTTTGCGCACAGAACGATGCCCGAGGTTTCACGGTCAAGCCTGTTGACTGCTCTGAATAAGCATTTTTCACCCTTTTGCGAAAAATAATACATAAGACCGTTTGCAAGCGTGTCGGTAAAATGTCCGTGCGACGGATGTGTGGGTACGCCGTGCGGCTTATCGAGGGCAATTATATGCCCGTCCTCGAAAAGCACGGTAAGCTCCATTTCGGCAGGGACGATATTTTCGCTTGCGCCGCCGTCACCTGTGTCAAGGAAAAGAACGTCGCCGCACTTCAGAATATATCTTACCGTCTTATGCTCGCCGTTTACGGTGATTCCGTTTTCCTTTTGTTTAAGCCGCGTTATTTCTGCATTTGACAGCGAGAGCTGCTGACGGAGAAAATCACGCAGCAGCCCTTCCTGTTCTTTGTTTATTATAAATTCCAAAGCTTATTTGATCTTTACTGTCCAGCCGAAGGGATCAGCAACAGTGCCCCACTGAATACCCGTGAGAGTATCGTAAAGCTTCTGTGAGATAGCGCCGATCTTGCCGTCGTTGACAACAGCCTTCTTGTTTTCGTCGTCAAGTGAGCCGATGGGGGAGATAACGGCAGCCGTACCTGTACCGAATGCTTCCTTGAGCTCGCCCTTGTCGTAAGCTTCGTAAAGCTCGTCAACGGAAAGACGTCTTTCGGAAACCTTTACGCCCCAGCTCTTGAGAAGCTCGATACAAGATGCTCTTGTAACACCGGGAAGAATGTTACCCTCGTCAAGCGCAGGTGTGATAACCTCGTCACCGATAACGAAAAATACGTTCATTGCGCCGACTTCGTCGATGTACTTTCTGTTGATACCGTCAAGCCAGAGAACCTGTGAGTAACCGAGCGCGTTTGCCTTTTCCTGACCTTTAAGAGATGCAGCGTAGTTACCGCCGACCTTTGCATAACCTGTACCGCCCTTTACAGCGCGTACATATTCACGCTCGATGAATATCTTAACGGGGTTGATGCCCTCTGCGTAGTAAGCCGCAACGGGGGAAAGAATGATGCAGAAAATGTATGTGTGTGAGGGGTGAACGCCGAGCATGGGATCCGTTGCGATGATGAACGGTCTGATGTAGAGCGATGTGCCGACAGTTGTGGGGATCCATTCTTCGTCAAAGAGAACTGTTTCTGTGATTGCCTGAAGCACGTCCTCGTTGGGGATCTGGGGAATACAAAGTCTGTCGTTTGTGTTTGCCATACGTTCAATGTTCTTCATGGGGCGGAAAAGCTGAACACCGCCGTCGGGTGTCTTGTATGCCTTCATACCCTCGAACATTTCCTGCGCATAGTGGAATACCATTGCGGAGGGTTCGAGTTCAAGCGGAGCGTAGGGAACGATTCTCGGATCGTGCCAGCCCTTTTCCGTGCTGTAGTTCATAAGGAACAT
>JAZKZC010000036.1:0-8464 GCA_045612465.1 Eubacteriales bacterium
CTGTGCTATTGCCGCTTTGACTTCGGGACGGACGGGGTCTATCATTCCGTAGTGACCGATAAATATAAGCTCGTTTTCATTGATTTCGCAGGAAAGCTCACTCGGCATTTCATCATACACTCTGTAAGCGCCCGAAAGCACGCGCAGAGCGGAATCAGCCATATTTTTGTTTTCAGATGCAACTCTTTCGATGATATCATCGGTAAGAGGAACAACGTTTTCACCGTCGAGATAATACTTGCAGTGCTTCAGGATTTCATCGGGAGCACCCTTTGTAAACTGAATATATTTTTCACCGTTTTTGTGAACGGTAGTCATCATTTTTCTGTTGGAATCAAACGGAAGCTCGCCTACTCTCATCATATCGGCTTCAACGATTCCCTTTTCGAGTCCGAGCTTATATGCGTAATTTACAAGCGCACACTCTGTCGGCTCACCTGTTGCTTCCTTTTTTTCATCAAGAACAGCATCGGAGCAAAGTGCCATACATTTGGCAAGGAGCGTGGAATTTTTCGTTACTTCCTTAACCACCGTCATCTTGTTCTGCGTGAGCGTACCCGTCTTATCAGAACAGATTATCTGCGTACAGCCGAGCGTTTCAACCGCTGTAAGCTGTCTTATAACCGCATTTCGCTTTGACATCTTCGTAACGCCCATTGAAAGTACAATGGTAACGACCGTTGCAAGTCCTTCGGGAATTGCGGCAACGGCAAGCGAAACGGCAACCATAAACGAGTCAAGCAATATGTCGAGCTTACCGCTCATAAGCTCATTCCAAGCATTTTCGGTCGTGAAGAAGCCGAAAAGGAATATAAATACGCTTATACCTATAACGAGGTACGTCAATATCTTTGAAAGCTCCGCAAGCTTCATCTGCAAGGGTGTTTTGCCTTCCTTTGCATTTGCAAGCGCGTCGGCGATCTTACCCATTTCGGTGTTCATACCCGTTTCGGTAACGACAGCAATACCCCTGCCGTATACGACAGTTGAGCCCATATATACCATATTTTTTCTATCGCCGAGGGGAACGTTTTCACAAACGGGAAGCGCATCGGCGATCTTGTTAACGGGAACGCTTTCGCCTGTGAGCGCCGCTTCTTCAGCCTTGAGGCTTGCGCTTTCTATAAGTCTTGCATCGGCGGGAACAGAGTCGCCCGCTTCGAGGATTATGATATCACCGGGTACAAGCTCATCCGTTTTCACGTGTATTAAAATGCCGTCGCGCATAACCTTTGCGTTTGCGGCTGTCATTTCCTGAAGGGCTTCGATTGCCGCTTCGGCTTTGCTTTCCTGAACGACACCGAGGACCGCGTTTATTATAACGACCGCGCCGATGATGAAAACATCGGTAAAGCCTTCGCCGCCCTCGCCCTCAACGATGGCGAGAAATGCCGAAACCGCCGCGGCAACGATAAGAATTATCGTCATAGGATCGGCAAGCTGCTTTAAAAATCTATGAACAAGCGATTCTTTTTTCGCTTCCTTTAATTTATTTTTTCCGTACTTCTCCAGTCTTACCTGAGCTTCACTTGCGGTAAGTCCGTTTTTTGACGTGTTTAATGACTCTAAAGTCTTGTCGGCATTTTCGAAATAATACTTCATATTCATACCCTTTCATATAATATTTGCCGTAATATTCAAAAAAGACTCATACATTTTTCAATGTATGAGTCTCATTTTTTAATGATAAACCAAGCTTTCGCCGGGGATGTTGACTTATCGAACGCTTTAAGCGCAAACTACTCCCTCAAAATATTCAGTTTTCATTGGAGCTGGTGGAGGGATTTGAACCCTCGGCCTATTGATTACGAATCAATTGCGCTACCCCTGCGCCACACCAGCAAATTTAGGTGTTGACAAATCGAAAATACGTGGTATAATCGTTACAACGGAATGAATTATAGCATCTTTTTTCTGTTTTGTCAATATGATTTCGGAAAATTGTGTAAAAAAAACCAAGGAGTATTATGCCAAAACTTACAGATATATCTTATGTCAAAAAATTAATGGAAGAAAACGGGCTGACCTTTTTAAAAAAATACGGTCAGAACTTTCTCGTTAACGAAAGCGTCCCGACAAAAACCGCGGAAATGTGCGAGGATGATACCGAATGCGGAGTTATTGAGATTGGCCCCGGCATCGGTACGCTTACGTCGAAGCTTGCCGAAAGATTCAAAAAAGTTGTGGCTATCGAGATAGACACGCGTCTTTTGCCCGTGCTCGACACTACTCTTTCCGAATACGACAACGTGACCGTAATCAACGGCGACGTTATGGATTTCGATATAAATGAGCTTATAAACGAACATTTTGATGGAATGGACGTTTGCGTGTGCGCAAATCTTCCCTACTACATCACAACGCCCATCGTCATGAAGCTTCTTGAATCCTCAGCAAGACTCAAAAGCATTACGATACTTATACAAAAAGAAGTTGCGGACAGACTTTGCGCCAAAGCAGGAAGCGCCGAATACGGTGCGATAACTGCATCGGTTGCATATTATGCGGAAGCAAAAAAGCTGTTTAACGTATCGGCAGGTTCATTTATGCCTGCACCCAAGGTCGATTCTACCGTCGTTAAGCTGTCACTTTATACAGAAAAACCCGTTAAGCCTCAAAACGAAGAATTGATGTTCAAAATAATAAAATCCGCATTTTTACAGCGCAGAAAAACGCTTTCAAATGCCGTTTCAAACACGGCGGGAATTTCAAAAACCGACGTCGGCGACATACTTGAAGAAATGGGACTTCCGCGCGACGTACGCGGAGAAAAGCTCTCCGTTGCAGATTTTGCACGTTTTTCAGACCTTTTACTGACGCATACAAAAGACACCTCCGACGAATAATATTGTCGGAGGTTTTTTATGCGACTATTCATTTTCTTACTCATTTTTTTAATTTTTTCCTCCGTTACGGGATGTCAGGGCAAATCCTCCGACATCGACGGACAGTGGAAAAGATTTGACACCGTATGGAAATTTGAAAACGGAACGGCTTATATAAACGGCACCGAATATAAATTTTATACGGACGGCGAAAAACTGTTCTTACAAAACAGTACGAAACATTCCGCCGTTCCCTATTTTGTGAACGGCGACACGCTTAACGTAGACGGTTCGGAGTTCAACAAAACAAACGGTGAAATATCATAATTTTGTAAGTAAAAAGGCGGCTCACTTTTCGCAAATGAGCCTGCCTTTTATTTTATTCACCGTAAACGGCTATTTCATATATCGAGAAAAATCCGCCTGCTTTTCCTTCAACTCTTACATAGCGCGCGCTTGTACCGCTGCATTCGTTAACCGTAATACTACTGTATTCGACCTTTTTGAGTGTCGTCCAGTTTTGCTCGTCGCTCGACACCTTGACAGTAAAGTTTTCCTTGGCATTGGATTCCCAATTTATCTTTATCTTCGAGATGTCTTTCACTTCGCCAAGATCAACCGTTATCCAGTATTTCTCTGACGTCGTGCCGAGAGCACTCCATCTCGTTCCGACAGAGCCGTCAGTTGCATAAAACGATTCGCATCCCGCTTCCTGACCGCTTACCTTTACAGGCTTATCAAGCGCGAGGTTCTCGCCGAGATTTTCGGTCTTCTTGGGTGTTTCCTTTGTGATTATGTCAAAGCTTTCCAACGGTTCGCACGCGTTTTCCGTATCAAGAACGAGGGTTTCAGCCGCTTTCGTCACGCTCTTGTCAAACTTTATGTCATCGACAGATGCGCCTACGGAGAACTTGTACTCACCCTTTTCAACTATCCACGCGGAATCGCTTGTGACGTACGTCATAAGCTCCTTGTCAGTAACCGTTACCGTGATGGTTTCTTCGCTTCCCGCTTCCAGAATTGACGTCTTGCCGTATCCGACAAGTTCTGCTACGGGGTGCTCATTTTTACCGTCTGGCTTTGTAACGTAGAACTGTACAACTTCGCTTCCCGCAACACTGCCCGTATTTTTAACCTTGACGGAAAGTGTTATGCCGTCGTTACCCTCGTTAACGGTAAAGTCGGAATATTCAAACGTCGTATATGAAAGTCCGTAACCGAACTCATACGCCGTTTCAACATTGAACGTCTTATAGTAACGGTATCCGACGTATATATCGTCATAATATACGGTTTCCGTCGTATTTCCGGGGAAATATTCAGAGCACGGTGTATCGGAATACGAAACGGGCCACGTTGACGTCAGCTTACCTGACGGATTCACGGCACCTGTCAATACATCTGCCGCAGAGTTACCCACCTGTTCACCGGGAAGACCGATGTAAATAATAGCATCAGCCATATCTCTCCACGATGCCACCTCAATCGGGTTACCCGTGTTAATGAGAACTATGACCTTTTTGCCCTTCGCGTGGAATTCCTCGGAAATATACGTAAGCGCTTCTTCTTCAACTACGTTAAGTCTGAAGTCGCCCCGTCTGTCTGTATGGTCTGCCCCCTCCATCGTCATTCTTGAAACGGTGAAGATTGCATACTCCGATTCTTCAGCTGCTTTCTTTGCAATATCTCTTGTGATTACCACCTCAAGCTCATCGTTTGTGGGATTCGCTTCGGGTGTAAGAACGTGAGGGTGCTTTCTGCAACCTGAATAAAGAGCCGCGACGTCGGCATTTACAGTTATGCCCTCGGCATTTTTAAGTCCGTTATAAACACTTATGACACCTGCTACAACGACAGAGCCTGCGCCGTAGCCGCCATGCTCGGTAACGTAAGATGCGTTTCCGAATACCGCAACGGACGTATTATTTATGGGAAGTGTATTTCCTTCGTTTTTCAGAAGCACCATTCCCTCTGCTCCCGCTGCACGTACAGCGGTCACTTTTTCGCTTCTGTTTCTCGCCCGACCGGGGAATCTTTGCTGAGAAAAGTCCGCACCTGTTCTTACAACAAGTTCAAGAACATTTTTACAACAGCTGTCGAGATTTTCGATTTTTATATTCTTTGTTCTCACCAGGCGTATGATCTCCTGAACGTCTGTGGCAACATCCCTTGAACCGCAGTACATATCGTTTCCTGCTTTTATCATACCGTCCCTTGAACCGCTTGCTTCCCAGTCACTGAGAACGCAGCCGTCAAAACCGAATTCATCTCTGAGTATACTGATAAGATCTCCGCGGGTTGACGTATATTTACCGTTTATCTTGTTATACGACGTCATCACCGTATAAGGATCGGAGTTTTCAACCGCATAGTCAAAGGCTTTCAAATAAAGCTCGCGAAGCGCGCGCTCCGTTACCTTTGAGGATACGACACCTCTTGCCGTTTCCTGATTGTTTGCCGCATAGTGCTTAAGCGAGACACCGATGCCCTTCGACTGCAAGCCGAGCGTGTACGCGCTTGCAAGCATACCCGTGAGATACGGGTCCTCGGAGAAATATTCAAAGTTACGTCCGCCGAATATTTCCTTTTGTATATTAAGTCCGGGTGCAAGCAATATTTCAACACCGAAGGTATCGCAGTCATCAGCAAGATACTCCGTTATTTTCTGCACCGTTGCATTATTCCAGGTGGAAGCAAGAGTCGTGCCCGTAGGATAACCGATAGTGGCAATGTCAAGACGCAACCCTGCAGGGCCGTCAGCGAACTGTATCGACGGAACGCCAAGGCGTTCAATGGAATACGTATTTGCTGCCATCGCCCTTTCGGCGGGCAACGAAACGACGAGAGCTGCCTTTTCTTCAAGAGTCATGGCATCTATTACGAGGTCAACGGAATCTTCCGAAAGCTGAACGAGTCCGTTTTTGAACTCTATTTTCAGGTCCTCGCCTTCACCGCCGCCAGGCTTTGATGAAAACGCAAGCGTAAAGTCAGCCGAAAGGAAGGACGCTTCTCCCGTAAACTCACAGGATTCTCCCGCCTTAATGGTGATTTTTTTTGAATCTTTAACCGTGTCAGTGCCGTCAGTCAATGAAAACGATACTTCACCGTCAAAATCATTTACAGATACGAATTTTGCCGTGAAATTTCCGCCGTCTGCCGTAAAGTCTGCAGCTTCAAATTCACCGCTTGACACTGCCTCCTCGGAGCCTGTGTCCAGTGTTGTCTGTTCTGCCCGGCTGTCGCTTGCGGAATCCGTCGTTACAACGTCACCGCCTGCGCACGATGTCAACAAAAGCATCGCCGTAATAAAAGAAAGCAGCCTGTACTTTTTATTTATATGCATTTAATGGAATTCCCTTCTGTAGAATATTGATGATTTTATCATATTGATGCGATAATACGATTAATCTGCAAATAAAGCTGCAATTATTTCTTGCTGTTTCTCTTGGCAATCTCGTTGTAAAAAATCAGGAACAAGCCTGTTGCGATTGACAAAACGAGAGCTGCTGCAAATATGTTGCTGTTGGGAATAAATGACGTTGTACCGTCGTTGTTTGTTAAAATTTCAGCGTTTGCAAGCACTGTTTTACCTATAAACGGGCCTACGACACCGGGAATAAGCACCTGTGAGAATATACGCACGCCCTGAAGCATACCTGCTTTTCCTTCGGGAATATAGCTTCTTATCTTTGCACCGAATACAGCCATACCCGAAAGGTATCCGCACATCATAAAGAGCGAGCCGATGAACACGGGAACCGTCGATTTGAATATGAACAGAAATATGTATCCGACAGAAAGCCATACGAGCGAGAACAACGCCGAAATGCCAAAGCCCTTCTTATCGTAGAACCTTCCCCAGAATGCCGTAACGACCGATGCAAGAATTATTGCAGGTGCCATTATAAGAACGTAACCTTTCATTTCGAGCGATACTTCGTAATAAATAATGAGATAAGGCATAAATATCTGTATTGATATATTGAACAGAATGAATGCCAAAAGATAAATATAAAGTGCGGGATTTGCCTTGATAGTTGACGGACGGAAGCCGTATATTACCGTTTTAAAATACTTTTCGTCTGTCTTCACAGTCTTACTGTCATCTATCGTGAAAATACCGATGATACCTATAGCTGTTACGGCGATACCGATGATTATAAATATGAGCGTCCAGCTTTCGCTCTTATCCAGTTCAAATGCCATAAAACCGCCGAAAACGGCAAGGATAGCGACCAGCGGCATCATTGCGTTTACGCCCTCGGCCGCACCGCGGTTGAGGTCATTCGTGCTTTCCGTAAGCCACGCGTTGAATGCGGCATCGTTTGCTGTAGAACCGAAAAACGTCATAACACAGTCAAGCACGATAGTAAGCGTGACGCATACAGCCGCGGCTGACGTTACAAACGGGAAAGCGGATGAAATAATGTCTTCTTTCATAAAAATGAAAGAAAAAATCGATAAACCCCAGAGGATATATCCCCCGCAGATAAACATTTTTCTTTTACCTATCTTATCGGAAAGCGCGCCCATAAACACCGTTGTAAGTGTCGCGCACACGGCACTTGCGCCGACCATAAAAGAAATATCCGAAGCGCTCGCCGAAAACATTTTGTATATGAATACGTTGAAATACATATTTTCAACGACCCATGCGATCTGCCCCATAAGTCCGAATAAAACGAGCGATAGCCAAAAACGCCCTGAAAGTTTTTTTGTCATAGTAATATCCTCCTTTGAACAATGTAATTATATCGCATTTTTGTGAATATTGCAATAAAAAAAAACAATTTTAATATATTTTTTATCAAATTCTTGAAATAAAAAAAGAATTATGATATAATATTATATATTTTTAACTACGGAGTGATGATTATGAGCATAAAAATAGGTATATACGGCTACGGAAATCTTGGACGCGGTGTAGAATGTGCCATTAAAAATTCCACCGATATGGAACTTGTTGCAGTCTTCACAAGACGCGATCCGAAAACCGTTCAAATAAACACAAAAACAGCCCTCGTATGCTCGGACAGTGAAATATCCGAATACAAGGACAAAATAGACGTTATGATACTTTGCGGAGGAAGTGCAAAAGACCTTCCCGTACAATCTCCCGAAATTGCAAAAAGCTTCTGTCTTGTTGACAGCTTTGATACACACGCGAATATCCCGCAGCATTTTGCAAGCGTTGACAGCGAAGCACAAAAATCGGGCAAGGTTGCGGTTATTTCCGCAGGCTGGGATCCGGGAATGTTTTCAGTTAACCGTCTTTACTCGGAGGCTGTACTTCCCTGCGGTTCGGATTACACGTTCTGGGGCAAGGGTGTGAGCCAGGGCCATTCTGATGCAATACGCAGAATAGACGGCGTGCTTGATGCAAGACAGTACACCATACCGATAGATGAAGCGCTCGAAGCTGTAAGAAGCGGCGCGTGTCCCTCACTTTCAACGGGCGAAAAACACAGACGTGAGTGCTTTGTTGTGGCGAAGGACGGCGCTGACACAGCGAGAATAGAAAAAGAAATAAAGGAAATGCCCAATTATTTCGCTGATTACGAAACGGCCGTTCATTTCATCTCACTTGAGGAGCTGAAGCGCAACCACAGCAGCATCCCTCACGGCGGCTTTGTCATAAG